>JAUIDY010000039.1 GCA_030428385.1 Rhodothermia bacterium | reverse complement strand
GCGCCGAACGTGCCGAACTCTGGTCGAACTGCAGCACCGCCCCTGCCGAACCGGGATAGCGATCCGCCCGCGCTTCCCAATACAACACCTCGGCGTAGGAGGCGAAGCCTTCATTGAGCCACAGGTGCGGCCATGTGCGGGTCGTCACGGCATCGCCAAACCACTGGTGGGCCAGTTCGTGCGTCATCAGCCCGATGTTCGTCCCGCCCATCGAGGTCATGGTCTGGTGCTCCATACCGCCCCCCCAGTCAAACTCGGCGTGGCCGTACTTCTCCTCGGCGAAGGGGTAGGGGCCGAACCACCACTCGAAGACGGCGAGGGCATCCACCACCTCAGCCCAGCCCTCGGGCAGCGTTGCGGTGCCACCCAACGTGTATTTGTAGTGCAAAATGGGCAGCGTGAGCGGCCCGAGCGTAGCCGCCAGCGAGTCCGGTCGTCGGTACACCTGTTCGAAGGCGGCGTACGGCCCCACCGCCAGCGACAGCAAGTATGGCGCGATGGGATACTGCGTCACCCAGTCATACGTCACCGTGCCCGCCTCTGTCGTCACCGATGCCAGCCGCCCGTTCGAGCCAACACGCAACCCTTCGGGCACCGTCACCGTCACCCGCGCCGAGTCGGCCTTGTCCGAGGGATGATCCTTGCCGGGCCACCACGCCCGCGCACCGTACGGCTCGGAGAGCGTCCACGCCACGGGCTGCCCGTCCGTCGAGGTAAACACAAATGCGCCGAAACCGGGTGCCTGCGGCTGGCCCTCGTAGTCGATCTCCACCGCCAAGACCTCACCTGTGGCCACCGTTCTGCCGAGGTCGATGGTAAGCAAGTCGTTCGCGTGGCTAAACGAGAGCGCTTCGCCTGCTGCGCTGCGCACCGCCGAGACGTGCATATTCGAGAGGAGGTCGAGATGCAACTGGGCTTCCGGCTGGGTGAAAGAACCCACCGCGTGCGTCGTGCCGCTGATGCGCTTTTGGGCGAAGTCGAAGTCGATCTGGAGGTGGTAGTATGTCGCGTCGAAGGCAAGGCTGGCGCGGGATTGCGTCGCCTCTGTCTTGGCCAGTACAAAATGCCGCAGCGGGTGCCGCTCCTCGTCAGCATCAATGAGCGGCTGCGCATACGCCGGAGCAACCGCCACGAGGAGCAGCACCAGCGCCATTCCGAAGAAAGACACCGGCCGAATCGGTACTCTTGGAAACGAGTGTGACATCGGTGTATCGAAAACGATGACGGTTAATGATTGGCGTGCGCCGTCGGAAGGTCTTCGGGGGCGTAAACGGGCACACGGAGCGGAACGACGCCCGCCTGCGCAAAGTCGAGCGTGACGGTGATGGTGTCGCCTGCCGTGAGCGGGGCCTGCAGGCCCATCAGCATCAGGTGGAAGCTGCCGGGGCGCAGGGCGACCGTTTCGCCTGCCGGGATGGGCAACCCGTTGATTTGACGCATCCCGCGCAGGCCGTCGTCGGTGGCGTAGGTTTCATGCAGTTCCACGCGGCGGGCTCCGTCAAACTGCGCCCCGAGGAGCGTGTCAGGCGAAGCACCACCGTGGATCTGGACGAACAGCCCGCCCGTGCCGCCTTCGGGCGCGATGGGCGAAAAAGGATCGGCGAGGGTGAGTTCTGATGACGCCGTCCCTGCGGACGAAGGCGGGGCCGATTCAGCAGGAGCAGGTTCCTGTTCGGGCTGACAACCCGCAAGCACGATCGGGGCAAAAAACAGAAGCAGGTACAATAAAAAGTGATTCATGGCTAAGGATTAGGGTTGATGCAGCGCACGAATGTCTTCGGCGACCATGTCGGGGATGGCGGCGCTGCCGCCATACGTCTCCACCACGCGCCCTTGGTCATCAAGGAGTAGTGCCTTGTCGGTATGGCTGACCGAATACGTAACTGCGCCAGATACCAGCGTGTCGCGTCGGGAGACTTCGTAACGGATGCCCAGCCGGGTCATCAGGCGGGCCACTTCGGTAGAGTCGCCCGTGAGGAGCGACCAGTCGTTGCCCGTCTTCCACGTCTCGGCATAGCGCCGCAGCACGGCGGGCGTGTCGCGCGTCGGATCGAAGGAGACGGTGACGAACTGCACGGCGGCGGTGTCGGGCCCGAGGGCGCGGCGGATGTTTTTCATGTTCGCCATCGTCATCAGGCAGACGTCGGGGCAGTGCGTGTAGATGGCGCTCACCAGCGTCGGTTTGCCCAAGAAGGCGTTGGGGAACGCTACAACAGCGCTGTCCTCATCCACGAGGCTCCACGTCGTGTCGGTGAGGTCGTCTTCCACAGCCAGATGATCGGGTTTTGGCTGACAGGACGCCGCCCACATGAGGCAAGCAGCGAGGAAAAGCCGTGTTGCGTTGCGTGTTATGTGATCGAGATAAGTCATGGCTAAAAGACCGTGTAGCCTTCAAAAAGTACGGTGTTCACCGTTCCGTCGGGATGTTGCACAAACACCGTCATGTCCCACCCGCCCGACATGATGAAGTTGACCGTGCCGCTGTAGGCCCCGCCGTTTTTATGCACCGGGGCTTGATACGGCGTCGAGTGGCCGTCGCCGCCGCCCATGTCCATGTAGGGGTACAGATCCAGTGTCACCTCAGAAATCGAGGCATAGTCGGGCTCGCGGTGCAGCGCCACCTCGAACACGTTGTCGCCCACTTCGGGCCGCTCGGGGTGGACCCACGAGACGTAGTAGCGCCCGTCCGGTCCGTCCACACGCTGCATCCACAGCGTCTCCTCCACGGTCAGCGGAAACACGACGGTGCCCGTGCGTCCATCGTCGGTGTCGAAGCGCACGTCCAGCGCGAACGTTCCGGCGTCGGGCGCTGGTGGCAGGAAAAAGGCCCCGCCCTCGAAGAAGTCGTCGGCATTGGCCTGGTTCGTCGCGGGGTTGTGAAACGGCACCGCCCGCATCGCCCCATCCAGTTCGTACGTCGGCGTAAAATCGACCCGGGCCGTGGTAATCGCCGTTGCTCCGGCAGCCTCGGTGAGTTGTACGCGGAGGCGGTTGTAGCCCGTGTGTGCGCCCTTGTCGATGTAGAGCGCCACGGTTACTCCCATCGCTTCCTGCTCGCCGACGAGCACGTTGCCCGGATCATCGGGAAGCGTAGACGGCGGCTGAAACTGCTTGAAGTCGTAGCCCGTCAGGTCGTCCGGCACGCAACTGGACAGCGGCAGCAATAGCACCATCACCAGGACATGCCACGCTTTGGGGGAGAAGTATGATCGCATAAAATCGTTCATGTCAAGGAATGAGCGCCTCGTCGGTCAGCGTGTGCAGAAACGCGACCAGGGCGTCTTTTTCTTGCGTCGAAAGATGGAGCGGCTGGATGCGCGGATGTTGGTTTTGCGTTCCCTCGCCGCCTGCGTCGTAGTGTGCCACCACGGCTTCTAGGGTGGCGAAACGCCCGTCGTGCATGTAGGGCGCGGTCCACGCCACATTGCGCAGCGACGGCACCTTAAATCGGCCCACATCCTGAGGATTCAAGGTAATGCGGGCACGGCCCGAGTCGGCCTCCGTGGGACGCAGGCCGTTGTTTTCAAACTGCTGGTTCGTCAGAAGGAAGCCGCTGTGGCAAGTGCTGCACTGTGCGCGCCCGAAGAACAACGCTTCCCCCTCGCGTTCGAGTGTGGTCAGCGCCTGCGTGTCGCCTGTTTGAAAACGGTCGTAGCGCGAGCCAGTGGAAACCAGCGTCCGCTCGAAGGCGGCGATGGCCTGCGTCAGCGTTGGGATGGACGGCCCTTCGCCGAACACCTCTACGAACCGGGTCGGATAGTCCGGGTGGTTCATCAGCCGCTCCAGCACGGCGTCGAGCGGGAGGTCCATCTCCGCCTCGTTTTCCAGCGGGGCCAGCACCTGCGACTCCAGCGTCTGCGAACCGCCGTCCCAGAACAGCAGCCGCTGGTACGCCACGTTCAGGAGCGATGGCGCATTGCGCAACCCCTCGCGCCCTTCCACCCCGATGCTCCGTGGCTTGCCGTCGATGAAGAAGCGCGTCGCCTCGTGGCATGAGGCACACGACACCGCCTCCGTCCGCGACAGGATCGGGTCGGAGAAAAGCTGGCGTCCGAGTTCGACTTTGGCGGCGGTGAGCGGGTTGAAGGCCGGAATCGGCACGGGGTCGAAGCCGTCCGGCACGGTCACCTGCACCACCTCCGGTTCTTCGGACGCGCTCAAGGCGTCGCAGCCGGCAATACACACGGCCAGTGCAATGAGCAGCCAGGCACAACGGCGGGTTTCCATCGGCAGATCCGGTGCGTGGGGCGAAGGACAGCGCCTTCGCCCCGGCTTCCGTCTAGTTGTGGCCGTCATGGATGCCATGCAGCATAAACGCCCCGCTGATGTCTGCCGCCACTTTCTGCGCGACGGGCAGGTTGTTCATGGTATGGCAGATGCGCTGCGCCGGATCGGAGAAGTCCACATCTTCCACAAACCGGGCGTAGTCGGCAATAAGGTGCAGGGTTTGCATCCCGTCGCCGTCCAGCGTGAACGTCTCGTCGAGTTCGATCACCTGCGCAAAGTTGGGCGTGCCGAGGTGGACGTTCCACCCCGCTTCGTCGCTGGTCTCCACGGTGCCATCACCGTCCAGGTCCAGCAGCCCGTCGATGCGGAGGTAGATGAAGCCCGCGTTCCACGACCAGTGGTTGTTCTTGTCGGTCTGCTTGGCCAGCGGATGCCCGGCGGGCACCTGCGACGGGTCGATGTTGTTGTTTGTCCCGGTGATGCCCAGCTTAAAACGGACACCTTCGTACACACCTGCCGGGACTTCTCCCAGCGTGAACATCTCGTCGCCCGCGTCATGCTTGGCGAGGATAAAGAGGTCGCTGGTGGTGTGGGTGATGGTTTCGTCGTTTTCGTTCTTGGCCGGAACGGTGATCGTCTCGCCCGTGAACGTGACTTCTTCGCCGTTGTCCCGGAGGAGCGTTATCTCGGAGATATACATGCGCGCCGAGCCGAAGGTGAGATTCTGGTCGCCGATGGTATAAACGGTAGCCGGATCGGACGAGAGGTCCTGCGTGCCGACGGTTGGTTGGAGCCGCAGCATGAGCGTGGTGGTTTCGTCGTCCATATTGTTGGCCTCACAGCCCGTCAGCACCAGCGTGCCGACGAAGAGGAGGGGCAAAAACAATTTCTTAAGCGTGTGCATCATATTGTCAACGTGTAGGTCGATTGCGGAAGGGGCGGGTACCTGGCACCACATGCGCACGGCTACCAAAGGAGCCAGGCGCTGGTGATAGGCAATACCCATAGCGTAGATGCTTCCATCAGACAGGCATGCACGCGTCCTGCGTACGGATGCCTGAAAGAGAAGCGTTGGGATGCGTCGGTTATCCCTCCAAAGAAGACGGAGGAAGGAAAAGCTACACGCTGCGAGGGGGGACAAACACGTCGGCGAGCACGCCCTGCGCCGGAGATCCGGCGATAAACGGGGCATAGTCTGGCCGCTTAATGGGAGGAGCCACAAGAAAACCGGTGACCGGCAGCATCGCGTGGACAGACGAGATCAGTAGTTCGAGCACCGCCGCGCGGTCTTGCTGTTCCTGATCGTGCTTCTCCTGCATCATCTTGGTGAGTTGGCAGAAGCCGTCGCAGTTCATCTCGGGCCGGTCACGGTTCACACAGAGCCGCTCGATGATGTAATCCTGCCGCACCTTAAAGGCGATCTGTACCATAATCAGGCTCTGGGTGCTAAGCAGGACACTCAGCACCAGCACCAGCCGGGCGATATGATAGAGCTTTCGCGCCACGCGAGAAAAGAGCTAGCCCTCAGATACACGACAAGGTAGGCGACGGCCCTGCCGTAAACAACGAAAAAGCCATCAAGACAAGCGGCCCTGGGATGTGTGTGTTGCAACGGGGCCTTCTGCCGTGCGTTCCGGCACGAAAACCACGCACAGCGGCAGATTTCCCTGCCCAAATATTTATTCGGGCACAAAAAATACAAGGCACAAAAAAAGAAGGGCAAGCGACCCGCATCGCACCGCTGCGACCTCCTACCGCTGCTGCCTTCCGGCCCTGACGGGATTCAGAGGGAGCTGGTCGTACGGGACTTACCCTTCAGGCAGCGTTCAATGTGAGCCTATCGGTGATGTTCCACAGCCAATCGTTGAAGTTCGTGTGGACGACAGAAAAAACTAGCTTCAGAAACGCATTTAGCGGCTTGCTTCATTTAAGCTATTGCCCTACGTTGACGATAAAATGGGATGCCTGCCGTTTTCCCCGCTAGTCATAATCAGTTACAACCATGAGCAAGAGTCAAACGCTCCAAAACCTCAAGGCGGAACTTGAAAATGTTAACGCCATGATTGAGAAGTACCAAAAAGTCCGCACCTCGCTTGTTGAAGTCATTACGTTTCTTGGAAATGAGGAATTGGAAGGACTGATGAGTAAAGCCGGGAAGACGGAAAAAGAAGAAGAGGAAGCCGAAGAATCGCACGGTGACGGCACCTCGGCGCTTCCGGCGGTTCCCCAGGATGGTATCGAAGCCGTACGCAAGGCTCTGGCCGCCCGCAACCGCGCCTGAGCATAGGTGTCGATATTCTCTATTTTGAAGGCTGCCGTGTGCAGTTGATGCCATGTTGTGTCCACAGCATGGCATTTTTTATTGCTGCTCCCTGAACCAACGCCTAAAACAACCCGATCGCATCCACATCAATGGCGATGCGGTAGTGGCGGGGTGGACTCCCAAACGCAGCGGTGGTAGCACGCAGCAGTTGTTGCATCGGAGGCCCTTCCAGACCGCGCCGGGCCTTGAGGATGGTATGATAGCGATACTGCCGCTTCACCCGCCCGATCAGCGCCGGCTCGGGTCCGAGAATCTGAACGCCCATCACGCCCTGCACCTGTTCGCCCAGCATCTTCGTCCAGCGCTCGGCCATGTCCTGCACGGTCGGCTCTTTCGGACCCCGAAACTCTACACCCACGATATGCGCGAACGGCGGATAGTCCAGTTGCTGGCGCTCGGCCAGGGCGGCATTCGCAAAGCGCGGGTAGTCGTGGTGCACGACGAACTGAAACAGCGGATGATCGGGCGTGCGCGTCTGGAGCAGCACTTCGCCGCGTAGCTCAGCGCGCCCGGCCCGGCCCGCCACCTGCGTGAGGAGTTGAAACGTGCGTTCTTCGGCGCGGAAGTCGGGCAGGCGCATGCCCATGTCGGCATTGATGATGCCTACCAGCGTGACACGCGGAAAGTCGAGCCCTTTCGCCACCATCTGCGTGCCGATGAGGATGTCGGCCTTGCCTTTGCCAAAGCGGGAAAGGATGCGGTGGTGGGCGTCCTTTTTGCCCGTCGTGTCGAGGTCCATGCGCAGCACCCGGGCGTCGGGAAAGACCTGGGCGAGTTCTTCCTCCACCCGCTGCGTGCCTTCGCCGAGCTGTTTCAGGGCTTGGCTGTTGCATTTCGGACAGGCTTGCGGCAGCCGCTGCGCAAGGCCGCAATAATGGCAGCGCAGGTGCCGCTGCGCCTTATGGTACGTCAGCGTCACCGAACAGTCGTAACACATCGGCACCCAGCCGCAATCCTGGCACTCGACGATGGGCGCATAGCCGCGCCGGTTTTGCAGCAAAATCACCTGTTCCTCGCGTTCAAGCCGCTGGCGAATGGCGTCCTGAAGTTGCACCGACAACGCCCCCTTCAACTGATGTTTTTTGCGTTCCAGCGTCAGGTCCACAATGCGAACCGGCGGCAACGGCGCGGCGGTATGGCCCGGTACGGGCACCCGGTCGGGCATTTCGAGCAGTGTGTATTTGCCCCGGCGGGCATTGGCGAGGCTTTCGAGGCTGGGGGTGGCCGAGCCAAGTACACACACGGCCTTGTTGTGATGCGCCCGCATCACCGCCACGTCGCGGGCATGGTAACGCGGGGCCGGATCGAACTGCTTGTAGGAGGGCTCGTGTTCTTCGTCCACCACAACCAACCCGACGTTCGACAGCGGAGCCAGCACCGCCGAGCGTGGCCCAATCACCACGTCGTAGCGTCCGCCCCGCAGATGCCGCCACGCGTCGTACCGCTCGCCGAGGCTCATGCGCGAGTGCAGCACCGCGATGCGGTCGCCGAAGTGCGCCCGGAAGCGGCGCACGGTCTGGGGCGTCAGCGCGATTTCGGGGACGAGGATGATGCCGGTTTTCCCCTGCGCCAACACCCGTTTCAGCGCCGCGATGTACACCTCGGTTTTGCCACTTCCGGTCACGCCATGCAGCAGAAACGTTTCAAATTTCCCCGCATCGATGGGTTTGGCGAGGGCGTCCAAGGCCTGCTGCTGCGCCGGGTGCAAGACGCGAGGCGGCGGCGCGGGTTCGTCGGGCAGGTCACCCAATGGGGTGCGAATAACTTCTTTCTCTACCGTTTCGAGGATGCCTTTGTTAACCAGGGTACGGACGGTGGGCGAAGCCGCCGCGGCGCGTTCCAGCACGTCAGCCTGGCGCGGCTCGTGCGTTCCTTCGAGCGCCAACCCTGCCATGGCTTCCACCACGGCGACCTGTTTGTGGCCACGCAACTGTTGCTGGATGTCGCGGGCAGCGCTCCGGTGCCGAAACGCGGGCGCAAAGCGCAGGTGCGTCTCCGTCTTGACGCGCACTTTGGCGTCCACCAATTCACGGGTGATACTCACTAAGCCGTCGCGTTCCAGCCGCCGCACCAATGCAATCGGCACCGCGTTGAGTTGCTGCCGGATGCCAGAAAGCGTCGCCTCGCCGTGTGTGTCGAGGTAGTCCAGCACCGCACGGGCTTGGCCCGAAAGGACGCCGTTGGCCTGTTTGGTGGTACGGCTCAGGTGTTGCTTGTCTTCGATGTTCGTTCCCGCAGGCAAGGCTGCCTTCACCACCTCGCCCCAGCCACACACGTAGTAGTCGGCAATCCAGCGCGTGAGCGTGAGCATCTCGTCCGTGAAGGCAGGCGTCTCGTCCAGTACGTCGAGGAGTGGCCTGGTCTTGAAGTCCAGCGTTTCCACCGCCGGTCCCCAGTCGATGACCAGCCCCGTCAGGCGGCGCGGGCCGAACGGCACCAGCACCCGGCACCCGACGTGCACGGCCTCGGCCAGTTCATCAGGCACGACGTAGGTGTAGGCTTGCTCGACGGGAAGGGGCAGGACGACCTGAACGGTCACGACACATGGAGGTTGGCGGGAGCAAAAGGAAGCCTATCGAACGATGTGACTCGTGTTTCGCTCCCGCCGTTATCATCAACGCTTCCAATCAATCAGGGCTCGAAGAAGCGCGACATCTGAAGCACAAAGAGGATTTCGCCACCGGCATCGGGAACGATGACCTCTTCGCCCGTATTGGGGTCCGTGTAGCGATAGCCGGGGATGACCCAGAAGCGCAAGCGGGCGGTTTCGTGGTTCTTGTCGATGGTGACCACCTGTTCCCCTTCATAGGATGCCACGGATAGCTCAGATTCATTGACCCATGAGTCCGGGTGGTTGTCAACCGTCCACTTGTACCGTGTAAGGAGCGGCTCACTCTCATCGGGCGGGCTCCAGGCGGCGGTATTGAAGGCCACATTGTTCACCTCTACCCGGACCGTGTACGCATCCGCAGCCTCGCCGGGATGGCGCACGCGGAACACGAATCCTTTGTTTAGGCCAAGGGGCGCTTCTACCAGCTTCGACATCTGCCCCCCCTCGATGGTCAACGAGATATCGGCAGTGTAATAATCGTTGTAGAGCTTGCCCACATAGCTGGCGTCAAACACGGAGTCGAAGTCCCAGTCGATTTCGTAGGTGAACGGGACCTCAAACCGTCCCACCCGGCTGTAGCTGGCATCGTAGAGCGTCGTTTGCAGTATGAAATCGGTATAGCTCGGGCTCGGTACCTGCTGCTTGATGTCGACGGTGGGGATCGTGGCGTCATAGGCGAACCGCGCACGCGCAGGCACCGTCTTGGTATCGTACTCCCGAATTATATCGGTGTAGGTATCGTCTTCTGCCTTCTTCGAGAACAAGATCGTGTTGATGTTTACCTCCTGTTCCGTGCTGTTCGTGTTCCAAACGGGCACGCGCTGTAGTTTGAGGGTCTCCACCTTGTCTGGCAACGCGTTCAGATGCAGGCCCGTAGCCTCGGTGTGGTCCCAACTGACAGCTTCCGCGATAGTCTGCGGGTTTGGTCCATCGTTCGACTTGCCGATGAAAGAAAGCCCCTTGGTGTTCTTCACGCCGTCCGGCAGGTGGATCGTCAGGTTCGGTGAGCCCGAGGGAGCCTGCGGCAGTACCAATGTTCCATAGACCCCATAGAGGAAATAGGCGTCGTAGTAGGTCTTTTTGTAGTAGTCCAGATCCTGACGCATGTAGGGCGTCTGTACGCCACTATTGTTGGGGTCGTGGGCGATGAGGTAGGTCTTGGTGGTCGTGCCCGTCGTCGTGATGTCGTAACCCACCATCATAAGTTGGTGTGTGGGCATCTGCACCATCACCGGGTAGCCGCTGTCCAACTTCCCGATGACGTAGGCGACCATGTTGTCGAAGCTGACCCAGTTTTTGATCTCTGGCGTGATGCCGGTGACGCTTTTCGAGGGGCCTTCCAGCATACTCAGGTTCCACCACGAAAGACCAGCCGCCTTAGAGATATTTAACGTATTGAGCACGCGGTAGATGGCATCGAGGTTGTGTTCGGTCTTGTATCCCTTGACGAGGCTCATCCAGGCAGCGGCCCAGCAGTTGTCGCCATCTTGTTCGTAGTAGGGCATTTCCATCAAACGGCTCTTCCGCGCCACACTCACTCGGATCCCGTACTCCAAGATATAGGTGCCCAGCAAAGCGCTGGCCTGCACCTTGCCGCCTTCCGGCGCAGCAAGCGGCACGATGAACAGGCCGGCCTGCTCATCATAGGTGCCTTCGAGCCGCACCAGATCGAGGTCGTCTTCATCGTGCAGAAACGCTACCCCCGACGTGGCAGCCACCTCGGCATTGTCAACCGGGAACTGCAGGGTTGCCTGATCCAATGCTCCGCTGGCAACAGCCACATGAACCGTGGTTTGTGTCTCGCCCTCAAACAACGGATTGGCTGCGAGCGCCGTCAGTTCCACCGTCGCTTCTCCAGTCACACCGCCCGGCGGAACCGACAGCACCACGCCGTTGGAAAGGGCCAGGTCCGCCCCACTGCTGGTGACGGTCTCAACCACTTGCTCCAGCGCGGGGTTCAGCAATACGGTGCGCTGGTCGCCGCCCGCAAACGCATCGGGGACCCGTTTCTCGGCATACCCGTCCTTGCGCACAACCAGGGTAAACGGCCCACCTCGTGTTTTTGAAGCAGCAACAGCAGATGCGGCGGGGTTCGGAAGTGCAAACCCACGGGCCGTGGCCTGCACGTACGGCGTACCTCCGCCATGGCTCCGTTCAACGATCAGGCTCCGTGTGACCACCTGCTCGCCCTGCTCAAACGAAACAAAATACACGCCGGACGCCAGCCCCTCCAGGCCCAGGTCGATTTCGTACGCTCCGGTGTAGCCTGGCATCGACCGTTGCAAAACGCGCTGGCCCAGCAGGTTATACACAGCTACCGAAAACGACGGGGCCCCTTTTTGCGCCGTGGCCGTCAAGTTGGCGACAAAATGGGCGCTTCGGGAGGTGGGATTCGGAAACGGCTCGCTCACCCAGAACGGAGCCGGTGGCGGAACAGCTTCCGCTGCGGTGGAGATGCCGAAGGAAACGTAGCCGTTGGCATCCGTATAGCCGCTGGCAACGGTGGCGCCTTCCTGCTCCACCCACACCCACGCCTCCGCGACCGGTTCTTCGGTGGTGCGGTCGGTGATCCACACATCAACGCCCTGCCCAAACGCGGGAAGAAGGAGCGTCATCCCCAGGATCATCAGCACGAAGATGAGGACCAGATGTCTTGATTGATGCGAGACGGTACCCATGGTAGCACCTCCGCCGCCTACAGCGGCCTTGTGTTCTTTAGCTTCTTCTTAAGCTAAAAGGAGGGGTGCACAGAACAGGAAGTTGCCAGCAAAACAGGGTAACAGAGGTACAAAAAGGTCGCATGCCGATGACGGACGCTTGCCTACAGGGTGTGAGGAAGGCAGAATGGAGTGCCAGGTCCTTCAAGGCACCCCATGCCGAAGCACCCATCACAACAAGCCATCGCGCCACCGTTTGCGGCACTGTTTGCGCCAGCACCTTGTCATGCACACAGGCTGGCGGCTCCTACTCGGGCTCGATATACAAGACCATGATTTGTTCATGGCTGGACTCATAGGTTGTCGCCCATGCCGACACAACCACCCGCGCCTGCTTAACCAACACCTGGTGGATCGCGGTGGTCGTCGTCGCGCTGTAGGTGCGTGTCCCGTTTGCGTCTGTGATCATCCACTCCAGGGTTTCGATCGGCCCCGTTAGGTCGCTCAAGTTCAAGCGCACCGAGTAGTATTCCCCGGTGGCAGGCGGCTGAGGCACCCGCAGGATAGCCTGATAGGCGGCCCCAAACAACTCAGTCTCCACACGTACGCCTTTTCCGCCGGAGACCAACAGTTGGGCCGTCGCCGTCTGGCTCGGGTAGGGAATGTAGGTTGTCCAGGTTCGCTCCAGGATGTCGAGGTATTCTATGTAGGGCGCATCCGGCTTGGCGGTGAAGTTGAGGCGAAAGCCTCCCACACGCTGTCCGCCCCCATCGAGCAAGTCGGTCTGCCACACGAAGTCCACATCATTGCGTTCTCGGTCGTCGAGGTCTTTCCACGTGACGTTGGTTGCATAGAGCACCTGTGCGTGCGCGCCGACGGTGAGCGGCGTCGACGCTGTATGAAGCACGACGTCTCCCCCCTCTCGGTATGTACTGAGCCTGGAAGTTACCGTCACCTGCTGGCTGCTGCCGCTTGCGTTCCAGATGGGGACACGCTGTAGCTTGATGGTCTCCAGGCTGTCGGGCAATTCATCCAGATGCAGGCCCGTAGGCTGGGTGTGGTCCCAGGTGACGGCTTCCGAAGTGGTCCGGGGTGTCGGGCCGTCGTACGACTTCCCGACGAAGGAAAGCCCTTTGGCGTTGGTCCCATCCGGCAGGTGGATCGTAAGCCCCGATCCACCTGCTGCGGCCCCCTCAGCGGCAATCGTCGAGAACTGGTTAAAGGTGCGAAACTGGATCCAGGACAGATCGAAGTACTTCTCCTTGAAGTAGCTCGGGGCCTTGCGCATGTAGGCCGTCTGCGCCCCACTCTGCTGGGGGTCGTGCGCAATGAGCGTCACGGTCTGGTTGAGCCCCGGGTTTTGGATCTCGTAACCTACGAACAGCACCTGGTGGGTGATCAAGTTGGCCAGCACGGGCACACCATCGTCGACGCGCTCCATAACATAGCCGATAAAGTTCTCGAAATTCGTCCACCGCCGTTCGGCCACGGTCTGTCCCGTTATCGTCTGCGTCGGCGCTACCAGCCCGCGCATGTCGCGCCACGACAGGCCATCATCCTTACCCACCCCTTGCAGGTGCAACAACTCGTAGATGGCGCTTCGGGACGACTGCGGCGCGTAGCTCTTCAGCATCATGAGCCATGCAGCAGCCCAGCAGTTATCGCCGTCCTGCTCGTAATAAGGCATTTCTAGCAACCGGGAGGTATGGGTGAGGCTCACCTCAACGGCACCCTCAATGAGAAAAACGCCGTTCACTTGTCCCTGCATGGTCTTCCCACCCGCCCCAAGCGGAACCACGAGCGCACCTGCGTCCGCGTCGTACTGCCCCGCCAGGTACTCCGTGTAGACAGAGTCGGGGTCTGCCAGCCGCGTCACCGTGGTACGAGCAGCAGCCTCGGCATCGGCCACGGGGACGTGCAGTGCGAGCGAGGCAACCTGACCGCTTGCCACGTTCACGTGTATGGTCTGCTGGTGCGGTGCCTCAAACCACGAATTTGCATGCAGCGCCGAAAGCTCGATGCGGGCGCTGCCGCTTGGGACGCTAGATGGCGGCACGACGAGGCGAACGCCGTTCTCAAGCGCCACGGCCCCACCCGAATCCGTCACGTCCTGGGCGTCCTGCTCCAACACCGGGTCGAGCCCAAGAGTCAGCGCTTCGGCGGCGGCAAAGGTACGCGTCAGGCGATGTTCGGCGTAGCCGTCCTTACGCACGCTGAGCGTGAGTAGCGCGGCTACCGACGCCTGCTTGGTCGCTGGTTCGTCGGGGGCAGCGACTCCGCTGGACTGCACCCGCAAGGCCGGTTGCCCAGGCTGTGAGGTATGCAGGACCAGCGTGCGTCCCTGTTGGAACGCGCCATGATGGACGCGCAGGAGGTACACGCCCGCTGCCAACCCGCGCAGGTCGGCTTCCAGACGATGGGATCCCGGAGCAAGTGTCCAGTCCGCCTCCAGCACCTGTCGCCCGAGCAAGTCGTAGAGCGCCACACGGAGCGGGGCGTCTCCGGCGGCTGAACCCAGCGTGGCATCAAAATGAACGGTGCCCGCCGTGGGGTTAGGATACGCTGCACTCACCTGTAACCCCGGGGCGGGTACACCAGCCACCTCGGTACCCACCGCGAGATCGAAGGTCACAACCCCGCTGCCGTTTGTGGTACCCTCTGCCAGCACCGTCTCTCCGCGCATCAAGCGCACGGCCGCCGACGCCACCGGAGCCTCCGTCGCTGTATCGGCCACATAAACCGTCAATTCCTGGGCATTGAGGCGGCCGGCTAGGGCACCTGCTACCATCACAAACAGTCCTACCCAGAGCAGATATCGGCGTCCAGACCACGAGCACAACATCGTCGGACCTCCACAGGTTACTTCTCAGTTTCGCTTGTCTGCAAACTCGGCGAGAAGCAGCAGAGCATTTGCGAGACAACCTGCCCCGCCCGTGTGATCCAAAATGCTACCGATGCGCAAGGGAAATCCTTGCATTCGTAAGGAATTGCGAAAGGACCTGTTCGTCTGGAAACACCAACAAGCGAAACGTGCTTCTCTCGTATTCGCCAGGAAAGATCCTTGTCGCAGGAAGGCGCATGGAGAAGAGCCGCCTCGGGAGTTGCCTACACCGTCTGTGCCAGCGCCTTAAAGAAGTCCTGCACGTTCTCCTTCACGCTTTTGGAGCCGCCAAAGATGGCGCTTCCCGCCACAATGGTATCCACCCCGGCATCCACAATCTGGCGCACGTTGGAGGTTTTCACACCGCCGTCTACCTGAATACGCGCCGGGGAACCGATGGCAGTGAGCATCTGCCGTAGGCGGCGAATCTTGGACGTACTGGTGGGAATGTACGACTGCCCCCCGAAGCCCGGGTTGACCGACATGATGAGCACGAGGTCCACATACGGCAGGATTTCCTCCAGCGTCGAGAGCGGCGTGGCCGGGTTCAGCGTCACGCCCGCTTTGAGTCCCTGCTCCTTGATCTGCTCGATGGTGCGGTGCAGGTGCGGGCACGTCTCCACATGCACGGTGATGCGCGTCGCGCCCGCCTCGGCAAAGGCGTCGATGTAGCGCTCCGGCTGTTCGATCATCAGGTGTACGTCCAGTTCGCAGCCCGTTTCGTCGCGCAGCGGGCGCAGCGACCGCACCACCAGCGGCCCGATGGTGATGTTTGGGACAAAATGTCCATCCATCACGTCGATGTGTAACCAGTCGGCCCCGGCCTCCAGCGCCTCGCGGGCATGCGCTTCGAGGCGGGCAAAGTCAGCGGCGAGAATAGAAGGGGCAAGGACGAGCATGGCGAGGATGGTCTATCAGGTCTGTCAGGTCACAGGTCGGCAGGTCTCTTTCTTGCGAACGGAGAATTTGATGAAGGGCGCCGCATAAGGTTATGAAAGAAAGGCGGTTGTGTCTATGCCTGCGGGATTATTTATAAAACCCAGAGGATTTTTCGATGGCGTTTGGCCCATCCTACCTTCGATTCTCCACGTCATCCCGAACGTCAGAGAGGGATCTCGTCGCTTGGTAGTATTTCCACTCGTCAAGACCCCTCACATGCGTTCGGGATGACGGGAAACTATGTCACAGGCAAAAGGAAGGTGCTCTATTTACACCATACCCTTCGATGCACGACGAAAAAAAGCAGCACAGCCTAAAGAAACAAAGACCTGTGACCTACCAACCAGAAAGACCTGCGACCTCTGTTTAATGCACCCGCCGCTTGCGGATGGCCCGATGGGCAGCGTCGACCAGCTTGTAAAAACCGCCAGCCTCCAGGCTTTGGACAACGGCGTTGGGCAACACGGCGAGCGGGTACCCATTTTCGAGGATATACGTGCCACTCACCACATCGATCAGCAATCGTTCGGAGAAGCTCAGGAGGTGGTGGCGTTGCAGGGTTTCTTTGCGGAAGCCCGACTGCTGCTTCATCTGGTCGAAGGAGCTATTAACGGCGCGGACCTCCAGCATCTCCTCGTGATAGTCCTCGTCGAGAAAATCGCATACGGCGGGCAGCACCGTTTCGGGCGCTTGCACCAGCGCTTCGAACGAGACCCGCATCACCTGACCGGGGTACCGGGCCTGGCTTTCTTTGAGCACCCGGGCCCCATAGCTCCAGTACAACGCACGGCTCAGCACCATGCGGTCTTTCCAGGGCAGCTTGGCGGCGTTTTTGAAGTTTTTAAACGAGCCGTGTACATCGTGCGGGTTGCGCATCATAAAAATGATGCGGGCCTTGGGATACCAGCGAAACAAGACATCGAGAAACCAGAAGTTGTTGGGCGTCTTTTCGCCCATGCGTTCCTTGCCGTGCTTCTCCATGCGCAGGCGCAGCAGGGTGTCGTACAGCGCCGCCACGCTCCGGTCGGTCTCCAGGAAACGCGCCGTGACTTCCTCTACGGTGAGGCCCTCTTTCTGGAGGTTAAAAATCTTTCCCAGCGCGGCGCGTGCCTGTGCGCCATCGAGCGTTTCGGCTTCCGTATGCGCCCACACCCGGCGCAAATAGTGGGCTTCGTGGTAAAGCGAAAGGCGCGGGTGCCGGTTCAGGATCTGTTTAAACAGCGTCGTTCCCGAGCGCGTGACGCCCACCACAAAAACGGGCGCGTCGGTGGTATTGGGAAAGGACAAAACGAGGGTCCAGCTTTTGATGGTCGAGCCTTAGAGGCTGTTGATGTTTTCAGTTTGGCGCGAGCAAGATGCCCTCGTGGATGGATTTGGTCACGCCTTTGGAGGGGCGTAGCAGCACTACGGGCCGACAAAGCGGGGACAAAGACGCCGCGCGAGCGCTTGCGCAGCCCAAGATCACAAATCTCAACAGCTTCTAGAACACCGACTTCACAACCGCCACGATGATGGCGATGACGATGGCGTTAACCAGCGCGAGGGGCAGGAGGTACTTCCAGCCGATGGTCATCAGTTGGTTGTACTTAAAGCGCGGTAGCGTCCACCGAACCCAGATAAACACAAACACGAAGAAGCTCACCTTGGCCATCAGGCACAGGAACTGCAAGATGCCCAGCAGCCAGCCGAGGCCATTGGCATAAAACGCATCGGCGAAGAGGGGCTCGAACGGAATCAGGTAGCCGCCGAAGAACAGCGTCACGATGACAAACGAGGCGACGAACCAGTTGACGTATTCGGCGAGGAAGAACATGCCGAACTTCATCCCGCTGTATTCGGTGTGGTAGCCGCCCACCAGTTCCTGCTCGGCTTCCGGCAGGTCGAACGGGGCACGGTTGGTCTCGGCAAACGCGGTGATGATAAAGATCAGCGCCCCGATGGGGTTGCGGATCACGTTCCAGCCGAGGAGCGCCCAGCCATCGGCCTGCGACTCCACGATGTCCACCACGCTCAGCGAGCCAGTAATCAGGATGACGGAGACCACCGCGAGGCCCATCGACAGCTCATACGAAATCATCTGGGCCGACGACCGCAGCCCGCCGAGCAGCGAAAACTTGGAGTTGGAACTCCACCCGGCCAGCGTCACGCCATACACGGAAATCGAGGTGAGCGCGAGGATGAGCAGGACACCCACTTCCGGATCGGCGATGACAAAGCCCCGCGCAAACGGGATCATGGCGGGCACCGTCATGGCAATCACCACCATCAGCACGGGCGCGAGCGAGTGGATAAAGCGGGTCGACTGCTCCGGGACGATGTCTTCTTTAAAGAGCAGCTTCACCACGTCCGCGAACGGCTGCAAAAAGCCAAACGGCCCCACCCGGTTTGGGCCGGGGCGGTTCTGAATATAGCCCGACACCTTGCGCTCGGCATACACCAGCACCGACGCCGAGACCAGCATAAAGTTAACAATGACGAACGCGATGATCGCGGTCAACCACAGGGGTAGATCCATATCGTTTCGCAGCCAGCGTTGCCAGCCGTGGGTGGTTCAACAAGAACGGGCAAAGTACACCCGACAGCACCTGCGATGCAACCGACCGTTTGTCCAGAACCGGTTAAATTGGGGAATAGGGAAATGACAATACACCCGTAGCGACGTGCCGTGGCGCGTCGCATGCCGAGGCACAACGACCACCCAACCTGCTGGCCTGCCCGACCTGTGACCTAATCACTCCCACAAACACGCATGTAGAAACCCGTGCGTTCTTGATCTAAGAAAGCGGTGGTCGATACAATGTGTAGCTCCTTTTGCCTTAGCTGATCGATTGTTATGTCTGCGTTCCTGGCTCCTTGGCTCTCTCGCCGTTTGTTGTGGCTCTTCGTCGCTGTGCTGTGCCTGCCGCCCCTTACTGGGCAGGCCAGCAGCATCATTCCGCCCAAAGACCTCGGCGAGTTGGCCCAGCTTAGCGATGCCGTGGTGCTGGTGCGGGCGGGCAACGGCACCGCGCTGGCACGGGGACGCCTGATTCTGACCCAGACCTCGTTTGAGGTGTTGGAGGTGGTCCACGGACCACTGCAGGTGGGCGAGACGATGCAGGTGGAAACGCGCGGCGGCACGCTTGACGGCTGGGGCTGGGCCGTATCGGGGAGCCCGACGTTTGCGGAAGGCACCACCTATCTGCTGTTTCTCAACCGGAATGCCGAAGGCGTCTGGCAGCCGCGCCTCATGTCGTATGGCCTCCTCGAAGAAGTGACGGGCACCGATGGATCGCGCCTGCTCACCCACCTCGAAAGTGCCCATGAGATCGAACTGGTGCTGCGTCCGGATGGGGTGGACGTCGAAGAAATTGACACATACTACGCGTCCCCGCTCCTCGGGCAATTAAAACAGGTGATGACCCATGCCAAGCAGTGGGACCAAACGGCGGTGAAGGCCTCGGATGACTTGCTGCCGCCGCATATCCACGGAGCCGAAAAACAAGGCGGACTGCCCGACCCGTGTGTTAACATCACCAGTCCCACACCCACGCGCTGGAACACGGATATCCCCGCCCAAATCACCTTCTTCGCCGAAGCCACGGGCGATGTGGAGTTCGCCGGAGCACAAGCTACGGTCCAAACCGGCATCAACCAGTGGACCAGCATCCCGGACATCGATATAAACTGGGTGTATGGCGGAACGCGCGTCTATGATGCCGGGGCCTGCGCCGGTGGCGGTGCGGTAAACAGCTTGCCCAGCGACTTTAGTGCAGGAGAAGGCATTGTGCAGTTTAACGACCCCTGCGACGAAATTGATGACCTCGTAGGCGGGGTAGGCACGTTGGCCTTTGGCGGCCCGTTCTTCGACAATTCGCCCGGCGGACAGCATGAGCACCGAGGGATGTCGTGGTTTACGGCGGGCATCGGGTTTGTAGTTGTTAACAACGGCGTCGCGCCCGTTATCGGGGCAGGCGGCTACCAGAGCATGATGACGCATGAGTTGGGGCATTCCATCGGGTTCGGGCATATCAATCCCGCCGATGGCGTGGCCAACATGAACCCGAGTTGCTGCAACAGCATCACTACCATCGATCAGGAGTGCGCCCTTTTTGCCTACTCCGAAGACGGCGGCGGTGGAGGGGGTGGCGGCACTGAGCCTTCAGCCATCGTGCTCAACACACCCACTGATGGTGCCACAGGCATTCCCACCACCGAAACGTTTTCGTGGAATGCCGACGCCCAAGCGACCTCGTACCGTCTCCAGATGAGCCTCAATACCGGGTTTACCAATCTTGTACTGGACCAGGGTGGGATTACCAGCACGACGGTGCAGGTGGGTACCTTCGAGACAAATACCACCTACTACTGGCGCGTGCGGGGAACCAACGGCGTGGGCGACGGGCCATGGTCGGCCTCGCGCATGTTCACCACCGTTGCGCTTCCGCCCGGCGTCGTGCAGCTAACGAGCCCACTCAACAACGCCGAACTCGCCCCGGACGCCATCACGTTTCAGTGGGGCGCTACCGCTGGGGCCGACAGCTACGATCTGCAGGTGAGTCCATCGGCAGGCTTTACCACCCTCACGTTTGAAGTCGAAGGCACAACCCAGATGGCCCAACAGCTAGGTCCGTTTGCTTCTGATGAGGCCTATTACTGGCGCGTTCGGGCCTCCAACAGCGGTGGCAACGGACCGTGGTCCACCGTGCGTATGTTTTCCACCTTCCCGCAGGTGACAGGACCCATCACCCTCCTCAGCCCTGCCGATGATGCCATCAACCAACCGCGCGATGTCACCTTGCAATGGCAGGCGCATCCGGGAGCCGACAGTTATCAGGTGCAACTCAGCGCCTCTATGAATTTTAGCAACCTCATCGTTAACCAAGCGGGTGTGGCTGGGACGACCCGCTTTGTGCAATCGCTCAACCCCGATGTGATGCACTACTGGCGCGTGCGCGGCACCAACGCAGGCGGCAACGGCGACTGGTCGGAGACGTGGTCCTTCACGACTTCGGCCATCACACCTTCCGAGCCGGTGCCATCGCAACCGCCGAACAATGCTACGGTCTCTTCGACAGAACCAGTTCGCTTCCAGTGGAACAACGCCCCCAATGCCACCACCTACCAGCTCCAGGTGGCCCGGGACGCCGCTTTCTCCAACATTGCCGAGGAAGCCGATGGCATCAACGGGACCTCGCATGACCTGGGGCCGCTGGACCCCAACACCATGTTTTACTGGCGCGTGCGGGGACGCAACGCCACCAGCGACGGGCCGTGGTCGTCCACCCGCAATTTCATCACCCAGGCTGCTGTGCCCAATGCCATTGCCTTGATTGCGCCTACAAACAACGCCGCCGACCAGTCAGGCATCATCCTGTTCCAGTGGCAAAGCGATGCAGGGGCTGATACATACCAACTACAGGTGAGCACCAACGCCAGCTTTACCAACCTGATCTATGCCGAATCGGGGCTCACCGAGACACAGCGACAAGTGGGGCCGATTGATTACGGCACCACCTTCTACTGGCGCGTGCGCGGGGCCAACAGCGCGGGCAATGGTCCCTGGTCGTCCATCCGAAGCTTCACAACAGGCGTAGGCACCGCCATCGAGCAGGTGGGCGAGGTGATCCCGACGCAATTCGCGCTACAGCCCGCCTACCCGAATCCGTTCAACCCGCAAACTACGCTGCGCTTCGATCTTGCTGCACCGGCACACGCCACACTGCGGGTGTATGACCTGCAAGGCCGCCTGGTTACTACGTTGGCAGAGGGATCGCTGCCATCAGGACAATTCACGTACACCTGGGAGGCCACCAACCTGCCCAGTGGCACCTATCTCGTCCGGCTCCAAGCTGATACCTTTGTGCAAACGCAGCAGGTGGTGCTGGTAAAGTAGGTGCTGCGCGTCGGTACGCTTGTTTAATCCTGTCCTCTCGACGAGCTAGCGAGGAGAGATCTCCCGATTATAGGTTCAGCTAGACGTCAGCGTGGGAGATCCCTCACCCCGCTAAGCGGAATTCGGGATGACACGAAGAAAAGCGGTGCTGGAAGTGCAAACAGGCAGCAAGTGATGTGCAGTCACTAGTGCGTTCCCGTGACGCCGTTGGGCAAATTCCCCAACCCTTGCTCCTGCATCAGTGCCTCGATCTCAGCGACAGTGCGGGGGGCGTCGGCCGACAGGTTCACCGGATCGCCATTGGTGATGAGGATGTCGTCTTCGATGCGCACGCCGATGTGCCACCATTTCGGGTCTACATCGGGTGACGGGTTGATGTAGATGCCCGGCTCCACGGTGATGACTTCGCCCGGCTGCAACGGCCCGTAGCTACCTACATCGTGCACATAGAGGCCAAGGTAGTGGCTGGTGCCATGCATAAAGAATGAGCGCACGTTGCCACCCGCCTTCAGGATGCCCAGTTCGCGTAACCCCGCGTCGATGGCCTGCGACGCTGCCTGCCCTGGCGACTGGAAGGGGTTGCCCGCCCGTGAAGCGTTGATACCTGCCTCTTGTGCTTGCAGTACCAGTTCATAGATTGCTTTTTGCTCCGGCGAAAACGTCCCGTTGACCGGAAGCGTGCGGGTGATGTCGGCGGTGTACCCGTGATACTCGGCCCCAATGTCGATGACCACCACATCGTCGGCCGTCATGGCGCGGCGACTGGTGTTGTAGTGCAAAATGGTGGAGTTTTCGCCGCTGCCAACGATGCTAGGGAAACCACTGTCTTCGGCTCCATTGCGGCGGAAAATGTACTCGACGAGGGCCTCAATTTCATACTCGTGCATCCCAGGCTCCAACGACCGCATCGCCTCCCGGTGTGCCGCGGTGGTGATGTCGATGGCGCGTTGCAGCAGCACCATCTCTTCATCGGTCTTGATGGCGCGGAGTTGCTGCATGATTTCTTGAAGCAGCACACCATCAGCAAAGGCAGCCGTAAAGTTCTCCTCGCGCCAGGTATTCCACGCCTCCACATCGCTGCTTTCCGTAAACGCCTCAAATGCGGCCCGGACGGCAGGATCGTCAATATCGCTCGCTTCGAGGCGTCCGCCAATAATACCTTTAGCCCGTGAAAACGCGGCGGGCGTCGTTGCCGAGAGCATCAGCCGTGTGGCGTTCTGGACGAGGAAGTTACCGCTGATGCTGAAAGTTTTGACATGGGCGTGAAACGTCGCCAGTTGGTCGGCCAGCGCCGAGCCTTCGGTCACGCCGGTGGGCAGCGGCAGGTGAAAGAAACGCCGTTCCGGGTCTTGCGCCAGCATCGCCAGCACTTCACTGAACCGCTCGTGACTGATTGCTTTTTCGACGCCTAGCGTAGCCTGTGCCCGCTCCGCCCCGAAACGCCGCCCCACCCACACTTCCGTAAAAGCGTTGCGCGGGGGCACCAACAGCAGTTCCGTCACCGTCTCGTCGTCCACCGTGATTCCCCCTGGTGCGAGTAACAGCATCGACTCTGGCTCGTGGGTGCCCGTCAGGTACAACAGGTTGCTATCCTGGCGGTATTCAAAATCGACGTCATTTTCGCGGTTACGCACGGGAGCGCTGAAGAAGATCGCCACGGCGTTTTCGGGCAGCGTGGCCCGCACCGCCGCCCGTCGCTCCTGATGAAACGCGGGGGACAGCAGATCTGTGTCGTATCGGACGGGCGACTCGGGGATGTCGGCAGGTTGTGCACGGGCAGGAAGCACCAGCAGGCAACAGAAAAGCGAGGCAAGCAGAACGCGCATGGTAGTCAACATCATCGGTAAGTAGAAGCTTCCTGTACGCCAGCTACAAAGGGCTGTTTCGAATGCACGAAACGGGCCCCTTCATTTGCCCAGCGTTCCGTATTTAGGGCGATAGGCGCATAAAAATCTGCCCGGCAAAAAAATTGTGTTACCTTTTGAGTTCTTACTGCGGCATATCATATTCGCCTGTAAAAATAAGCCAGAATGGCTGGATCACACCTTCCCATGAAACTGGATGCGGGGTGCAAATTGCCCAGTAATTCACATGCTTCCCCCAACCATCACCCAGCATTGCAGTCTCAGTCCGCGACCTTGAAACGGCTCGCCCTACGCACCCCCTAGAAGCACCCTATATGTCCATCACCCCTTCTTCGATTACCCCGCACGAGGGGAAGTTGCTCGTGCTCACGCCTGGCCTTGGCTCGGTTGCTACCACCTTTATTGCCGGCGTTGAATCGGTGCGTCGGGGTACGGCCAAGCCTTTCGGCTCGCTCTCCCAGTTACAAACCATCCGCCTGGGACGCCGCTCGGAGAACATCAATCCGCTGATCCGCGATTTTGTCAACCTGGCTCCCCTCGAAGACCTGGAATTTGGCGGATGGGATGTCTTTGCCGATGACGCCTTCGATGCCGCCCTCCGCGCCGATGTACTGAAAAATGGAGAATTAGCGCCCCTTGAAGATTTTTTGCGCACCATTCAGCCCATGACGGCGGCCTTCGACCGGGCCTATGTAAAGCGCCTGGACGGCCCCAACGTGAAGCAGGGTGGTACCAAGAAAGACCTAGCGGAAGCCCTGCGTGAGGACATCCGCCGCCGCATGGACGAAACCGGAGCCAACCGGGCGGTGATGGTGTGGTGTGGCTCCACCGAGGTGTATACGCGCCCGTCGGCCTGCCATGCCACGCCCGAAGCCTTTGAACAGGGACTGCTGGACAACGACCCGGCCATTTCGCCTTCGCAGTTGTACGCCTACGCCGCCATTCAGGAAGGCGTGCCCTATGCCAACGGCGCACCTAACCTCTCCGCCGATACACCGGCACTGGAACAACTGGCGCTGCGCAACGGCGTGCCTATCGCCGGAAAAGACTTCAAGACAGGCCAGACCCTCATGAAAACCATCCTCGCGCCCGGCATGAAGGCGCGCATGCTGGGTATCCGGGGCTGGTTCTCGACGAACATCCTGGGTAACCGCGATGGCGAAGTGCTGGACGATGCGGACAGCTTCAAGGCCAAAGAGGTCACCAAGGCAGGCGTGCTCGATTCCATCTTGCAGCCCGAGGTCTACCCCGATCTGTACAAAGACCTCTACCATAAAATCCGCATCAACTACTACCCACCGCGTGGCGACGAAAAGGAAGGCTGGGACAACATCGACATTGTGGGGTGGCTCGGCTACCCGATGCAGATCAAGGTCGATTTCCTGTGCCGCGACTCCATCCTGGCCGCCCCCATTGTGCTGGACCTGGCGCTGTTTATGGACCTCGCCGGACGGGCGGGCCGGGCCGGGATTCAGGAATGGCTCTCATTCTACTTCAAGAGCCCGCAGGTCTACGAAGGCCACGTGCCCGAGCATGACCTTTTTATTCAGCACCTCCGCATGAAAAACACCCTGCGGGTGATGGGTGGTGCTGAACCCGTGACACATTTGTCCGAATCTATCGTCCCGGAGGACGCTTCTTACTGATGCCCTTGCCTGCCCCTTTTCGCAACGGATCTTCTGCCAACGGCCACAACGGACACCGCCGCCCTGTGAATGGGGCGCCGTCCTTTCATAAAAACGGATCCGTACGAACCGGGGTCGTCCTTGCCGCCGGGTTTGGATCGCGGCTGGCTGGCATCAGCGAGGCCACCGACCTCAAGCCCCTTACCCAGGTGGCAGGGAAACCGCTCATCCTGCGCACCCTGCACAGCCTGGAACAGGCGGGATGTACACGGGCCGTTATTGTTCTTGGCTATTGCAGCGAGACGCACCGCACCGCCATTACGGATTTGTACCGTGGTCCCCTGTCGTTGCACTTTGTGGTTAACGAACGCTATGACCTTAAAAATGGGGTCTCGGTGCTGGCCGCTGGCCCCTATGTAACCGGCGATTTTGTGCTGATGATGGCTGATCATGTCGTAGGGCCCGAGGTGATGCGGCTTGCCCAGCGCCACACCCCCGCTGCCGGTGGTGCCACATTGCTTGTGGATTACAAACTTGGCACCATCTTCGATATGGAAGATGCCACGAAGGTGTATGCCTCCAACAACCAGGTTCAAGCTATTGGAAAGGCGCTGGTAGACTACAACTGCATTGATACGGGCGTTTTTGTGTGCACCGCAGGGCTGCTGGAAGCCCTGCAAACCGTTTTCAACGAAACCGGCGACGCCTCGCTCTCCGACGGTGTCCAATATCTTGCCCAGCAGGGACGGATGGAAGTGCTCGACATCGGCTCTGGATTCTGGCAGGACGTGGATACGCCCGAGATGCTGGCCCATGCCGAAGCCGTGCTGGGCGCAACGGAAGCCCGGTTTGCACCGCCTACGCGGCCTGCTCCGGCTACCGTTCCAAACAGAGCCTGAACCCTCGGTGAGTGGTGGGCAATAGAATCCCTTCGCGCTACGTTGGCACCCTAAGCCATGCCCGGGTTTCTTACGGGCATGTGCTGTACGTTAGGATTAGCACGGACATTGCGGATGAATAGATGTAATCAGTTAGCATGGCTCCTGCGAAGCATGGCATTGCTGTTTCTGGCCGTGTGCCTCACCCCTGTGCCTCGCACGCAGGCCCAGACGCCGTTGGTCATCGAAGACTTCGAAGACTATGCCGTGGGGGAAACGCCCTACCAGTGGAACACCAACAAGGGACGCACGCTGCTGCCGGCCACGGCTGAAACCATGACGCCGGAACACGAATACCGTATTCACAAGGAACCGGGCAATCATTTTGTCCGGGCCACCATGGTTGACTATGCCTACCGCTTGATCCGTGTTAACGGCGATGGTTATGACTGGAACCTGGATGCCTACCCGGTCTTGCGCTGGCGCTGGCGCATTCACGAAGTGCCGGTGGGTGCCCGCGAAGATGACAAAAGCCTGAACGACACTGCCGCGGCGGTGTATGTGACGTTCGACCGCGACTGGCTGGGACGACCTAAAAGCATCAAATATACCTACAGTTCTTCCCTTCCCGTGGGCACTACCACCTCGTATGGACCGCTGAAAATTATTGTCGTCGGTTCTGCTAAAGACAGCCAGATCGGCATCTGGGAAACCATCGAACGCAACGTGGTGGCTGATTACGAGCGGATGTTCGGCAAGTCCCTTAATGCTAACCAGCCCATTGGCATTACCTTGTTTAGCGATGCCGATGATGTGCCCAACGGCAGCGCCTTGGCAGACTTCGACGATGTCATGGTGATCCCACCCTCGTCAGGTCTTGAGCTTTCAAGAAAACAGCCCTGACATTTCTCGCATCGTTCCTCCTTTTCTTTCCCTTAAGGGTCGTCTTACGAGTTTGCTTTTCGTTCCTGAAACGCTATTTTTGTAGTCTTGGTGTCAGCTATGCGTAGTAACGTTATGCCAGTTAATGCTCCTTCGGCCATGAAACGTGCCGCCCTTCCAGATATTCAGGACGATATACAGGCTAGTGTTCCATCTAGTGAACAGGCGTTTACGAAAACCAAGCGCAAGCGACGCAAGAAAAAGCGTGTGCGCAAACAGCCCCTCCTCAAGGTTCGCCACGTGTCGCCCGGGCTATTGTTCGCGATTCTGTTTGCGATGAGCTTTGTGATTCTGTTTGCCTTTCCTTCTCCTACCTGGGCCGCCATTACCTGCTCCTTGATTGGGATCGCCCTGTATGTGGACGACCGCTACAGCTTCTCCTGGTCCAGTTCCATACGCCGTTCCTATAAGATCCGGAATAACTTCAGCCGGATAGAAAGCGTCATGCTGATTGTGATGTTTTGTTTTCTGGCGCTTCTGGCGTTCCAATACTGGGTGTTCGAACTGAGTTGGCGGAAGATTAACTGGAACGTGTTTGAATTGCGCTGGCCCTTCTAGGTGCGCTTAAAAGGTGCTTGGGCTGCGTTGCCCAACAACAAACACCGCATTGCTGAAAAGCAGACGTCCACCATACCAGAAGGCCCGAAACAGCGGATTATCCGCAAAATAGATGACTTCGCCACGCCCCATCGGCTGAACGCCAAAGGCGAGGGTGTTTTCCAGCTTGTCTTGCACATCTGCTCCGGCAAAACCACTCACCCAGGCGGCGCGGCGCAGCACGCCTACATTCCATCCGTCCTCCAAAAAGGCAAACGCATCGGCGGTACGCTTTAAGGTGTAATACGGATCGTCATAGCCAAACGCGAGGGGATGGCTGGTATCGAGTTGCACGCGAAAGATAGCACCGGGAGTGTCGTCCGACAATGCACGGCGGGTACGCGAGCTAAAGGGTTGCAGGCGGTCTTCATCGGTCGTTTCTTTTTTTGCCACCTCTTTCTTCCGCAGCCCAAATCCGTCTTTTTCTGCCAGGAAGCGGGCCGCCCCTTCAAGCGCAATCAGTCGCCCGCCCCGACGCATCCAATTCCTCATCTCGGTCAGGCGTTCTTCGCTAAGCACGCCACGATACGCGCCATTCGGTAAAATCACGACATCGTAGTCATACAGGTTGACGGCCCCAAGGCTTTCGGCTTCCAGCAACGTAACCGGATAGTGAAGCTGCTGGTCGAAAAAGTGCCACACTTCTCCAACGGCGAACGAATAAGCGTGGTCTCCCACCACCACCGCCACCTTGGGCGCTGAAAGAGACGGAACGCCCGATGATCCAAAATCAGCCCCCTGATCAACAAATCCTGTCGCCACGCCATGCAGGGGTTGCTCGTGTGCTGCGGCGAGCGCCTGTAATTCATTATCGAAACGATCCCCCCAGGTGGCATGGCCTGCACGAGTGAAAATCAACGTGCCGGGTGCATACGCCGTGCCATCCATGCCGAAGGTTTCCATGGCAAAACGAGGCCGGAAGCCCTGTTGCAGCGCCGCCGCTAGAAACTGGGCATCCGCGAAGCTTTCCCATTCGGCGAGGTACGCATAGGGCCGGGTGGCCCCGGTCACGTCTGCTCGAAGCTCCATCGCTGCGGCTCCGGTGGGCAAGGCATCGCGGACAGCATACGCTTCCACGCCATATACATAGGGCAACGCCCACGCGGTGATGTCGTAGGTTAACGAATCGCTGAGTTCGGCTTCAGGTTCGAACAACACATTCACCAAAACACCCTTCGGCTGGGCAACCGGGACAAGCAAGTCGCCCGGCGTCACGCTAAAACTGGTCGTTCTGCCCTCGTAGTTCCGCCCCCGCGTTTCCAACGTCCGTGTAGCCACCCCATAGGTGATACCCTGATGGTCCAGCAACGCCGCCAGCGCCTTCAGCTTGTCGGGGTGGTTGTTTTGTTTGACCACGTAGGTTTGGTAGACCTCGTTGTCGCCCGATGCAGCCTCGGCAAAATAATCGCGGAAGGCGTCGACCACGGCGTCCCGGTTCTGTACGGTTGCCTCGATGGTGGACAGGCTGGTGGTCACATGATGGTCGATGCGGTCGCGCAGCGTGAGCGTGTCGCCCTCGGCCGTAACAACGGCCAGCCCCGCCCGGCCCGATCCGCCTTGCTCATAGGTCATGCCTGCAGCCCCGTTGAACGTCGGCCACGTGTCGCCATAGCCGGGGTAAAACAGGTCGAACACTTCGCGGGTGAAATAGAGCCAGCCTTCGGCATCGAAGTAACGGGCGTTGTTTGTGCCAACGATGGTCTGCAACTCGCGTTGCCAGTCGGTGATGCGTGGATGAAGCGGCTCGGCAGCGGGGGCAAAAAAGTACGGCTGGTTTACGCCCTGTTCGTGGAAGTCGACGTGGATGTGCGGCATCCACTCATGATACCGGGCGAGCCGCTGCTGCGTCTCCTGCTGGGTGGCCCACGACCAGTCACGGTTCAGATCGAAGTAGTAGTGGTTGGTGCGTCCCCCGGGCCACGGCTCGCGGTGTTCGCGGGACGCCGGGTTGGGATTGGCCCAGCGGCCCACGGTTTCGGTGTACCAGTTCACATAGCGGTCGCGCCCATCCGGATTGAGGCATGGGTCGAGGATCACGATCACATCATCCAGCCAGGCCTGCGTGCGTGGATTGGTGACATCAGCCAGTTGGTGCAGCACTGCCAGCGCCGCTTCGGTACTCACGGATTCATTGCCATGCACGTTGTAGCTCAGCCATACGATGGCGGGGCCGTCGGTGTCTTCGGCTTCGGCCCCATCACCCAGTCCAATACTGCGGAGATGGTTCAGGCGCAGCGTTTCGGCATGCGCCCGGTTCGCAGGACTCGTGATCACTGCTGTCATCAACGGGCGGCCTTCATACGTCTCGCCATACGGTTGTACCTGCACATGAAGCGCGACCTCACCGACATGCTCCACATAATCGACCACCCGGTGATGGGGCGTAAAGCGGGTGCCTAGCTCATAGCCTAGAAATGCAGACGGCGTTTGCAACAACTCCTGGGCCTGAGCCGGGAACGGCAAGGCAAACAACAAACAACCCAAGACAAGCAGGCGATACACGGGCATGGCCGATTTAAAAGCGAATGATTAAAAACCAAGCACGGCAAACGATGAACCTACCGATGCAGATCCGTCGGCTCAACCAGGGCACGCGATTCCCCTTTACATCCCGCAGGCAACCGCTATTTTGCGGTGATGCTCATCAAACGAGGAAGCCATGCGCCGGGCTTTGCTGTTTTTTGCCTTCGTCGGTTTAGGAATCGGTGCCTTTTTGTTGCTGCAACCTGAACCCGCCGCGCCCGCTGCCACGTCGGGGCACACGGGGGCCTACCACGCGCTGCAATGGTTTGCACACCAGCGTGCCTATCCGCAACCCGTCATGCCACGCGAAGGTTATGCGGAGGCCTTTGTAGAAGCCCAATCCCTCGCCAAGAGCCAGCAGGACGACGGCACACGCTGGCAATCGCTGGGGCCGCACAACATCTCGGGGCGCATCCTAGCCGTGGCAGTGGATCCCAGCAACCCCAACATCCTCTGGGCAGGCTCGGCGAGCGGCGGGGTGTGGCGCAGCACCACAGGCGGAGAAGGCACGAGCGCGTGGGAACGTCTCACGACGGGCTTTCCCGTCCTCGGCGTCTCGGCCATCGCCATCGACCCGATCAACCCTGACGTGGTGTATATCGGCACGGGCGAGGTGTACAACCGCCCCGACACCCAGGGCGGCCTCGCCATTCGCGAGACGCGGGGTAGCTATGGCATCGGCATCCTAAAAACCACCGACGGCGGGCAGACGTGGACGCACAGCCTCGACTGGTCGCGGCAGCAGCAGCGCGGCGTCCAGATGCTGCGGCTCGACCCCTCCAATCCCAATACCCTTTGGGCAGCCACCACCGAAGGCGTATACGTGAGCCATGACGCAGGGGCCACGTGGTCGGTCTCGCTCGATGTGGTGATGGCAACGGACATTCAGGTGTTTCCCGACGACCCCAACCTGTTGCTCGCCGCGTGTGGCAACCTTGGCAGTGCCCGGCAAGGATTGTATCGCAGCATCAATGGCGGGGCGACGTGGACAGAGATCAGCTTCGGGCTGCCAGATGGCGTGGTCTTTGGCAAAAAACTGCTCGACATCGCCCCGTCCAATCCCAACATCGTGTACATGAGCGTTGGGCGCGGGAGTAGCAGCAACATAGGGCCGGGTGCCGTGGGCGGGCGTGGCAACTGGTTGTACCGCTCGGCCAACCGAGGCGTAACGTGGCAACTCGTCTCGACGGAAGATTACGCCAACCTGCAAGGCTGGTACGCCCACTTCGTGACGGTGCATCCGACCTTTCCCGACAGCCTCGTGGCGACAGGCATCTGGATGGTGACCTCCAGCAATGGAGGCGTCACCATGCACGACGGCGCGCCTTTTTCCAGCCGCGATGTGGAATCACCCATTGGCGGTCCCGAAGGCCCACCCGACTACATCCATGTGGACATGCACGGCTTTGCCCGCCATCCCACCGAAGCGGGAACCGTGTTTATCGCCACCGACGGCGGTGTCTTCCGCAGCCGCGACTTCGCCCGCACCTTCGAGGCGTTAAACGGCGGCTTGCAAACCGCTCAGTTTTACCCCGGCACCTCGCATAGTGCCTTCGATTCGCTGATCACGCTGGGCGGCTTGCAAGACAACGGCGTCATTTTGTATCGCGGCGGCAAGCGGTGGCGGCTGGTGTTAGGCGGCGACGGCAACTACACCGCCATCGACCCCCGCGACAATGGCCTGACATATTCCACCGCGCAGTTCATCAACCTGTTTCGGTCGCAGGACGACGGGTTTAGCTTTAACGACTTCATCGGCCCGCCCGTCCGCACCCAAAATGCCACCTTTGAAACCGCGTTTATTGCGCCGTTCGCGCTGGCTCCCTCTGCGCCCGATGTCATTTATGCCGCCCGCGACGTGGTTTATCGCAGTCCCAACCGGGGCGTAGATTGGATCGCCACCAACCAGGGTTTTCCGCTCGATGGCAACTTCATCATCTCGATGGCGGTGGCCCCGTCTGATGAAAACATCGTCTACGTGGGCACGTCTCCGTTTACGACCCGCGCCGGGCTTTTCCGCACGCTGGACGGCGGGCAGTCGTGGATTAACGTCACCCGCAACCTCCCCGACCGCCTTCCCACCGACATCGCCGTTGATCCGCGCGATGAGGCGACCGCGTATGTGGTGTTTTCCGGCTTTGGCACGTCGCATGTGTTCAAAACCACTGACTTCGGCGATACGTGGCAAGATATCAGCGCGGGACTGCCCGATGTGCCCACCTCGGCGGTGGTGATTGATGCGGTGTATACTGGCAACGTGTTCGTCGGCACCGACCTCGGCGTCTTTTTCTCCCGCGACGAGGGCGCGACGTGGGAAGCCTTCAACGAGGGTCTGCCCGAAGCGGTGCTGGTCATGGACCTCGGCATCTCGGAAGCCAACGGGCACCTGCGCGTGGCGACGCACGGCAACGGCATGTACGAACGCACCCTCCTCGAAGGGCGCGTGACCGCCACAGAGACCGACCTTCCCCACCCCGCACTGATGCTGCACGCCCCGTATCCTCATCCCTTCACCGACCGCACCACGCTGACGTTTGCGCAACCTGCGACGGCCCCGGTCACCCTCGTGGTGTATGACATCCAGGGGCGCGAAGTGATGCGGCTGCTTGACGAGACGCTACCAATGGGTACACACACGGTTAACATCGATGCAGCCGATCTGCCAGCAGGGACCTACATCGCCCGGCTACAAGCGGGTGGGCACAGCGCAGCACGGGTGCTGACCCACATTCGGTGAGCGAGGACCCGCTTCTCAACGGGCGGCCCGTGCCGAGCGGCTTTCGTAGAAATCGTGACGCAGGACGGCCACGAACCGGTCGGCGGTATAATCGGAGAGGTGTTCAAGGGCCTCCACCATTTCTTCCACACTCAGGTCGGCGAGGGCGGAGGCGGTGAAGACGTTGCCAAACGTAGTGCCCAGACCGAGCGGTGCCGCCGACAGCGGCTCGGTGGAACGGAGGTGTTTTTTCCAAATGACCTGCCGCGTGTGGTGATCTACCAGCACGAGTTCAGCATCGACCTCAAAATGCACCACAGCGTCCCAGGAGTCAGCCACGAGTCCGTAGTTCTCCACCCGCAGGTCGAGGATGTAGTCGGCACGGTCCAGGTCGTTTTCGGGCCGGTACCCCAGATACCGCGCGCCGCCCAACAGCGCGTCTTCGGCGATGCGCTCGGCGATGTCCACATGCATCAGTGCGCTGTCCATACGAGCCTGCGCCGCCCGCACCTGTCCCTGTTTGGCGATGGCGGTTCCTGCCCGAAACACCGAGCCTAGCGGATCGTCTGGGTTTACCCGGGCGTCGAAAAAGAGGTCGGAGAAGACCGTGGGATGGGGCGGGATGGCCGCTACCACCGCCATACGTGTCCCATCGAAGTCGTGCTGCTGCAGGTGGTTGGTACTCCGGCATCCGGTTACCAGCAACGAGGCAAGCAAAAGAAAAGGCAGTCGGTTTATGGCGAGGCGATACAGCATGCGGAGGCACGTTCTAACACAAAAGGGTGCACCGGCTACTGTGACCAATGCGCCCCTATAGCCGCTCGGAAGCGGTTTCCAGTAACGTCCCCGGTCCCTTTTGCTCGCGCTAGGCACAGGGAAGCGTAAAGCTAAAGACACTACCCCCGGTTTCGCCGTTCTCCACCGAAACGGTTCCTCCCAACTTGGCCACGATCCGGTCGACGATGGCAAGACCCAACCCGTGCCCGCTATCGTCTTCGTCATTCAACTGCTTGAAAGGGCGAAATAGCGCTTTTTGATGCTCGGGTGCGATGCCCGGCCCATTATCGCGCACCCAGAACCGCACCATCCCCTGCTCCGATAAGACATCGCCCCCCAGTTCCACCCGAGGTGGGTTGCCGCCATATTTGAGCGCGTTGGTGATGTAGTTGATCCACACTTCCTCTATCAACGAAGCGTGCCCCAGAACCTGCGGCCACGTTTCGGGGACTACGAGATCCGCCCGATGGGTGTCTAGCATCGGTTGTAGCCGCTGCCTCACCTCGTCAATGATCGCCTCCATTGCCACCGGCTCTAGTTCCACGTCCAACATTCGCACCCGTGCCATCAAGAGCAGCGAATCGATGATCTCCATCATCTTGTTGCCATACTTCACGATGAACAACAGGTATTCCTTTTGCTGTGCTTGTGGCAGGGTCTCGATTTCTTCAGCAAGAACCTGGGCGAAGCCAATGACGGTGGTCAGTGGATTCAGCAGGTCGTGAGCCACCATGCTGGAAAAAGCATCCAGGTCCTCGTTTCGGGCCTGTAACTCTTTGGCATAGGCCTGCAACGTCTCTGCGGCCTGTTTTTGCTCTTCCTCCAGTTTCTGCTTCTCCAACACCTGCTCCAACACGGACGGGAACAGGTCAAGGTACCCCCCTGCTGCATCTTTCACGATATAGTCGCGGGCCCCGGCTTTCATGGCTTCTACAGCAATGAGTTCATCTCCCATACCGGTAACCATGATGACGGGCGTGGACACCGATTGCCGGGCTAACTTTCGAATAATGGCGAGTCCATCTAGCTGGGGCATGTACCAATCGACGGCAATAGCATCATAGTGCTGCTGCGCAAACATGGCGAGTCCATCCGCCCCTGACAGGGCCACATCAACGGCGTACCCCTGTTTCCGAAGACGTTTCTGAAACAACCGGGCGCTCCCCGGATCATCTTCGATATATAAAATGCGAATGGGACGTGTTTCTGTAACCATGATCTCAATCTCCGGCAGGTAATGTTACTACCGACAAAAACATGCCAAGCTTGCGTACCACTTCAGAGAACGCTTCGTATGCAACAGGCTTGGTAAGATACAGGCTACACCCAAGGTCATAACAGCGGCTCACCTCCCGGTCGTCATCGGTGGTGGTAAGTATCACCACGGGAATACGATGGGTGCGCGGGTCGCTCTTCATGCGCTCCAGAATTTGGTAGCCATCGAGGGAAGGCAGGTTGAGATCGAGCAACACCAGCAGGGGCTGGGGCAGGGATTTGCCTTCATAGGCCCCCTCGCGCAGTAAATACTCCATGGCTTGCTGTCCATCGTGAACGACCGCCATTTCATTCGCCAGGTTCGCACGGCGCAGGTTTTTCTGGATGAGCCGGGCATGGCCCACATCATCTTCCACCAGCAGGATGGTGATGATTTGTGGTTGTCTTTGATGCATGTCTTCCTCCGGTTATGCTCTAGCGCGTGGAAAGCCACGCGGTAGTGGGTGAAGCATTGGGTATTCGATGCAGGCACCGGTATGCGGTTAGGGTAACGTTCGAGCAATCGTGAAGAAAAAGGTGCTCCCTACTCCCGCCTCTGATTCAAACCAGATGCGCCCTCCATGCCGCCGCACGAGTGTCTGGACATAGGGCAGGCCCATGCCTTCGCCGGGGGTTTCCTGCTTCCCGGCCCGGCGAAAGAGTTGAAACACCTTGGGATAATCATCCTCATCAATGCCGCGTCCATTGTCTTTCACCCAGAACACCGTCTCGGTGGCTTCTCGTCGCCCGGCGACCTCAACCTCACCAGGCCGCTCGGGTACCAGATACATGATCGCGTTGATCAACAAGTTGCCCATGACCTGTTCTATGGAGACGTGGTCTGCAACCACGTCGGGCAAGACTGCCACCTCTACCTTGACGCCTTTCTCTTCAATCTGATGCGCAAGGGACTTGAGCGTGTCGGCCACAAGCGCGTTCATCTCGATGGGCTCCATGGTGAGTTCGCGGCGGCCCAGACGCGAGAGCTGCAACACGGCATTGATAAGCCGTCCCATCCGATGGGCCGACGTTTCGATGAACCCCAGGGCTTCGGGGATGTCCTCTTCCATCGCGAACCGCACCTGTTGTTGTTGACCAGGCGATAGGTGCGGCAACCCCGCCTCCACCAATGGTTCCAAGGCTTTGGAGGAAAGGCGGAGCTCGGCTGAAAACCCCTTCAGGTTGATCAGGGGGGCCCGTAAATCGTGCGACACGATATAGGCAAAAGACTTTAACTCCTCATTCAGCCGATTCAGGTCGTCGTTGCTATGCTGGAGTTGATCTGCCAAGAGCGCCAGGTTTTTTTCAGAAACCTCAATGGTTTTTTTCTGCTGCTCCAGTGTGGTATAGGAGGCTGCCAGTTCGTGCCGGGCGGCTTCGCTATGGGAAAGTGCGGCCCGCAAATATTGGGTACTGGTACGATCCAACAAGGCAAGAAGAATCAGTGCCATCACCGGCACAGCAATTAAAAGATAGACCCCATAGGGCCCCATGTCTACCTGGGGCACGTCCAGACGCCAGCGTATGATAATTATCGCCGCATAGATGATGGAATACACCCAGGTAAGAATGAGGGCGGCCCGATCGTCCAGCATATACACGGTCACCCGAACCATCACCATATACCCAATCATGCCCACAATCACGATGTCGGGCGGCATGAACAAGGCAAACAAGGCGCAGAGAATGGAAGCACTGATCACATAAAGCAACATCGCCGTCCGCATACGTTCCTGACGCACCAGCCAGACGCTTATAAACCCGATCGGCAAGAACAAACTGAACACAAGCAGCAGCACCAAGGTAGGCCAGTACGGGCGCTGTAGATAGGCGAGAAGGAAAAAGGCCGCTACGGTAAAAACAATGATAATGGACAATCGCAACACGACTGCTGCGGTGTCTAGCCGATAGGCATGCTCTCCGCCCAAATAGTCCTCGGTCCGTTGCTCGGGCCCGGGCGCAGGTTGCTCAGCGTGTGCTTCTGATCTAGCCTGCATGGTCGCCGTTGTATGTAGAAGTGCGTTGCCACCCTCATTATACAAACCCAAGGGTATAAAAAACGTGCTCCCCACCAAAAGGGAAACAGGTTTAGCATCGGCGATTGATGCAGATACCTAAGCAGTTGTTAAAATTATGATTGCCGGCCGAATAAAGGGACACACGCTCTGTTGCTACCGTGCTTCGCGCTGTAGGTCTTCGGTCAAATGAACGGCGATTTGTTCGGCGAGGTGCCGCAGTTCTTGCGCCATCAGGTTTTCGGATGCCTGGGCCCACTGCTCGCCGATGAGTTGCTCGCTGAGATAAAACCGGTCGCGTTCCAACCGGTCGCGCCACACCACTGTGTCGGTCACCCGGTCCTTCAGGACGGCTTCGAGTTCGACATAAAAATGCGGCACCTGCTGCGACGACCGCATGATGAGCCCGTAGCGATAGAGTTGGACGTCCAGAATGTAATCCGCCGTGTCTACGTCCGTCGACATCGCTGCGCCGAAATCATGGGCAACTCCCACCAGCACGTGCTCGGCCACGCGGCGCGATACATCCACCTGCTCCGATGCCTGTAACAACGTGCCTTCGACGCGTTCGGCGGTGCGGTGCTCGGCCCGAGCCGGACCCGCAGGCGGGCGTCCGTGCGGATCGTAGGGGTAAATCCCTGCGGAAGCCAGCAGAAGGTTTTGTACAAAGGGGGCGGGCGGAACCGCAGCAGAAGCGGCAATCGTTTTATTTTCAAGGCTTTCTCGCTGGATCCCGCTGGACGCTGCACATCCAACCCCGAAAAAAACAAACAGCGTGAGCAGAACGTAGGTGGTGTGCTTGCTGGAACTTCTCATAGTGACTACCTTTGACGTGTGACGCATGCAGAAAAACGCCCGCCCCGAGAGCTTTATTCGTTGGGATGTGTATCTTGACGCCGTGGGTGCTGCGCCCTGCATCATTTATTTGACAAGAACCATTCCGTAACGCAACCCTCGTCTTATGCCCTACGTCGTTGCCGAACCATGCATTAACTGCAAGCACACCGATTGTGTAGAAGTCTGCCCCGTGGATTGCTTCTACGAAGGCCCCAACTTTCTCGCCATCCACCCCGATGAGTGTATCGACTGCAATGCCTGTGTGCCCGTGTGTCCGGTAGAAGCCATCTATCCCGACGACGAACTGCCCGAAGAGTGGGCACACTACACCCAGTGGAACGACTACCTCTCGCGCCAGTGGGAAGAACTAGGCTACAACATCACCGAGAAAAAGGAACCACTCCCCGACGCCGAGGAGTGGACGGACAAGGAGAAGAGCGAGCAGGATATCCTGACGTGGGACGCGTAGAGGGTGAGTTGTGAGGGGAGGGGGTACGCTTCCTCTCACTTCTGCCAACTATAAAAGCCGCGCCAGCCGTAAGGCCAGCGCGGCTTTCGTATATGTATCGGCGATGAGATATACCGGCCTTTCCCTGAGTCCGCTTCCCTCATCCCTCCACTCACGTTCCCGCCGAGTAGTCCGTGGCGTACACGATTTGCTCTTGCGTCAGGCTGTCAATGTCGAGGCCCATCGTTTGGAGCTTGATGCCTGCGATGTGCTGGTCGAGTTCTTCGGGCAGGTCGATGACGGTGTTTTCCAGCGTCTCCCCGGCTTCGTGGGCCTGGATCAGGCGCAGGTGCGCCATAAACTGGTTGGCAAAGCTCATGTCCATGACTTCGCTCGGGTGCCCTTCGGCAGCGGCGAGGTTGACGAGGCGGCCATCGGCCAGCACAAACAGCTTCTTGCCGTTTTCCAGCGTGTACTCGCGGTTGTCGGTGCGGATGGTGCGCACGTCGTTCGAGAGTTCGGCCAGCTCTTTCAGGTTGATCTCCACGTCGTAGTGTCCCGTGTTGCACACAATCGCGCCTTCCTTCATCGAGAGGAAGTGGTGCCCGCGGATCACGTCTTTCATACCGGTCGCGGTGACGAAGATGTCGCCGAGGCGAGCGGCTTCATCCATTGGCATCACGCGGAAGCCTTCGAGCGTGGCCTTGAGGGCCGCCGTCGGCTTCACTTCGGTGACGATGACGTTCGCGCCCATGCCCTTGGCCCGCATCGCGACGCCGCGTCCGCAGTGCCCGTAGCCTGCCACGACGAAGTTCTTGCCCGCCAGCAGCACCGACGAGGCACGGAGGATGCCATCGAGCGTGCTCTGGCCCGTGCCATAGACGTTGTCGAAGTCCCACTTGGTCTCGGCGTCGTTGACGGCATAGACGGGGTAGAGCAGCTTGCCGTCGTCGGCCATGGCCCGCAGGCGGTGCACGCCCGTGGTGGTCTCTTCACTACCGCCGATGATATGATCGGCGAGGTGCGGGAACGCGCTGTGAACGCGGAAGATCAGGTCGGCCCCGTCGTCCAGCGTCGTGTGCGGCGGCGTGTCGATGGTGCGGTCGATGCACCAGTAAAAATCTTCGGTGTTTTGTCCGTACCACGCGTAGATCTCGATGCCCGCCTGGGCCAGCGCAGCGGCCACTTCGTCGTTTGTCGAGAGCGGGTTACAGCCACTCCAGGCGACTTCGGCCCCGCACGCGGCGAAGGTCTCGACGAGCACGCCGGTTTCTTTGGTGACGTGCAGGCAGCCCGTGATTTTGTAGCCCGCAAACGGCTTCGTTTTGCTGTATTCCTCGCGTAGCTGCATCAAAACGGGCATCCGGCTCTCGGCCCATTCCATGCGTAGGCGTCCGGCGTCGGCCAGACTCAGGTCGCGGACTTTATACGCTCCTTCCTTGTGATCCATGAGTGTATTGATTCGGTTTAAATATCAGGGTCGTTTTGTGGTAGCAAGGCAAGATACAAAAGCCCCTAAATCAATAGGTTTAGGGTTGGATGAAAACGAGCCATTCTTTCTCAATGCGTCACAATCATCCGCTCGGTTTGTTGGGTGCCGCCCGCCACGAGGCGCAACAGATAGACGCCGTTGGCGAAACCGCTCGCGTCCAGCTTGACGGTGTGTGTGCCCACGGGCTGCTCACCATCCACAAGCATGGCCACCTGACGACCCAGCACATCGTACACCGTCAACGCGACGGATACCGGCTGCGGCAAGGTGTAGCTGATGGTGGTAGTACCCACGACGGGGTCCGGGAAGTTGGGGTGTAGCGCCAGCGTGCGCGGGATGTCAAAGCCTTCGGTGGTGGTCGTGGTGCCCAGCATCGTCAGCGTGGCTCCATCGACGGCCCAGAACTCACCGCCTGCTGCCGGACGCACGGCCCCAAGGTCGAGGCGCAGGCGCACCTGCTGCCCCGTGTACGGCATTAGGTCGAAAATAGGGGGCGGGAGGGAGAGGTGGCTGCCGGTAAACACGCGCTCACCGTGCATCGGGTGGTTGCCCCCAGGAGCAAACGTGATGGGATAGCCGCCTTCGGGCTCCAGCACCGTCCACGTCGTCCCACCATCGGTGGAAACCTTAACGTTGCCACCCAGGCCGCTGTCTAAGCCAAACCGATGATTGAGGACAAACTGCAACACGTCCGCATTCGTAGGCAGGTCCAAGGGCTGCAACACCAGGCTCGATACCGCATCGTTGCCGGTGGGCTGGACCTGCCAGCCGGGGTTGGCAAACGCCCAATCGCCCGTCGGGCTTGCCATGGGCAGTACGTCTTGCGTCTCCACCAACCGAAACTCCACACGCAGCGGATCTTGCAAGGTGTTAGGATATGTCGTCTGGTTACCGTCGGCGTCGCGCAGGGTGAAGCGGTATTCCAAAAAATCGCCCACTTCCCCTTCGGGCAGGGGCAAAATGGTGCGGAAGGTGTTCACGTCGGCAAAGTCCATCGGCAGCCGCTCGGTGCCCGACGTCACGCCGATGCTCTGCGAATACTGGTACTGCACCTGCACAAAGGCAACGCCCGTCTCGTCCATCGTTTCGACCACCAGTTCGGGCAGCAACTGCCCGGCGGGACGCACCACCAAGTCTGCTGGAGCCGCTTGTACCACGGGGGCGGTAGTGTCTTGTGGACGAATGGTGCTGACGCTCACATCATCGATGAACCACCCGGCATAGGCCAGCCCTTCCTCGGTATTGCTGATGTCGGTGCCAAAATCGAAGCGCACGCGCACGTCGGGGCCGGTGGGCAACGGGACAACGACGCGCTGCCAGCCATAGCTGTAGCCGCCCCACGCTTCCTCGTTGCCCATCGGGTTGCCTGCATCACCGCTGATGGTAGCGGTGTAGCCGTCTTCAGGCTGGAGCAGCGTCCACGTCTGCCCGCCGTTGACGGAGGCTTTCACATTTGCGCCATCCCATAATATCGGCGGCCCCACGCCGCCAAGCCCCGCTCCGCCGTTGTGCTCAATGTCGTACCAGTGCCAGAAGATGAGATAGGCGTCATCGAATCCGTTGAGGTTGACACCCGGCAGTTCCAACGTCGAATACTCCACGAAGCCTGGATACGCTTCTTCCAGCCCTGTACCCCACAGCCGTTCGCCCGAGTGCGCCGTTTCTAGCAAAAAGAGGGGGGCACCATGCGCCCATGCGCCCGTCGCCGTGCCCTGCGACGCCTCGAAGTCGTACGACGCCACGACACCGTCGGTGAGGACAGGGAACGAGAAGACGCCGCTAGCAGGCAGCATGGTTTCGTTCACGGGAGCCGCCACATCTTGTGCAACAAGGTAATACTCCACCGTCGCGCCGCTGGGAAGTTGCCCCGCTGTGCCCGTAAATGAACCCGCATAGATCCCATTGCTCTGATGTGTGAGCGCAAAGGTGTCTTCAAAAACCGTGTTGCCGTCGCTGTCTTTTATGGCAAACGACGCGGTGACAGAGCCTACGCCCTGGTTGTCGGTGACGGTGGCGACAAGTTGCGGCGGCCATGCCTGCGACGACGCCCGCGTGAGCGGCGTATGCACCACCTCCGGCGCTTCGGTATCGGGACCCACACTGAACGTATAGGTGGCGGTAGGCGCGTTGCTTGGTAGCCGCACGGTGAGGCCGTTCGTGTCGGTGGCTTCCAGGTAATAGGTGACGCTGGTCACGTCGTCAGCGAGATCGAGTGTGGCCTGATAGACGGCTCCTTGTTCAAAGAGCGCCACTTGCTGGGTGGGGGCAGCTCCATTGAGGCCATAAAACACCCACGCCTCGGCGACGGGCACGCTGCTGGTGGTGATGGTGGCTTCAAAAACAACCTCCGGCCCTGCCTCGGCGATGTAACCCATCGGCGTATGCGCTACCGTGGGGCCAAACGAGGTCGGATCCACAAGGCCCCGGTCGCCGAAGTATTGCAGCAACACAGGCACATGTATCCCACCGTAAAAGTCGCGGTCGGCCTGGATGACGGCTTCGGCGGCATCGGCCAGGGTGACGGGGCTGCTGAGGTACGGATGCGAGAGCAGGTTGAGGCGGTCGGTGACGGTACGTCCGAGGTCGTCGTAGACCTGCATCATCGTCGTCGCCCAGATCAACCCGTCGGTGTGGGGCTGTCCGGTGAGGGCTTCGGGGTAATGGCCCTGCACATCGAGACGGCGGCCGTTCCAGAACTGGTTGCCATCCCATGTAAACACCTTGCGCCAGTCGCCCACGGGCACCTGCCCGGTCTCTTCAAGCATTCGCGAATATGACGCGGCCCAGTAGTCAGACCAGCCTTCGTGCAGCGCAATGCCCTCGCCGCCGAGCAATCCCGGCGAGCCCGATTCGAGCAACGCATGTCCGTATTCGTGCCAGATCACGTCGGCATCCTCGGCGTCATCAATGCCGCCATCGCCGAAGACGAGCACGTTGCTTCCGGGCAGGTACTGCGAATTGTCGGCCCCGCCCAGTCCGTGGGGATTCACGCGGATCGGGCCGTTTTGCACATCGTGCCCCAGCGTGAGTGACTGAAGATACCGCTGGCTCTTGTCGAGATGGTAATACACCATCACCGCTTCGAAGTGTTGATCAGCACGGGTGTAATGGAAGGCGTTCGGGTCAGCCTCGGCGGGCGGGGTATAGACCGACTGGATGGTGCCATCTACCCGTGCAAACGGCCCCTCAAGGCGGTACAAGCCATCGTTGCCCTGCGTAAGATCGTTCAGCACCACTTCGATACGCTCGGCGTTGAGTTCGGCCACGTCGGCGTCGCTTGCGTCGGTGTAGGCTCCACCGTAGGTCACGCCCGCTGTCGTCAACGGATCGGGGTCGAACACCAGCCCGCTCCCATCCACCTGCACTGCTCCCGGCGCATACGCATCCTCCGCCGCCCACGCCACGCTCCCACTCTCCCACCCTCCCATACTTCCAGACTCGTGTCCCCGCCATGCATGCGTCGCCTGGTTCACCAGCCGCAGCACCTCGCCCGTGTGCGCATCAACGAGCACGTCCCATTCGGCAGGCGCATCATCCGGCCATGCCAGCAGTTGCCACGCGAGACGCGGCGTAGCATCGGGCACCACGACCAGTTTGGCATCGCTGACCTGTGCGCCGCGCTGCGAGACGGCGGCCTGTGCCCGTCCTTGCGCTTCTGTTTCAGAAAGGCGGGGCTGGGGGTCGAAGGTGCGGAGGTGACGCAGGTGCGGCGCATAGCCGCTGATCACCATCGTCGGCTGGTCCTGCGCATTGAGGTTCACCTTCACCTGTCGCTGGTACACCGGCACCCCGAAGAAGAACTGCTGGTACACGATATGGGTGCTGCGCGGTGTGTGCTTTACTGACACCTGTTGCAGGTCGTCCATCGCTTCATCCCAACCGAACTGGGACGCGGCCTGCGACAGATAGGTGTTGGCGGCAGCTTCGGGCGTGGCCGCCTGCACGCGCCGCCCGATACGGTACGCGGCGCGCAACACGTTGTCATTTACATCGCGGCGACCGCCGGGAATGGCCTCGGTTTGAAAGGACAGGAGGTCTGTCACATCGACCACCTGGGCTTGAGAAATTGTAGGCAACGTCTGGACGGCAGCACTACGGACAGACGGGTTTTGTTGGGCCTGACTCGGCACAACCATCAGGGTGCTGCATACCACTGCAAAAACAAACAGCCGCTGAATCATAAACGGGCACAAAAGTCATCTTGAGAAAAGCTGTGCTAACACGCTTCGGCGGTGGCGGGGTTTCGGGAGGCATGTGGGATAGGATGAGTTTGCGACCGCGCGGGATCAAGAGAGCAGGAAAATGCTACGCACGTGAAACGTGAAACATGAGGGTGCGCAGCACTACCATCGAGAAATTGATTACTCGTTTATTGCTGAACGACTTAGCTTCAAAGCCATGTCCTTTACCACCCTCAACCCCGCCACCGAGGAGCCGCTCGCGGAATACGCCGCGTTGACGGATACAGAGATCGAGACGCGCCTCGACCGGGCGGAGCAGGCGTTTCTGCGCCATCGGCGTACCGCGTTTGCCGACCGCGCTGCGAAAATGCAACGCGCCGCCGACCTGCTCGAACGCCGTGCCGAGACGTGGGGCGCGGTGATGACGCAGGAGATGGGCAAGCCGCTCACACAGGCCATCGCCGAGGCCAAGAAATGCGCGTGGGTGTGCCGGTATTATGCCGACCACGCCGAGGCTTTCCTCGCCGACGAAGCCAGAGCCACCGACGCTACGCGCAGCCTCATCGCCTACGAGCCCCTGGGTCCCATTCTGGCCGTGATGCCATGGAATTTTCCGTTCTGGCAGGTTTTCCGGTTCGCCGCGCCTGCGCTGATGGCAGGCAATGTGGCACTGCTGAAGCATGCCCCGAACGTCTTCGGCTGTGCACAGGCCATCGCCGATATTTTCCAAGAGGCAGGCTTCGACAACCACGAATTTCAGTCGCTGGTAATCGGCACCGAGCCTGTCGCTGGCCTTCTCGCCGACCGCCGGGTGAAGGCGGCCACACTCACAGGCAGCACGCGCGCAGGCGCAGCCATCGGGGCGGCGGCGGGCAAAAACATCAAACCAAGCGTGCTGGAGTTGGGCGGCTCCGACGCGTTTATTGTCCTCGCCGATGCTGACCTGGACGCTGCTGTAGAGACGGGCCTCAAATCCCGCATGCAAAACAACGGGCAAAGCTGCATCGCCGCCAAGCGTTTTATCCTCGAAGCGCCCATCGCTGAGGCCTTCACCGCGCGCTTCCTCGCCGCGATGGAGGCGCAAACCATCGGCGACCCGATGGACACGGCCACCGACCTCGGCCCCCTCGCCCGCGCCGATTTGCGCGATACGCTACATCGGCAGGTGACGCAAGCCATAGCGGATGGCGCGACGTTGGCAACCGGCGGCGCGATGCTGAACCGTCCCGGCTTTTTCTACCCGCCGACGGTCCTCACCAACGTAGAAGCAGGAACGGTCGCCTTCGAAGAAGAACTCTTCGGTCCGGTTGCGGCAGTCACTACCGCCCGCGACGCTGACGATGCCGTGGCCCTCGCCAACGCCTCGACCTATGGGCTGGGAGCCACCATTTTTACCGAAGACACCGCCAAGGGCGAAGCCCTGGCCCGGCGGCTGGAGGTGGGCGGTGCCTTCATCAACGGCCTGGTGAAAAGTGACCCGCGCTTGCCGTTCGGCGGCATCAAGGCCAGCGGCTACGGCCGCGAACTCGCCGACATCGGCATGCGTGCCTTTGTGAACATCAAGACGATCTGGGTGCGGTAGGAAGAGGTTGGAAGTGGAAAAGCGTAAAAACCATCACCCTACGCTTTTCCATGGCAATCGTATCTTCTACTTGCTCGCCCCGTCACCTACTCACCCTTTCCCCATTCACCCTTTCCTAAATGACCGTTCTCCGATATATCTGGCGTGGCGTCCTGTACCTCAGCTTCTTCATCCTGGTCGCGGCGGCGGTGGCGTTTCTCATTGGGGACCAACTGGGCTTTGCCGTCAAACCGACCGTGCAAACCATCGACAAGGTTCCTTTTTCTGCCCCTCCGCTGGACGTACCTGCTGCTGACACCACCTATGCCCGCCTGCATCCGCCCGCGGTCACCAACCCCACCCCCATCCGCAATGTTATCATGATCATTGGCGACGGCATGGGTGTGGGGCAACTGACAGCAGCATTGGACCTCGCAGCAGGAACCGGGTACCGCCCGGTACTTCCGCAAATGCCTGTTGCGGGGCTGGTGCGCACCTACACCGCAGATAACCTCGTCACTGACTCGGGTGCCGGAGCCACGGCGTTTGCGACGGGCTACAAAACCGTCAACCGTCGCCTTTCGAAGACGGCCACGGGGCAATCGGTGCGTACGTTGCTGGAACAGATGCGCGACGAAGGCAAAGCCACGGGTATCGTTACCACCTCGTACCTGATCGATGCGACGCCTGCCGCCTTCGCCGCCCACGTCGACCACCGTGGCGAGACCGAGGCCGTTACCACCCAGATGCTGAACGCGGGCATTACGGTTCTGTTTGGCGGTGATGGCGGGACCTTTCCCGAAAACCGCCTGCGCGACGCCACGCGCAACGGCTACACGCTGGTGCGCAGCCTAGAGGAACTCGCCGCCGTGCCCGACAGCGCCCGCGTGTTGGGGCTGTGGGACGAGCGCGAAGGGTTTGAATCGTACGGCCCGCCTCTGCCCGACCTCGTGCCCCGCGCCCTTGCCCAGTTGGACCGCGACCCCGATGGCTTCTTCCTCCTGATCGAACAAGAGCAAACCGACGGGGCCGGCCATGCCAACCGCCTCGACCTGATGCAAGAAGGCGTGCTGGAGGTGGATCGCGCCCTGCGCACCGTGCTCGACTTCGCCGCCGCCGATGAGCAGACGCTGGTGCTCGTCACGGCCGACCACGACACCGGCGGCATAGGCATCGTGCAGGGTTATTATCAGAACGGCGAGGCCGAGATTCGATGGAACACCTTTAGCCACACCAGCGACTGGGTGCCTCTTCTGGCAGCCGGGCCTGGCGCGGCGGCTTTCACGGGCGTTATGGACAACACCGACATCCCCCGCCGCCTTGCCACACTGATGGGCTGGGCCAATTTCCCCGCGCTTTCTGCGGAGGCCATGCCTTAATCAGTTGCCGA
>JAUIDY010000191.1 GCA_030428385.1 Rhodothermia bacterium | reverse complement strand
GTGCTATACCAAGCGGAATAAGCCACCGGAGTAACCTATTGAAGAAAAGACCCACACCCAAGATACCTTCAAGTGCACAAGTGATGCACGCAGCAATGAGGCATAAAAACTCAAATCCTGCATATTGTGAAAAGTCAATTCCTGGATAATAGTAATAGATATAATGCTGTAAACGCTCCCCTGACAGAAATACAGGATTTGCTTTATTGAGCGCGCCCCAAATATAGATCGCTGCTACTTGTAGAGCGAGAAGTCGAAGCCCAAACAAGTTTCCTTTTTCCTGCGGCGGAGTTTGCCCTATTCTTGTCCTTCTCTTTAATGTAACCCAGCGGTCTAGCGAATAGGAACGATGACTTGGTGTGAGGGAAATAAAAACCGTTGCGATAAATAATAAATAAATATGGTGAGCCGTATACAGTGAATCTCCTTCAAAATGGCCGTAATAAAAGTAAATCACTCCTACCGAAATGGCTGTAACAAGGCAGGCTCCTTGCGTCATAAAACCAACTGCCATGAACAATGATGCTGTCCAAAATAATACCTTGAACAACATATCTCCAACATGGAGGTCATGAAGTGGAAGCATGACATAACCAAACCGGCTCCAGATAAGAAAGGCGAGCCCAATCCGAATTAAAGCAGCAGACCGGGTAGATCCCTCATAATCAATTCCCCAAGTAATAACTTTGCGCAAGTGTTGCATAGCGCTATGGGATAGGAAGATCGCGGTATTGCACTCTCCAGCCATATTGCTCTGACACACGTGCGGTTAAGCGAAGGTCAACTTGGGAGCCTAACTTGGTACGGAGTTGTTTCCCCACATTTAGCGCTTCCTCACAACCAATGAGACGGCGTAAGCTCAAAGGCGCTTTTTGAAGATCAGCATAGCCAAGTGTACGAAGCCAGTTGATAGGTTTTTTCTCCTGATTCGGTTCGAGAATGTAAAACTGGGCATGACATAGGTTGAGCCCTTCATAGGCGTACATCGTCCAAGAACGCAGCAAAATAGAATCCTGATTCAAGACCTGTTGATAAGCAGGGCCTAATGCGATAAAAAGAAGAATAACTGTGAAACTAAGTGCCTGAAGGAATCGAAAACGTTGTTTATGTATCATTTTAATGATCAACATCACCTCTTCCTGAAATGCTAACAGGATGCGATAAATACAACTCTGGCTGTTAATCCGGCGGGTTGTAGTCGCCGTAGTCGAGGTACGAGAGCAAATGGTCGAGCGCCCACGTCTGGTTTTCCACGCCGGTCCATTCGTAGCCTTTCTCTACGTCGTCGGCCACGGCTACCCAATCGACGGTCCAGTCTTTAAAGACGTGGAAGGAATACTGGCTCTCGTCGGTCTCGAAGTAGAGTGCGCCTTCTTCCGGGTCATAGATCGAGTCGGCCCCGTCGTCGTCGCGGGCCATGTCGGCGGCCAGCACCAGCAGCGGCACCTTAAAGCGGTAATCCATCTCGTGGATGCGCTTCACTTCGCTGTTGAGGTAGTTGGCCAGCACCACACACCCATCGCTGGAGCCCAGCGCCGCGCGGGCGGCCTCGCGGGTGGTGTCGTCGGCCTCAATGACACGCAGGGCGGCGTCTACGAGTGGCCAGATGGCAACGGGTTTTTGTTCGGAAGCAACGCCTTCTTTGTACGGGATCGTGACCGTGATCGCGTCGATGTTGGGTTCCATGGTGTTGGTCGGCAGGTCTAGCAGGTCATCGGGTTCTTAGATTAAAAGCCGCTCGCATAGACGAACTGCGGCCCGTCTTGTACGGCGTGTTTCTGCCTGTCGTTGTCCTCATTCTTCTTCACGGCGTTTGGCTTCGTACACAGCTTCCAGTTCCAGCGCAGCAGCAATCAGGTCGTCCTGTATCGTTGCTAAATCATCGCGTTGGGCAATATACTGCGTCATGGCTTCTTTCAGGCTGGTGTCGCGGCGTACCGATGTCCGGCGCTGGCGCTCTACCGGGTCCACCGTGCGCTCGATGGCAGCAATACAAAACGCCGGTTTCAGCGCCTCGCGGATACGGGGCGTATCGACCAGTCCCACCTGATTTTCATCAATCCGGTACCGCACCCGCACAATGGCGTCTTCCACGTCTTCCTGTGCGATCTTTTGCAGGATGTGTTCGGTGGGAGCCGGGTTTTCGCGGGCGTCGGCGCTGATGGCAATAAAACGGCGGGCGGGGGTGTCGATGAAGCGATACGAGGTTTTTTTCTCGCCGTTCTCGGTGTTAATATCAACAATCAGAAAGCCTTTTCGGTCGTCCCATTCCTTAAACGAGATCCGCTCGATGCTGCTGCAATACACCACAGGCGGGGCCTCAGCGTGAATCACTTCTGAGGCTTCGGGCACGGCGCCGGGGGCGCGGTTTTGAAAACGGTGGATATGCCCCAGGGCCACGTAATCGACCGGTGCTGGCGTGAGTTGGCCCGGCATAAACTTGGGCTCGTGGGCGATGAGGCTGGTGCGCTCGGAGCCGGAGAGATCGCTGCCTTGCACGCTAAAATGACCCGCCAGCACCGTCGGCAGCGCGGGGTCGAGTTCGCGGGCGGCGTTTTCGATGAACTGCACATACAGCCCCTCGATGAAGTCGCGCAACTCGGCAGGCGTTTTTTTGCGATGCTCGTCTTTGGAAAGCAGCAGGCTGCGCATGGGCCATGGCATCGCGATGAGTTGCAGCGGCCCGCTTTTGGTCTCGATGACGGCCTTGCTGGGGCGGCGAAACACCTGCACGTTGCCCGTCACGAACTGAAAAATGTCAATCGCGGAGGCTTTGCCAAATGACACCGGATGGTCGTGGTTGCCCGTGATCATCACAATCGGAATACCTGCGTCGGCGATGGGCTTGAGGCATTCGGCGAATACCTGCTGTTGCGTCGGCGTGGGGTCGGCGGTGCGGTAGGCATCGCCGCAGAATAGAAACAGGTCGATGTCAGCGTCCAGCCCGTGCTGTACCATAAACTGGAACGAACGCTTGAAGTCGAGCAGGCGCGTGTTCAACCCCGTTTCGGGATCGATGCGCCCGTACGTGTTGCTGCCGAGGTGGATGTCGGCGGTGTGCAGGATGCGCACGGCGTGCGTTGGGGAGTTAGGGAATGGGAGAAAGGAAGCGTGGGAGCAACAGCATTCCGATGCGTTGTTGCACTCACCCACGGCATGTCTCTAGGAGAAGCTAGGCGTTTTGAGGCTTTGTTTCAAACACATAGGGGTTAGGAATACCCGTCTGCCATGCATTCGCCAGCAGAACGCTGTTATCCGGCGCGGAGCGATAGTTTCTACCCACCCTGCTTTAACCACCATGCAAAACGATCTTTAAAGTCGTTAAAACACTCCGTACAGATCCACCGATAGTTATCTGCTGTTGCATAACCTTCATGCAACGCACCCGTGATCGCGTCTTGCTCAGCGAACTTGCTGCCACAGAATTCGCAATGGTCGTGATCCCATGCCTCCGAATAGCGCCTGTATTTCTTCCAAAAGAGGGTGATTCCATGGAGGTATTTTTCCTGACCTTGCAGGCGCCAATCGTTTGCCATTCGACTTACGCTGTGTGATTGCCTTTCAATGTATTCTCCCATACTCCGACACTCCCATAGCCCCACACCCAAATCTACCAACCCACGCGGTCGTCGCTGGAGCGGCGGCGGGTGCGTTCGAGGAGTTCGCGCTCGGGGTCGTCGTTGGGATCGTACTCCGGCGCGGTGAAGTCGGACGGCGTTGGGAAGCGTTTGCGCGGGTCGGGACGCAGGTCGGGTTCGGCGTCGAGGCGGCGCATGAAGTCGCCCACGAGGAACAGCGCGTTGTGTGCGCCCTGCCCCCACCAGTTCGAGCGAAACGTCACGCGGCGGTCGTTGAAGCCCACCCACGAGCCCACCACGAGGTCAGGGTGCATGAGCATAAACCAGCCGTCGGCGCTGTTCTGGGTGGTACCGGTTTTCCCGGCGAAGTCGTAGCCCGTCAGCCCAAACTGGTTACGGATACGAATGCCGGTGCCATAACTCTGGGTGACCACGTCGCGCATCATGTCTACGACGGTAAAGGCGGTTTCTTCGGAGATGGCTTCGCGGGGCGCAGGCGTGGTTTCATACAACACATTGCCCGCCCGGTCTTCGATGCGGGTTACCACCGTGGGGCCGTAGTAGAGCCCGCCGTTGGCCAGGGTTGAATACGCAGCACCCATTTCCAGCAGCGTCACGTCGCTGGTGCCGAGGGCAAGGGCAGGCACCTCATCGAGTTCACTTTCGATGCCCATACGCCGGGCATAAAACGCGGCGGTGCTAGGATCGATCTGGAGGATGAGTTGCCCAGAGATGGTGTTCAGCGAGCGCGCCAGCCCTTCGGCCAGCGTCATCCATTCGCCGGTCACGCCACTGCCCGAGTTGTGCGGACTCCATATCTGTCCGGTGTACGGGTCTTCATACCGGAAGAGCGAGTCGCGCAGCGTGTAACTGGGTGGGAAGCCATTGTCAATGGCAGCGGTGTATACGAAGGGCTTAAACGTGGAGCCGGGCTGCCGCTTGGCAATCGAGATATGGTCGTAGCGGTCCACCTTGAGGTCGCGCCCGCCGACCCAGGCCTTCACATACCCTGTCTTCGGGTCCAACGCCAGCAGGCCCGCTTCCAGGCGCGTCTTTTCGGCCCGCAGCGAGTCGATGAAGGCTTCATCCTGCTTCAGCATCCGCAGCGCATCTTCGGCCCCGATGTTCTCGTTGCGCAGTTTCTTAAACGCTGCCGTCTCGCGGATAAATCCGTTCACGCTGGTCTCCTGCGACTCCCAGAAATACGCGAACGGCTCATAGTCCTCCTGCTTCTCATAGACCGAGGTGACTTGCCCCAGGTGGTATGAACTGCGGCGGCTCCACTCGTAGTCTACCACGGCTTGCAGCCCCTTCATCTGTTCGGCAACGGCTTCCTGGGCGCGTTGCTGTACCCGGCTATCGATGGTGGTGTAGACGACAAGCCCTTCGGCATACACATCAATGCCGCTGCGCTTGCTCCAGTCGTTCAGCCACAACCGCACATGTTCGGCAAAATACGGGGCGAAGCTGTCGGTCACATCGCTGCCCCGGAAGGCGGTCTCTACCGGGTCATCGCGGTGTTCTTCGAGGTAGGCGACATCCAGCAGCCCATGGTTCACCATCTGCCCCATCACCACGTTGCGCCGCCGCTGCGAGTTGCCGGGGTTGCGCACCGGGTCGTAGTAGGTATTGGCCTGCAACATGCCCACCAGCACGGCGCTTTCTTTCACGTCCAGTTCCAGCGCGGGTTTGCTAAAATAGGTACGGGCCGCAGCCTCGATCCCATAGGCGTTGTTGCGGAACGGCACCGTGTTGAGATACATCACCAAGATTTCGTCCTTGGTATAGCGCCGCTCCAGTTGGATGGCCGTCAGCATTTCCTTCAGCTTCCGCGAAAGCGAGAATTCAAAGCCAATCTGATTGTTGTACAGGTTGCGGGCCAACTGCTGCGTGATGGTCGACGCGCCCCGCAGGTCCTGCTTGCGCACCACGTCGGCCAAGGCCGCGGCAATGCCCTTCATGTCGATGCCCCAGTGCCCCCGGAACCGATGATCTTCCGTGGCGACAAGGGCATTGATGACATGCGGCGAGATTTCTTCCTTGGTCACCCACGAGCGGTTCTGGCGGCCATACCGCGCCAGTTCTTCGCCGTCCGACGTATACGCCACCGTGGCAAGGTTCAGGTTGGGGTTTTCGATGGCATCAACCGAGGGCGTACGCCCGGTGCCCATGAGCACGGTGAAATAGATAACCACGCCCAGCGCCCCCACCAGCGCCACCGCTGCCAGGACCGACACCGCCATGGCCGCTTGCACCTTGCGCTCGTCGCCCAACTTGCGCCACAAGAAAGCCCGATAGCCTTTAAAACGCGACGTCTGCGACCCATCGGGAGCGCCATCGCCCTGGGGGCCACGATAACCGGAGTTATGTCGGTAGGTCGTGTTGCTGAAGTACTGCTTCAGCTCGTGATCGGTATAAGAGGAGGACATATGTATCGAAATGCATAGCACCCCGCAGGGGCGCGTATCAAAAAAAGTCAATCAGGCCGTGGGCACTTCGGCCGGCATGGTGTGCAGCACATTGATGCAATGTTCATTCCATTGTAACAGGCGAGGGCCCTCTTCATCAAGAACGGCAAACGTCCGGTTATCGTGCCAGCTTCCGGTATTTACATAGACACCCTTTGGGCCACTTTGTAGCTCGGGGTGATGGCTGTGCCCCATCACCACCAGGGTTGTGTCGGTTGTTGAAAGCATGTGTTGTGCATGACGACGCAACGCCGCTACCGTGCGCGGATCGGCATGCCCATCTCCGAACCGGCGGCTGGTCCAACGTGCGAGCCGAAGGCCCCAGTCGCCCGGCAGCAACGTCCGATACAGGGCTACCGGTACTGGATGCCGAAGCAGGGGTTTCAACAACCGATACAGGGCCCCACCATCGGGCAGCCCATCGCCGTGGGTCACATAAACGTGATGCCCTAGCAGAGGTTCATGTAAGGCATCCATCACCACCCGCACGCCCAGTTCCTCGGCAAAATAATCCTGGTGCCACGGATCGTGGTTGCCTGCGAGGTACGTCACCGGCACACCCCGGTCGGTCCATGCCGCCAGCAGCCCCTGAAAACGCGCAAACCCTTTCGGCATTAGCGTCCCATACTCGATGTAATGCTCAAACACATCACCGACGAGATAGAGCGCCTCGACCTCGGCTTCCTGGGCCCGCAAGCAGGCGATCAGGTCGGCCTCGCTGGTGCGCTGCGTCGCCCGGTCGCCGCGCCCAAAGTGCATATCGGAGACGAAAAGAATCATCGGCTGAGGATAGGAACGTTGACGCCAGAGAAAGTAAGGACGAGAAGCGAAAGAAGGAGTGCAGGATGTAGGAAGATGGTTTTGAAACTGCCCCCTTGAGAGGGCTGTCGCGCAGCGACTGGGGATGTATCTCAGCGTTTTTACACCCTCCGGCCCTGCGGGCCACCTCCCTCAAGGGAGGGGTTTGTTGGAAGCCTCAGGGAGGTTGGGAGTTTGCGGGTGTCGGCGTTGGGGAGGTTGTGAATGTATCTGGATACCACGCCCCACCTCCCTTTCCCAACCTACTGCCCGGAGTTATCGAGTTGGCGGCGCAGGGCCTGCTCCACGTCGCCTTCGCTGCGGGTGGGTTCTTGTGGCGGCTTTTTTGGCCGGGGCCTTTTTCTTGGCGGCGGCCTTCTTCGCCGCCGGCTTCTTCGCTGCCATCGTACCGTTCCTCCG
>JAUIDY010000038.1 GCA_030428385.1 Rhodothermia bacterium | reverse complement strand
TCGCTGTGCTGGCTTATCCTGTTCTTCTTTGGCGAAGAGCAAGAATTTATCTACTTCCAATTCTAGCCGAGATGCGACGATTTATCCTGCGGGTCGTATTGTTTTATGCCCTACTGATGGCCCTGATGGCGATCAACTTTGGCCTGAACCGTTACTTTATTCAGCAAACGGCCCTTCCCCTAAACCAAGCACAAATTCTTATCCTTGGCGATTCCCATCTGGCGACGGCCCTCGATCCCGCCTACCTTCCAAACTCCGAAAACATTTGCCAGTTTGGGGAGCCTTATCTCATCACCTATCACAAACTGAAGTTTATCCTTGAACAAGAGGCTGGCTCGCAGATCAAGACCATTCTGCTTGGCTTTTCTCCCCACAACCTGGCCGCGTTTAATGATTATAAATTGAGCGGTATCACCGAGACCACCAAGCTGATTGAGCGCTCGTATCCCCTCATGAATCTTACAGACTATGCCGTCCAACCGGTTGACAGTCGTACGTATTTCAAAATATGGGGCCGGAGCATGTTGCTTTACCCTTCCCGTCAGCATTTCAGCTTTGTCGGCCAGTATGAACCCCAAACTGCTTTCTTAAAAAGTGCCGATGCCCAGGCAAAATTAAATGAGCATTATGCCCCCTTCGGTGAAACCCTGGGGCAATCCGCCATTGCGCTACAGTATCTCGAAGCAATCCAATCGTTGTCCGAAGCCCATGACATCGAACTCATTTTAGTAGGTGCCCCGCTGCATACCTCCTACCTGGCAGGCATCCCCGAGCCGATAGCCCGCCACTTCGAAGAGACCAAGCAGCGCTTTAAGGCGCGAGGCCTTACGGTGCTCGACTATGGAGCGCTGCCGCTCCCCGATAGTTTATTTTTTAACCACGATCATTTAAACAGCAACGGAGCCGCCTATTTTACGCCGCTTGTTGCCCAAGCAATATCGGCTAACCCTGGCCCTGCAACCCCGTAAAGGACGGGTCGAGGGGCTGCACCGCCGATGCAACAAGCATTGCCTCGGAAAAGAGATTAGGCAACGTAGCTGGATTTACGCGTTCTACCCATACCTCATAGGAGGCGCGGATATAAAGCTCGCGTGCGATGGGAGGCGGGCAAAAGATCGGTATTTGACCGGTTTGGTCTGACAACTCCATGAGGGCACCCCCGAGCGTTCCAGAAAGCCTTGCCACTGTTCCCTGAAGTATAGCCTCTTCCAAGACGCCTCTGCGCACCTGCGTGCGCGCTGCTTGAACGGATAAAAGGGCCCTGTTTGCAGATCGCTGACGCCTCTCCGTTGTATCCTGGGTGCCAACCTCTTTCCAGCGTGATGGCCAGTGGGCTGTTGCAAACTTGGAAAAATACGTCACGCCTTCGATTTCCCGTTTCCCCGAGTAGTGAGCAGTCGGACACAGGGAATGACGGATTCGATCAACGGCATCTGGATCCATTTCGCGGATTCCCTCCGTTTCAATCAGGGCGCCCTGCGCAAAAAGGGCAAGGATCAGTTCAAAGAACTGAGTGAGGTTTCGGGTCCAAACATACAGATCTGGATCTTCGCTTGGGCAGAAATACACCGGCGTGTCAGGCTGAGGCGGCGTGCCCAGTTCATACACAAACAAATCGCCTTCAAAATCGAGAAACGGAAACCACAAAGGGTTCCAACTCCCCAGTTGGGCATTCAACGCCAGCATCTCCTGATATAAGGGAACTGCTTCGTCTAAGGGCAAAAACCGATACGGAGCGAACAGTTCGCCGGAAGCCTCCTGCCCGTTGTGCCAGTGATAGAGGGTCAGTGCCTCCTGAGGAAAGTGAAAAGGACCAACCGCATCGGTGTATTTCTTGAGACCAGCTTTGGTGATAGGTGGACGAAGTGTTTCGGCAAGACGAGGGTCGTGGTGATTCAACCAATGGTCCAGTGCTTCCAGGATAATACGTATCATGCTCAACTCGCGCGTTGACAGGGTATGTGCTCCACAAGTTAGGAGCACCGCGTGTCAGTCCCGTGTCATGCGCCCTCCACTGTGCGCAACCGATCCAGCACATACTGCATGTCGTCGGGCAGTTCAGCAACAAAGTGAAGCAACTCGCCCGATGCGGGATGCCGAAACCCAAGCGTGTGGGCGTGCAAGGCTTGCCGGGGCATGGTGTGGAACAGGTTTTTAAAAAAGGCATGGCGAGATCCTCCCGTGGGACCATACACCAACCGATTCCCCCCGTACGTCGCATCACCGAGTACGGGATGGTTAATGTGCTGGGCATGTACCCGGATCTGATGGGTGCGTCCTGTCTCTAACCGAAAACGCAGCAGTGCGGTGTGCCGAAACTCTTCCACGGCTTCGAAATGCGTTATCGCCTGTTTGCCCTTTCCCTCTGAGACAACGGCCATCCGCTTGCGGTCACGGGGGTCGCGGGCCAACCACGTATCAATGGTCCCTGATTCAGGGCTGGGAACGCCCCACACGAGCGCCAGATACCGCCGCTGGATGGTACGGTTCAGAAATTGCTTCGCCAGATGAGTATGGGCGGCATCTGTTTTGGCAACCACCAGCAAGCCCGACGTGTCTTTGTCGAGCCGATGCACAATACCGGGACGGATGGACAGATCCCCAGCCGCGACTGGAGCCGCATGGATGGTAGAAAGTCCCACGTCCTCCTCCTCTTCCGACTCATGATCATCCTCTACACTAAAGGTGCCGCCGCCCACATGATATAGCAGCGCATGCACCAACGTGCCCGTTCGGTTGCCGTACGCAGGATGCACCACCATGCCGGCCGCTTTGTTGACTACCAGCAGCACCTCATCCTCATAGACTATGTCGAGGGGAATGGGCTCGGGCTCCACAGCCAGCGGCGGCGGTCGCATCAGCCGCATCATGATCTCATCACCCGCCTGAACCGGGTGCGAAGGTTTCACCACGATTGTGCCACTCACGGTTACATGGCCTGCCTTGATGCCTTGCTGCACCTTATTGCGTGAGGCATTCGGCAAGAACCGGGTGATGTACACGTCTAGCCGCGCCGCTTCGTGATACCCTGGAGGTACCCTGAGACGCTCGATATGCTCTACTTTTCCGTCTCCCTCAGGCATAATCAGGCCGCACTTCCGGTAGCAAAGATGTTTTTTTCAAACGCTGACAACACATCCGCTGTCTGTGCCATTTCATCGGGGCTATTGTAGTAAGTAGCGGCAAACCGGAGTAAACGATTGCGTACGGAGGCCACAATTCCGTTCGTCTTGAGATAGGCGCAGGCTTCTTCAGGAGCGGGATGATAAATCGTAACAATGCCTGATGCGTAGGCGGGGTCGTCTGAACCATAGCGTCGGAAGCCAAGTCCATCCAATCGGGCAGCAAGATCCTGTGAACGTCCGTGCACCTGCGCCTCGCACCAAGCGGGTTCCGCTTCCAAGTATAACCCGAGTGCGGCTTGCATCCCGACGAATCCGATGCTATTCGGTGTGCCCAACATATAGCGCCGCGCATCAGGATGAAACGCCAGTTCATAGTTAAAGAAATGCTCCCAGTCGATGGGGCCATGCAGCCAGCCTGCTATGGGTGTGAGTTCGTCCTGCATCGCTTCTGTAAGATATAGGAAACCTGTGCCTTGTGGCCCCATCAGCCATTTGTGCCCCCCTGTCGCCAAAAAGTCGATGCCCCACGCCTCCACATCCAGCCTTAATGCGCCCACACCCTGTATAGCATCTACGCAAAAAAAGATGCCGCGCTCCTTGCACAGCCGTCCGATGGCCTCCAGGTCGGCGCGAAAGCCAGAAAGAAACTGCACCCAACTGATCGTAAGAAGCCGCGTCTGGGGCGTCAGCGTTGCTTCAATGTCTGCCATTGTGACAACCCCGTCGTGGTGTGGAATAAAATCCACCGCTACACCCTTGCGGACCTGGTTCATGAACGGATAAACGTTGGCGGGGAACTCACAGGCAGGAATCGCGATGCGGTCGCCCGGCTGCCAGTCGAGTCCCTCTGCCAGCACGTTGAGCGCGTACGAGGTGTTTGGTGCATGGGACACCCGATCAGGAGTCGTCCCGATGATTTGCGCAAAATGTGCCCGGCTCTCCTCCAGAATCGGCATCACCGCCGCGTAATTTTCGATGTTTTCGCCGTGGCGTTCTGCGATGAAACGCTGCATCGCCTCAACAACACGGGCACTGAGTGGTCCCGTCGCGGCATGGTTGAGGTACACGGTGTGTTCCGTATGTGGAAAGAAGGTGCGCAGGTGATCGAGGGTCATGGGAAAGATTGTTGAATCAGGGCATCTATTAAACACCACATCGATGAGGGGAAAGGCGAACGCCGTGCGCCCTCTTCGACGCGTCATTCTTGATCAAGCTACTAACGCCTCCCCTCACCTCCTGTTTTCGATAATAAACCGCGGCTGCAGCAAAAATATTTTCAAAGGAGGTGTAACTATTGGAGGGGCTAAACGTCTATTTATCAAAGCGCGACAATAAAAGCGCGCCCACACAAACCTCCAAAAGTGGTGTGTGGTGTAGCATCTCCTCGGGAGCCTGTCACTTGGGTGGGAGTGACGGGCTCCTTTTTTATTACGCCGCGGCCTGAACCGCCTCCGGCTCGTAGTTGAGGCGCGAAGCCAACCACCGTTCCACTTCTTCGAGCGACATGCCCGTACGCGCCGCATAGTCCATCACCTGATCGCGGCTGATCTGTCCTACGTTGAAGTACTTGGCCTCCGGGTGGGCGAAGTAGAATCCACAGACCGCCGCTGCCGGATACATGGCGAGGTGCTCGGTAAGAATCGCCCCGGTGTTCACTTCCACATCCAGCAAGTCCCACATCCGGCGCTTTTCGGTGTGGTCAGGGCAGGCTGGGTAACCAGGGGCCGGACGAATGCCACGGTAGTGCTCTGAAATCAGATCATCGTTGGTAAGGGCTTCATCGGGCGCATAGCCCCAGAATTCCTGGCGCACCCGCTCGTGCAGCCGCTCCGCAAACGCCTCGGCCAGTCGATCGCCGATGGCCTTCACCAAGATAGCATTATAGTCGTCGAAGTCAGCCTCATATTGCGCCGCGAGGTTGGCGACGCCATGGACCGATACGGCAAAGCCCCCCGTGTAGTCCGCCACGCCTGTTTCTTTCGGCGCGATGTAGTCAGAGAGCGCGCGATTGGGGTTGCCGGGAGTCTTTTCGCCTTGCTGCCGCAGATGGTGCAACCGCATCAAAACAGTCTGCCGGGTGTCGTCGGTGTACAGTTGCAGATCGTCGCCTACGCTGTTGGCAGGGAAAAGTCCGTATACACCGTTCGCCTCTAGTGAGCCTTCGGCGATAATCTTGTCGAGCAGACGGTTTGCGTCGTCAAACAGCTTTTTCGCTTCTTCTCCAACAAACTCATCGTCAAAGATGCGCGGATATTTGCCACGCAGTTCCCACGCGATAAAAAACGGCGACCAGTCGATGTAGGGACGCAACTCTGTGAGCGGGTAGTTCCGCAGGGCGTAGACGCCCAATTGGTTCGGGGTGGTGATGGGCACCGCGTCCCATTCGCACGAAAAACGGTTCGCACGGGCCGCTTCAAGGGGCAGATAGGTTGTCCGGCGCGTGCGGGCGGCATACCGTTTTCGCACGGTGGTGTATTGATCGCGTACCTGTTGTATAAACGCGGGCCGGTGTTCGTTCGAAAGCAACTTGCCCACCACGCCTACCGACCGCGATGCATCCAGCACATGTACCACAGGTTGACTGTAGTTTGGCTCAATCTTGACGGCGGTATGCACCTCTGAAGTCGTCGCTCCACCAATAAGCAGCGGCAGGTTAAACCCTTCGCGTTCGAGTTCGCGGGCCACGTGCACCATTTCATCGAGGCTCGGGGTGATGAGCCCACTCAGACCAATCACATCCACGCCGTGCTCACGGGCGGCTTCGAGGATTTTGTTGGACGGCACCATGACGCCGAGGTCCACCACGTCGTAGCCATTGCATTGAAGCACCACACCGACGATGTTTTTGCCGATGTCGTGTACGTCTCCTTTCACCGTTGCCATCAAAATTTTTGGCTTGGCGAGGGCTTCGCTTTCGTCCTGTTCGGCTTCGATGAACGGAATGAGATGGGCGACGGCTTTTTTCATCACACGGGCGCTCTTTACCACCTGTGGAAGAAACATCTTGCCCTGCCCAAAAAGGTCGCCCACGATGTTCATCCCCGCCATCAGCGGCCCTTCGATCACTTCCAGCGGACTTGGGTACTGTTGCCGCGCTTCTTCGGTGTCTTCCACCACATATTCAACGATGCCCTTAACCAGCGCATGCGACAACCGTTCTTCGACGGAGGCCTCGCGCCAGGCGTCGCGTTTGGCCTCGGCAATCTCGGTGCCTTGTGCTTGAATCTCTTCGGCCAGGTCGACGAGCCGCTCGGTGGCATTCTCCCGGCGGTCGAACAACACGTCTTCGATGCATTCGAGCAGGTCGGGGTCGATCTCTTCATAAACTTCGATCTGCCCGGCGTTGACAATACCCATGTCCATTCCGGCACGAATAGCGTGGAAAAGGAACGCCGTGTGCATCGCCTCCCGCACCTTGTTATTGCCCCGAAACGAAAACGAGATGTTTGACACACCGCCCGACACCCGCGCGCCCGGCAGGTTTCCCTTGATCCAGCGTGTCGCCTCGATGAAGTCGATGGCATAACGGCGGTGTTCATCGATACCCGTTGCGATGGCGAAGATGTTGGGGTCGAAGATGATGTCTTCGGGTGGAAAGCCCAGGTCTTCCGTCAGGATGCGATAGGCGCGTTTGCAGATCTCGATGCGCCGCTCGTAGGTGTCGGCCTGCCCTTTTTCGTCGAACGCCATGACGATAATCGCCGCACCATACTTTCGGGCGATGCGGGCCTGTTCTTTAAAAACCGCCTCGCCCTCTTTCATCGAGATCGAGTTGACGATGGATTTGCCTTGGGCGCATTTTAACCCCGCCTCAATCACACTCCATTTCGACGAATCGAGCACCAGCGGCACACGGGCGATGTCAGGCTCAGCAGCGATCAGGTTGAGGAATTTCGTCATCGCCGCCTCGGAATCGAGCATACCCTCGTCCATGTTGACGTCGATGAGTTGCGCGCCATTTTCCACCTGCTCACGGGCTACACTCAGCGCTTCCTCGTAGTTGTTCTCCATGATGAGCCGCGCAAATTTACGCGAGCCCGTCACGTTGGTCCGTTCTCCTATGTTGACGAAGTTGAGGTCGTCGCGGAACACCAGTGGCTCCAGCCCGGAAAGCTGTAACCGTTTGTCGTGCGATGGCACCGGACGCGGCGCAAATCGTGCCGCTGCCTCAGCGATGGCGCGGATGTGATCAGGCGTGGTGCCACAACATCCCCCCACCAAATTGAGCCAGCCCTCCGTGGCATACGCTTCCGTCTGTGCCGCCATAAACCCGGGATCTTCGTCGTAGCCGCCCATTTCGTTCGGGAGCCCGGCGTTGGGATACAGACTGACGGGCACCGTCGCCACTTCGGCTAACTCCTCAATAAAAGGGCGCATCTGTTTCGAGCCCAGCGCACAGTTCAGCCCTACCGCCAGCAAGTGAGGCATGTGCATCACACTCGTCCAGAACGCCGCCGGGGTCTGCCCTGAAAGGGTCCGTCCGCTGAGATCCACCACGGTACCAGAAATCATCACCGGGAGGGCACGGCCAATTTCTTCAAACAGTTCTTGAATCGCCACGAGCGCTGCCTTGGCGTTGAGCGTGTCAAAAATCGTCTCAACGAGCAGGATGTCAACGCCACCGTCAATGAGACCGCGGGCTTCTTCGGCGTAGGCATCGCGGGCTTCTTCAAACGTGATAGCGCGAAAACCGGGGTCGTTTACGTCGGGCGACAGCGAAAGCGAGCGGTTTAATGGACCCATCGCGCCCGCCACAAAACGGGGCTTGTCGGGGGTGAGGGCAGTATAGCGATCCGCCACCTCTCGGGCCAAGGCAGCGGCAGCAACGTTCATTTCGTACGCCAGATCCTGCATCTCGTAGTCGCGCTGCGAGATCGCGTTGGCGTTAAAGGTGTTCGTCTCGATGATGTCGGCCCCCGCATCCAAAAAGGCCGCGTGGATCTCACGGATCACGTCGGGTTTGGTCAGAACCAACAGATCGTTGTTTCCCTTGAGGTCCAAATGGTAATCGGCGAACCGAGTGCCCCGGTAGTCTTCCTCCATCAACCCATAGCGCTGAATCATCGTCCCCATCGCGCCATCGAGCACAAGGATGCGTTGTTGCAGCAGGTTGTGGAGTACCAAAAACGTGGTGGACATAGGAACTACCCGGGAGGGATTAAACAAAGTAGACCAACACCCGAAAATACAAACATTCCTCTCCAAACGTCGCGATTAACAAACGGTTCATGTGAAGCAGCCAGGACGTTTGGGTGCTCTTTGGGGTAGGTGTCTGGAAAGTGACCACCCGAAGTAAGGAACCCGTGTCGAAGTTTTCTTTCCCTTATTTGTTTTGATTCCTCGTTCCTTCGTTTAAGTCATGAGACCAGATACGGCTTTGTCGAGAAGATCTGTCCTGTTGGTTTTGCTCATCGCGAGCCTGTTTCCAGGATGCCGCTCAGAGGTGGAATATCCACCGGGCGTGCTGGTGGCATCAGCGCCGGTGCAACAACCGCCAGGCGACGTGCCGCTGCTGCGTCAAGATGACTTTGTGATTACGCCTGTGGCGCGGTTTGAGGTGGAGGCGCGGGTACTAAGTACCAAGCGCTATCGGGGCAAACGGGAGGCCGACCTCTCACCCATCGACCTCGCGCTGGGCTGGGGGCCGATGTCCGATCAGGCCGTTATCGACCGGCTTGACATCTCGCAAAAGGTCCGCTTCTACCTCTGGAAAGCAAAAGGAGGACTCCCCATCGCGCGCAGCGCCATCGAGCGCAACAGCGCCAACATGCACATGATCCCTGCCAACGACGACGTGCGGGAAGACCTCCTGAAGGTGCGCTCGGGTGAACTCGTGCAGTTCCGGGGCTACCTCGTAAATGTGCGTGCCTCCGACGGCTGGCGCTGGACCACCTCCACCACGCGCAACGACACCGGCGGTGGAGCCTGCGAGTTGGTGTGGGTGGAAGAAATTATGTCTTATGAAGGCCCAGGAGCGATCCGCTAGTTTACAGCGGATCGCAGCTTCCGCGTTGAACAACAAGGAAGGATTGTTCGGCTGCTCCATGTTCACCTGTGGCCCGATAGACATACAAACCACTGGGCACGTTCTCCACCTCGAAAGTAAACAAATGCCGCGTCTCTGCTTCCAGCCAGCCATCATAAAGTGTAGCGATGCGACGTCCCAGCATATCGAAAACCTCAACTCGCATAGGCTGTGCATGCGCCACGGTCAGCGTGAAGTGGGTCTTTGGATTACAGGGGTTCGGATACGCCTCTGAAAGGGAAATCGCCTCCTCGGCCTTTACCCGCACTTCTACCACGGGGCCAAAGGCAAACATTCCGTTGAAGTCAACCTGCTTTAACTGAAATCGGTGAACTCCTGGCGTTTGAGTATCCAGCACCAATCGATATTCATGTACCTGATTTGTTGTACCATGCCCCTCCAAAAAGGCAATCACTGTTTGCTTCGCCCCGGGCGGTGTGTGCCATACCTCAAAGCCTGCATTGTTGGTTTCAGCGGCTGTTCTCCAGGTCAGTACGATACGCTCGCCATCAGCAATAGCTTTAAAGGCAATCAGTTCGACCGGCAGTAAAACAACCTCCGCCATGGCTTCGTCATCTTCATGGGGTCCCGTCGGCTCGATGTTGCACGGGCAGGCATCCGGATCGAAAGTAAGGGACGCAAAAACTTCAGTCATGACATCGGCCAAGCATGGGACTGGCGCAACGGTCTGGGCCTGTAACGTGAGGGTGCGACTCACTCCTACTCCGAGTTCATTTACTGTGAACATGACCTCGGCATCGGTGCCCTGCTGCGCGTCGCCTCCGGTGGCACTACCCGCTACATAAACGAACTCGGGCGGTAGATAGACCTTCACGTCGACTAAGCGTCCCGAGGTAGGATTTTGCCAAGGATCTCCAACATAGGGATCCCCAAAAGCACCGCCATTGAATGGGTTGTTGAACAGTTGAAGCGTAACCGTAACCACTTCTCCAAGGTCTGGAGTTTCGGGACTTACCTGTAGGTCAATCTCCAAGTCCGCTGTTTCAGGGGTCGCTGCCTGGCAGAATGCCACAAAGGAAATGGCTTTGCCTTGCAAACCATCATTTGTGAACATTCCCTGTATGACAGCAGGGACATAATCGACCATCTTAATTTCTGGCCCTGCCTTGACAAATAGGCTACTTACGGGTTGAGTAGATGTAAAGTCGGCCGCGATGGGCTCATCTTCCTCTCCGGGCTTATGCTGGACGTTGAAAATGGTAATCGCATCGGGGTAGGCTCCCTTTTCGAACACAAACCCCTCTCCCGCTTCGTACTCATATTTTGCAAGGAGGGTCATGTCTACAGAACAGACTTCTCCTCCTGATTCCGCTGGTACGTTTCCATACACTTCATACAGAAAAAGGAAGCTATACAGCAGGATAATCAACCCAAACAACAGCATCGCCCGCTTAAAGAGACGGTGGCCTTCCGCATGTGTGCTTTTCATGATATCACCTCTCCCCCTTTCAGGTGGGGAATGTTTGTCAAAGCCCTTTTCTTACATGCTACAAATCCACTTATCTGGAAAAAGCGGACAATATCTGAACCCGCCGTGAGCAAATGTCCAACGTGAGATGACGGGGAATTCGCCGTCACCCTCACAGCACCTCGCAACATGGCGGTATGGCTCCGGTTGAAGCGCACGGCCTTTTGTTTTCGCTGGTCCTGTCCTCGGCTGCCTGGTTCATGCACGAGCACTCCACCATGTCCATACATCCGGTCTCCCAGAAGATGGAGCCCTTTATCCGCTTAGCCAACATTTCCCGCACCTATGCGATGGGAGCCACCCGTGTTGCCGCGCTGCGACAGGTATCCCTCACGATTGACGAGGGTGAATTTGTGGCCATCGTCGGGCGCAGCGGCTCGGGCAAATCGACACTGCTACACCTGCTTGCCGCGCTCGACCAACCTACGGAAGGACAGCTTCAGGTAGGCACCTGGACATTGGGAACGCTGCATCCGAGGCAGCAGGCCCGCTTCCGCCGGGAGATGGTGGGCATGATCTTCCAGCAGTTTAACCTGATCCCCAGCATGACGGCGCTCGAAAACGTGGCGCTACCGCTGGTACTGGCGGGCACGGCCTCCGATATACGCAAAACGCAGGCCATCGATAGCCTCACGCGTGTCGGCCTCCGTGAGCGCATGGATCACCGCCCCACCGAGCTTTCTGGTGGCGAGCAACAACGCGTCGCTATCGCCCGGGCGCTTGTGTCCGACCCGCCGCTGCTTTTGGCCGACGAACCCACGGGCAACCTCGACTCGACCACCGGAAGCCAGATTATCCGGCTGCTGGATAGTATCCACCGCAACCAGGGCCGCACCGTCATCGTCGTCACCCACCACCCGGAAGAAGTAGCGGCGTTCGCCGACCGCATCCTCGAACTCCACGACGGCACGTTCGTCGACTCGTCTCGCTAGCCCAAACTGCCATGCGCTTCGCCGACCTGATTCAGCTTGCCCTCGACAACCTGCGGCGCAACCGTACGCGGAGCCTGCTGACACTCATCGGTGTGATGATCGGCGTGGCGGCGTTGCTCTCACTGATGTCGTACGGCGCCGGGGTACAATTTAATGCCGAGCGCGAGTTTAACTCGTACGAATTGTACAATTCTCTTCGCATTACGTCATCCCCCTCCATTTTTGGCCGCTTCAGCGATTTTGCAACGGCGTCTCCCGATCTCGAAAGCGAAAACGACGATCGCCCTTCGGTGCCCCTCACCGACAGCCTGATCGCGACCTTTGCGAATATCGATGGTGTACTCGCAGCATATCCGGAGGTGATTTTCCCAGCCAAGCTCAAAGCCTCGGGCAAAAGCCTGCCCGTGCAGGTTATCGCCATTCCCATGGCGTTTGGGGACATTCCTGCATATCACCCCGTCACTGGTAATTTTTTCTCCGCGCCTACCGACACCGCCTTGATGATGGCTCCGTCGATGGCACGGCGACTGGGATATGAAGATCCCGAAACGCTGGTGGGACAGACCATCACGCTCGAAACCATTTCGCTCCACATCAATGGGCTGATTCGTGCCGCCCCTGCTATCGCCACCGGGCTCACATCCATTCCTTTGATTCATCACAACAACAAGGTTACGGTGGCAGGGCTGTTGCCTGAGGACGACCAGCCTATTTCAGGGCTGGTGCGAGTCATCTTACCGATTGACTTCGCCCAGCAGATGCAGAAAATCACTTTCTTCTCGACGGTGGACCTGATGATGCGGGACGGCAATGCAAAAGGATATATGGCGGCCCTCGTGCAACTGTCTCACCCAGACGCTTTCCCTGGTGTGCGGCAACAGTTAGAAGACCAAGGTTTGTTTGTCACCAGCTTTCGCGACCAGTTTGCCCAGGCCGAACGGATCTTTCTGATCATGGACCTTGCGCTCGGCGTGATTGGCTTCATCGCCCTGCTTGTTGCCACGGTGGGCATTGCCAACACGATGATGATGAACGTGATGGAGCGCACCCGCGAAATCGGCGTGATGAAAGCCATCGGCGGCGACGAGCGCGATTTGCAGCGGCTGTTTCTGGTGGAAAGCGGGATCCTGGGTGTGGTCGGTGGTGTGCTTGGTCTTGGCCTCGGATGGGGGATTACCCGCCTCGTGCAATTCGGTGTTAATATGTATTTGCACCAGCACGGCGTCCCCAACCTCGAAATCTTTCATATCCCGCTCTGGCTCATCGTTGCCATTCTGAGCACCGCCCTGTTCGTGAGTCTGTTGGCAGGCATTCTCCCTGCCCGTCGCGCAGCGCGCATCGAGCCCATTGCTGCCCTACGCAGCGCCTAGCAACTTCATCACCAACCCGGAGAGGGTGATGCCCATCGCGGCGAGCAAGGCGTAGAACATCGCAACGAAGATACAGATGAAGTTGACGATAAAGTAGCCCACCACAAACATCCCAAATTTCCAAAGGGTCTGTTCCCAGCGTTCCTTGTAGACGCGCTTCATGGCCAGCAACAGGTAGGGATACGAAATCGCCATCGCGATGGCGACATACAGCCACTGGTGGAGTGACTCGAAAGGGAGGGCAACCAAATTGGCCAGGAAGGAAAAGGTGACGTAGTTCAGCACAAACACTACGTGCCCATGAAAAAGGCGGCCCTGGCTGAGATACAACAGCGTCAGCAACACCGCCACCCCGGGCAAGGCAAAAAACATGGCGATGGAGAACGCATTGTTGAAGAGCCGCGAAAAGCGCTCACCGTATTGCTCCAACGTCAGGTTTTGCTGAGCCACAACCTTCTCAAAATCGGCTAGCTTCCCCTGCGTTTCCAGTTGGTCAAAGATGTTGACTGCGTCAAACCCGTAGGGCTGCACCCACGCGATGACGATAAAAAAGAGCGCGCTCGTCACCAGATATAACCGCAATGGGCGCACATACCGCTGACGGTGCCCATCGAGATAGGCCACCGTGAGTGCACCCGGCTTCGTGATCAGCAGACGCAGGGTGCGAAACAGTCGGGAATCCACCCCCACAAATTCGTCCCAGGTTTGCGCGAGGAAGCCGCGCAGCGGCAGGAGTTGGTTTTGGGCCGCGTCTTCCCCACAGTCATGGCAGTAAGGCCCCACCAGCGCCGCCGCGCAGTTCCGGCAGGCTTGAGGGCCTTCAACAGGTTTAGGGGCATCGACAGGGAGCAGGTCCGACGCGTCGGTGAGGGTTTGCATCTTCAGCACGGCTTGCAAAAGGAGGAGGACGACAAGATACCTCCCGTTTGCAAGCGGGTGCAAGCCACAATCTAATCCGAAGCAGGCCCATATACAGACGCGGGATCGAAGACCTGTTCCCCTTCAACAACGGGTTTCCCCTCCATTCCTTTCCTAAAAAAACAGGATCGACGCCCCGTGTGACACGCCGCCCCGCCGTGTTGCTGCACCACGAACAACAAAGCATCACCGTCGCAATCCAGGCGCGCCTCAACTACGTCCTGCGTGTTTCCACTGGTACCTCCCTTCACCCACACCGCCTTCCGCGAGCGGCTCCAATAAGTCATTTGTCCCGTTTCAAGCGTAAGCCGGAGCGTCTCGGCGTTCATATAGGCCAGCATCAGCACCTTATGGGAATCTACCTCCTGTGCAATGACTGGGACAAGGCCGTGGTCATCGAACACGACCGCATCAATAAATGGCTGCCAATCCATAGGAAGAAGGAACTGAATGGGTAGGGTCATGCTTAAAAATGAGGTGTTCACCAAACGCCGTGCCTTGGGTAATGCTCCGCTGGTTCCTCCATCTTCCCCGGTATCTGTTGATGGGTCTCGTGCGTGTGTACCAGTTGGTAATTTCACCTCATTTCCCCTCGAGTTGCCGACACACGCCTACGTGCTCTCATTACGCGGTGGAAGCGTTGCAACGATATGGTGCCATAAAAGGAAGCATCCTTAGCGTTTGGCGCATCCTGCGTTGTAATCCGTGGGGTACGCACGGCTACGATCCTCCCCGTTGGTTTGGTGAGCCTATGCCTACCCCTCCGTCGGAAACGCCCTCCTCCACCCACCCCGTTCCGCATCATGAGCCATCTTGAACATAAAACGGCTTCGTCCGAACGCATCGCTGCCATCCGATGTGCCGTAGTTACCATTAGCGACACCCGTACGGAGGAATCCGACCGCAGCGGCAGCCTGATGCAGGTAAAACTCCAGCAGTCTGGACACAAGACCGTCTTTTACCGCATCATCCCCGATGAACCCGCCAAGATCAAACACCTCATGAAGGGCCTCGCGGGCAAGGTCGATGTGGTACTTTTTAATGGCGGTACCGGCATCAGCAACCGCGACCAGACCTTCGAGACCCTTTCGGGCATGCTGGAAAAAACGCTGCCGGGCTTCGGCGAACTGTTTCGGATGCTGTCGTATCAAGAGATTGGCCCCAGCGCTATGCTTTCCCGCGCCACGGCGGGGATTTATAAAAACACGCTCTTTTTCTCGACACCAGGATCCCTGGGGGCTGTTAAACTCGCCCTCGATAAACTGATTCTCCCTGAGTTAAAACACCTGGTCTGGGAGATTTTGCGTCAGGCAGAGCCACAGGAAGCCTGATTTTCGGATTAGAAATGGGCTTGCGGGACGCCGTTGCGCCCCCTATTCTTAGCGTTCGACCTCGCCCCCCTTTTTGCGGCTGTGTTTATGCATCTCGCGGCTCTTCTGACGTGCTTGTCCATGCTTGCGGCCGGGTGCCTTGGCGAAGCCCCGCATGACAACCCGCTCGATCCCGCGTCTGACCGCTTTGTAAATGAGGGCGGCCTGACAGGCCACATCGCCAACCGCAACGGACAGTCTCTTGCCAACGCAGAGGTGCATCTTCTTCCGGTGTCGGACCCAGCGTTTCCTTCCATTTCCACACAAACCAACGGACAGGGTCAGTTTCTCCTTCGCGACCTTCCAGCAGAAGAGTCTTACCGCCTCCAGGTGAAAAAAACAGGGTATTCCACCCTTCTCACCTCCTTGGTCACGGTCGAAGCAGGCCAATCCCTCCCTGTCCCCGAGGTGCGCCTCAACGCCCTGCCCCTCTTCGAGGATATTTCGCTGCGCTCCGTGCACCTGAGCCGCTGGTGGCCCAGCGACCTCTACTTCCTCGAAATCAACGCCCGCACCAACGACCCCGACGGACTGGTTGATGTCGAGAACGTGTGGGTGGAGATACCTGAACTCGAGTTCGCCGCCCCGCTGACACCCACCAGTGGCGGTCAGTTTGAACTGCGGCTCGATGAAGACGCCTTGCCGACGTCCAGCCTCTCTGCCCTGCTTGGCCGATCCTTTTCCCTTTTTGTGGAAGACCAGCAGAACGACACGGCCGCCGCAGCCCCTCGCCAATTGGCCCGTGTCATCGAAGCCATCCCGGTCGCCACCTCTCCGAGCGGTGATGTGCTGCTTGACACCGACGAGCCCGTGCTGATATGGGATCCGCTCGCCCTCTCCTTTTCGTTTTCGTATGAGGTTCAAGTTTTTCGGGATGAGGTGAACCAGAACGTTTTGGTACAAACGTTGCCTGAGATTCCCCCCTCTCAAACTTCCATCCCGCTGTCAAGTCCGCTTCCAACGGGTCAATACTTCTGGACCGTTGCCGTCATCGACACCTATGGCAACCGCAGCCGGTCGAAAGAAGCGGCCTTTCGCATCCCCTGACCTTTTATGCATCCGGCTACCGACGTTTCGCAAAATTCTCTCCGTGCCCTTTCTGACATCGCGCTCACCATCAACTCGATTCAGGAGCAGCGTGCCCTCCTCAGGCATGTCCTGGAGATTGCGATGGCGACCCTGGAGGCCGAGCGCGGCTTTATCCTGCTCACCGATGACGAGCACGACGAGGGATTTACCGTAAAGGCCCGTCACAACTTCACCGATGCCCAATTGGACACCCTCGTCCAACCTTCCACCAGCGTGGTGTATGAGGTGCTCCGCGAAGGCGCCCCTGTACTCATCTACGAAGCGCTGGAGGACGACCGGTTCGGTGGCTCAGAAAGCATTGTTCTGCAACAGATTCAATCGATCGCCTGCGTGCCGTTGCGGCTTAAAGAACGCCAGATCGGTGCCATCTATCTCGACAGCGTGACCCAGCGTGGGCGTTTCACCCGCGACCACCTGCCCTTCCTCGAAGCCGTCGCCAACCAGGCTGCCATTGCCCTCGAAAATGCGCAGTTGTACCAGTCGCTGCGCGAAGAAAACCGGCAGCTACGGACCGAAATGCAACGTCTGCACGGCTTCGATGAAATCATTGGCGACAGCCCCCGGATGCGGGAGATCTTCGATGTGATGTCGCGTGTTCTCGACAGCGACACAACCGTTTTGATCGAAGGCGAAAGTGGCACCGGCAAAGAACTCGTCGCGCGGGCTATTCACTACAACGGCCACCGCAAGGACAAACCGTTCGTCGCGATTTTCTGCGGCGCACTTTCCGATGAACTACTCGAAAGCGAGTTATTCGGACATAAGAAAGGGGCGTTTACAGGCGCTGCTTCCGACAAAAAAGGCCTTTTTGAAGCCGCCGATGGAGGCACTGTCTTCCTCGACGAGGTGGGCGACTTAAGTCCTCGCCTTCAGACGGCCCTGCTGCGGGTGTTGCAAAGTGGTGAAATCAAACGGGTGGGCGAAACCGCTGTGCGCCGGGTGGATGTACGCATCCTGTCGGCGACCAACAAGGCGCTGGGTGAACTGGTGAAAGCGGGCGACTTCCGAGAAGACCTGCTGTATCGCCTGAACACGATCCCCGTCACGATGCCTCCGCTTCGCTTCCGCCGCACCGACATTCCAATGCTGGCCCATCATTTCCTCGACGTGTACGCCGTGCGGAGCCGGGCTCACATCCGTGGGTTTACCCCCGAGGCCCTCAAAACCTTGCAGAACTACCCGTGGCCCGGCAACGTACGTGAGTTGCAAAATACCGTCGAACGCGCTGTGGTGATGGCGCGGGGCGACCTCATCGAGAGGCCCGACCTGCGCCTGCCTGACCAGCAGACCATCGACCCGTTTGAACCTGGTATTGCGCTCAAAGAAGCCGAGCGGCGCATCGTTTTGCGCACCTTAAACGACTGCGATGGCAATATTTCTGAGACGGCGCGGGTGCTCGATGTCTCTCGCCGCTGGCTGCATTATCGCTTGAAAGAATGGGACACCTCCGACGCATAGCCGACATCCAGCCGTTCGCTGAACTCGCTCAGGGTTCGGCCACGGTCGTGTACAAAGGCTATCAGGCGTCGCTCAGCCGATTTGTGTTGCTTAAGGTGCTGCGCCCGCAGTTGGCCTACGACGAGGCGCTTGTGGACCGCTTTGAACGAGAGGCCCGTTTGGCAGCCCAAATACAGCATCCCAATGTCGTCGCCATATACACCCACGGCACAGATGGCGACCTCCCCTACCTCGCCGCCGAGTTCATCGAAGGCACCGACATGCGCGCGCTGCTCACCGAACACGGCCCCTTGCCGGCAGACCTTGCCCTTTTTGTAGTGAGCGAAGCTGCCAAAGGCTTACGGGCTGCCCACCAGAAGGGCGTGCTCCACCGCGACCTCAAACCGGCCAACATGCTTGTCGCACAGGATGGCCAGGTAAAGCTCACCGACTTCGGACTGGCCTCTTTGCGGGACGACCTCGACGAAGAAGTTCGTGGAACGTGGGGCTACCTTGCACCCGAAACGGTACGCGGCGAAGCACCGACAGAAGCCGCCGATTTGTTTGCGCTAGGTGCCACCTTCTTTGAGATACTCACGGCCCGCCCTGCTTTTTCGGGCGATTCCACCAGCGCCGTCCTCGACGCTCTGCTTCATCATGATCCGCTGGAAATGATGGAGCGCTGGGTACACGTTCCGCCAGCCCTCAAAGACCTGCTGGGGCGGCTTCTTGCCAAAGATCCAGCGGCGCGTTTTCCCCACACCCAGGCGCTGATCGAAGCCATTGCCACGCTACAATACACCTTCGGCCTCACCACTAACGCAGCAACCCTCGAAACGTATCTCAGCGCCCCCGATGAATACCGCGCCGCTCCTCTAGACACTCGTCTGCATGATGCATCAACCCAAAACGAGCCCCCCCTTCGTCGCCCGCTACCTCGTTCCGCTGGCCGCCCCGCCATTTATTATGTAGCCGCAGCTTTTTTGGCAATCCTGGCTGTCGGGACGGGATTTATGCTTTGGAACGGTAATGCCAGCCGTCCTCCTTCTGAAACTACTGCCCCGGCATTCTCCGAAACCCCAGTTCCTGTTGGTACCCCCAACGAAATCCAACCAACAGACCTTGCCTCTGACACAACCGTTGCCGCATCCGCCGAAGCCGTTCCTCCCGATGCGTCCCTCTTCACTTCATCCGAAACGACGGTGAGGGACACGACCGTAGAAGACGTAGGGTCTGACCTCCCCGCACCCGACTCGGCTCTGGTGATCCAACCCGTGGCAGAACCAACCAGCACGCCCCCTCCGTCAACAGGACAACTGGCGCTGGAAGTCAGTCCCTGGGCCGATGTACTACTCGACCAGGTACCACAAGGAAGAACCCCGTTAGACACCCTGTCTGATCTTGCTCCGGGGTCCCATACCCTCACCCTACAGCACCCACAGTTTCCTCCCTTCACCACTACCATTAACGTGGAAGCGGGTGAGACGCTCAGCCGAATGATTTCACTGTGGGATGAGGTAGCTCAAATTACGCTGGTGGTGAGCCCCTGGGCACATGTTTATCTGGATGGCACCCTGCACGATACAACCCCCTTGACGCACCCCCTCCTGATTCCCCCTGGCACCCACCACCTTCGACTAGAGAACCCCGCGCTGGGTCAGTGGGATACCACCTTTGCTGTTGTGCGCGGTGAAAAAAGTACGCTCCGCCTTAACCTGCACCGACGGCTGGCACAGTGATTGAATCTCTTCTCTCTGCTATAAATCGAAAGCCGATACGTATGCTTTTCGATGTGCAAATCATGCACAGGCTGTGCAAGGAGTGCTCGATGCGATTCTATTCGCTGTTATTCATACTAGGAATCTTTGGTTCGTTCGCGTCCCCTACGAACGCTCAAAACTGGTCGTATACCACCCCACTTGATGCGCCCCGTGTGGGGGCAGCGGTGGCCGTATTGGATGAAGTGATTTATGTGATGGGGGGTGAGGATGGCCAGGGGCAGATCCTCGATTCGGTTGTTCGGTACGATCCCAAAGTGGGCCTCTGGGAACGCGCCCCTTCCATGACCCATCCCCGTGCATACGGAGCTGCGGTCACCTATCAAGACATGATCTTTGTCATCGGCGGACGAAATGCCCTCGGAGAGGTGCTAAACGAGGTGGAATTTTTCAACCCGGCACTTCAGACCTGGCAGCCCTTCCAACAAATGGACAAGCGCCGACAAGGTCTGGTGGCAGCGGTATGGAATGACGTTCTTTTTGTGGCAGGCGGCTCCGATGAAGACGATGAACTCCTCGACTCCATCACCTTTTTCGACGATGCCCAGCAGCATTGGGTCGATCTTGATGATGACGATGGCCGCATCGGCGAGATTGAGCTTCAAGGGCAGATCCAAACGCTGGGCCCCACGAGCCTAATGGTGAATGATACCACGTTCACCGTCACGGGTGAAACCGAAATCCTGTCCGAGACCAACATGGCCGTCTCGTTCAGCGCCCTCGCGGTTGGCCAACAGGTACGCATCAACGCCGATGTCCTGGAAGACGGCAGTTTCCTCGCCACGCGCATCAAGATCGAAGACGATATCCTTCCCGACCAGCTTGACCTTACCGGGGCCATTCAGTCGCTGTCCGCCGATGCGCTCGTGGTCAATGACACCTCCATCTTAACAACTGTCAATACCATTTTTCTCGATGAAAACGACAACCCCACCACGTTTTCTGTATTGGAAGTCGGTTTCATTGTAAGGGTTCAGGCCGTTCGAGGGGATGACAATTTGTGGTATGCCAGCGAGATTAAAGTGGAAGATGATGGACTCGATGGCCCCATTGAAGTCGAGGTTGAAGGCCAGATTCAGGCACTTACTGCCAACACCCTAACGGTAAATGCTATTGTCTTCGTGGTCAACGATGCCACCGAAATCCTCGATCCCGACAACAATCCCCTCGCGTTCGATGCGCTGATACTCGATCAGCTGGTCGATATCCGCGCCGACCGGTATGCCGACAATACGCACATCGCAACCCGGATTCGCGTACAGGAAGAAGAGAATAACCGTGTCTTGCAAGCCTGCGAATCCACCGTCGATTTGATTCCGGGAGATACGTTTAACATCCGCGACTACGTGCAGTTTGAGGACGACACGCCGGTCCAGGATTGGAGCACGGTCCTGTTTACGTACACCGAGGCCGGGGCCAATGACCCCACGAATCCGCCCGACTGGAACCTGGCTGCCTTTAACGCTGGCCAACCGGTGACCATTACCGCAGCCGATGCCGCCGAAGGAACAGGCAACCGGGGCGATGGAGAATACCGGATCTACATGGCCCGTACAGGCCAATCGTCATTCGATGATCATATGACATTCCGCATCGACCCTGATGAAGACGAAAGTGAAGTGGAAGAGGCCCGTTGCGATAACCAGGAACAGAGTGACAAGGTCGCTGATTTCTCCCAGTTAGGCACGCCCCGTGCTTCGTTCGGCGGCGTGGTGGTCGATAACGAAGTGATGGTGTATGTGGGTGGTTTTGGCCGTCTCGGTCCCTTGAGCCTTGTTCAAAAAGTGGAACCCGGCGGCACCATTGCCGAGTTGCCCCCGCTCCCAACTGCGCGGGGCGGTTTGGCTGCAGCCTCATGGAAACGAGAAGTCTATGCCATTGGAGGGCGTGATGTGGAAGACCAAACCCTCGCCGATGTGGATGTCTTTAACCTCGATACCGAAACATGGCGTTCCCTACCTCGGCTCAATGAAGCCCGCCAGGGAAGTGCAGCCATTGCGGTGGGCGGAATCCTCTACGTGGTCGGAGGTAGAAGCAGTCGGGGGCGAGCCCTTGAAACCGTAGAGTCGTTTCCCCTCGAAGTGGCAGTCACCTCCTCAGAGCTTCCGCCGCCGGGACCCATGCTTGCCTTGGAGGGCAACTATCCGAACCCTCTTCAGCGCCACACCACCTTTTTGTTGTCTGTATCCGCTCGCACATCCTCAGACCCGATTTCGCTGACTATTTACGACGTACAGGGTCGTCTCGTCGCCCGTCTCCTCGATGCCCTCCTTCCGGCAGGCACCCATGAGTTAACGTGGGATGGCACCGATTCGCAGGGCCATCGTTTGAGCAGCGGGGTGTACCTTTGCCGGTTGCAACAGGGTACGCACCAAGCGCACCACCTCCTCACCATCATGCGTTAGGCATGCAACGGTTGACCGCCTTTCTGCTTGTACTTTTCTGTATGATGGGAAGTACGCTTCGGGCACAGGGGCAAGCTGCTCCGCAGGTCGACTCCATGTGGCAGTCCTATCGTGATCTCAACTACACTGCCGCGACTGACTCTGCCCGTTTGGCCCTCGCCCAGGTGAATGCCTATGCTCCCGACGAGTTGGCCCAGATCCACACCCTTCTCGGCCTCATTGCCTATGCCAACAACCAACTCACCGACGCACGCGGACAATTTCTAAGTGCCCTCAGCCTCAATCCCGAACTTGAATTAGACCCTCTCCTTGTCTCTCCTAAAATCCTGGAGTTCTTCGATGCGATAAAAGCCGAGCGCGCCCGTCTTCCAGCAGACGCCCAATCAGGCGAGATTCGATATGTGGTCGTCGAAGACTTGCGTATTGAAGCCACCCTGCGTTCCATGCTGGTTCCCGGCTGGGGCCAGCTTCACAAAGGTGACCGACGCAAGGGGTGGGTATTGCTTGGAACCTGGGGAACAGCCCTTGGCGGCACCACGCTCACGTTTGTTCAGCGACAACAAGCAAAAACGGCGTACGAAGATGCCAACACCGTCGAAGAGGCTCAAGAGCGGTACGACACCTACAATCGCTGGTACCGGACCCATCGGGCAGTGCTGTTGGGTATGGCCAGCGTATGGGTTTACAGTTATGTGGATGCCCTGATATCCGAACGCCCCGCTTCACCCGCTGCCTCCTTTTCCCTCACACCGGTTGCGGGTCGAGACGCTCTGATGCAGGCGCAGCTTCAGGTGCGTTTTTAGAAGCCCTTGCCGTATCCGTCTCTATTAGCCATAGGGCAGAATACATGCACCTGGTTACCACATGCCTGGATGTGGGTATCGAAATTCTAGCTGCGTTGCCATTTTTGCTCTGATTTATACGCCTCGTCACCGTTATCGCCTGATTCTATTTCCAGCCTGACCATTTCAGAGGGCGTACCCCGTGGCCCAATAGACAACTGAACATCTGCGACTGGCGACGCAATAGCGTGTATCAGTACAACACCCAGGCGGGGGCGTTTATCAAAACCTACATCGCAGCAAGCACTTGCGGGTTAAACCAATCCAACTGAATAGTCTTTGCCCCTCGTTCTGACCCCTAATTTGGTGTGCATCCCGGTGTTGTGCATGTTGTGCGCGACCTTCCGCTCCATGTGCAAAATTTGCATAGCCTCTATATCATACCTCCCCTTTTTCGTCCTTTTCCCCTTTTTTGGTCAGTTGGCATTGTGCTTGCACTTCGAATCTTTGTCTGCTAGACAAGCCCCCTGCGGGCTTTCCCATTGACTTTCAACCAGACATCTGGTGATAGATATGCGAACCTTTTCGCTTTCCTTTGTGCTTTTGCTTCTAACGATTGGTTTTGTTGGCTGCTCAGAAAACAGCAGCCTCGTCGGAACCGATTCAAACGACCGACTCACCCAGGCCAACCAGCAGGCCATCCGCAGCGTGCAAGGTAGTCTTTCCGTGTTCTATGCCGAGGATACGGGACGACAATTGCGAGCCTCCCGTAAAATCACGGCAACCATCACCTTCCGCGTCATGGAAATAGACGCGGCTACGCATACGGCAAGGGGCACCTTTGAGCTACGAGATGACATAGGAAACCGGTACTACTCTGAAGTCGAGCACATCGATTTTAAAGACGACGGCAGTGTGTCTTTCTGGGGCCCCCTGGCAATCGACGTCGATCATGCTACCGCTGACAACTGGCTGTTCGTTTCGGTGCAAGACGGACGCCCCGATGCCCTCACGTTTCAGTTCGGAAGTCCGGCTCCAGGCCCGGATACCAACCTCCCGGATGAAGCCGGAACCGAGGTCACCATCGAACGCGGCGACATTGTGATTGAGGGTACCCGCATGCATGCAAAACGCTTGAATTAACGATATGGCTCAATCTTTGTGAATGAGCCCGGCTGAGCAAGCCTCTCCTGATGGTGTTGCATGTGTGGTGCAACGTGTGGCTTGCTTTTGCGGTGTGTCTTCCATGGCGTAGTAAGGGGATCGTAGTACCAAGCCCTCTGGAAGACACACCGCATTTTTTTTGGCACTTTGCGCCCGGCATGAGGTATAGTGCTACCGTTTTGCACGGATCATTACCTCACCTCAATGCCCTCGAATCCCGTTTTACAGCTTTATAACACGCTGACCAAGCTGGTTGAACCGATCACCCCTGCAGCGTTTATCCAAGATACCCCCCATCTGCGGTTCTATTCCTGCGGCCCCACGGTTTATTCCTACGCGCATATTGGAAACTTCCGCTCGTTCCTCACCGCCGATCTTATCCTGCGCACCGCCCAGGCCCTCGGATGGAAGACCACCTACGTCACCAATGTCACCGATGTTGGACACCTCACCGAGGACGACCTGACCGATCCGTCGGGCGAAGATCGGATGGTGAAAGCCCTGCAGTCGAAAGAAGGCGAACGCTTTGCCAATATCTGGGACCTTGCCCGTTACTACACCGAGGTGTTGCTGCGAGACTGGGACTCACTGAACCTGCGCGAACCGGATGTCCGTCCCCGCGCCACTGAACATATCCGCCAACAGATTGAAGCCGTAGAACAACTGTTGGCAAACGGACATGCCTATGAAACCAGCCAAGGCATCTACTTCTCCGTTGCCAGTTTCCCTGATTATGGCAAACTGTCGGGACGGGGACACGATGCGGACGCCCTTGAAGCGGGCGCTGCGGCTGCCACCCGTGAGGTGGTAACGGACTCCGAAAAACGAGACCCGCGCGACTTTGCCTTGTGGAAAAAAGACGACGCCCACCTGATGCAGTGGTACAGTCCGTGGGGCTGGGGTTTTCCGGGTTGGCACATCGAATGCTCCGTAATGGCCAAAGCCTATCTGGGCGAAACCATCGACCTTCACGCAGGCGGTGAAGATCTGATCTTTCCCCATCATGAATGTGAAATCGCTCAGGCCGAAAGCCTCACCGGCAAGCCGTTCGCCCGCTACTGGGCACATACGCGCTTCTTGCAGGTGGAGGGCGAGAAGATGTCGAAAAGCAAAGGCAACTTCTACACGGTCCGCGACCTGATTGCGCCTGAGCCCGAAGGACGTGGCATCGATCCCCTGGCCGTGCGGATGGCGTTGATTTCGGGGCAATACCGCAAACCGTTCAACTTTACGTTCGACAACTTAAAAGCGGCGGCCCGCCATGTGCAGCGCCTCCGAGAGGTTTCTGCGTTGGTCGCTGCCGCCATTGAGCACGATGCCCCCGGCGATGCGTTTCTTGCTCCCCGGTTGGATGCGCTGTATGCAAAAGCCCTCGCCGCAATGTGCGACGATCTGAATACCCCCGATGCTATCGCGGCGGTCCTTGAAGGCGTCAAGTTGCTGAACGGCGTCGGCGCCAACCTGAACGGAGCCAGTGCCCGGCGGGCCCAGACGTGGCTCGACCAAGTGAATGCGCTCCTCGGCGTTGTGGCCCCCGAGCAAAGTCCTTCTTCACACCCCGACACAACCGACGACCCATTCGCTGAACAGGTGGAAGCCTTACTCGCCGAACGTGCCGAGGCACGGAAAGCCAAAGACTTTGCCCGCTCCGACGCCATTCGTGATGAACTTGACGCCTTGGGCATTGAGGTGATGGACACCGCCGAAGGGGCCAAATGGCGACGCAAACTTTCGATTTAGCACCGCACCTGCTTTACGGATTCTAGCCCCTATTCCCGTGCCACTAACTCATCGCCCCCGCCGCCTTCGTCGTACTGCCAACCTGCGACGGATGGCGCGCGAAACTCGTCTTGCGACCGATAACCTTATCGCCCCGCTGTTCGTGACCGAGGGAATCGGCGTCCGGCAGGAAATCGCATCGATGCCTGATCAGTTCCGGTTCAGTGTGGATGTGCTGGTGGAAGAAGTGGCGACGCTGCATAAACTCGGCATCCCGGCGGTGGCCTTGTTCCCAAAGATAGCCGATGCCCTAAAAGACCCCCTTGCCTCAGAAGGGCGCAACCCCGAAGGGTTGTATCCCCGTGCGATTCAGACGATAAAAAAGCATGTCCCGGAAATGATGGTGATTACCGACGTTGCCCTCGATCCGTTTTCGTCGGATGGGCATGATGGGTTGGTGATGAACGGGCAGGTGTTGAACGATGAAACCCTGGACGTGATGACCCAGATGGCGGTCGTCCAAGCCACAGCCGGAGCCGACATCATCGCACCGTCGGATATGATGGACGGGCGCGTGGGGACTATTCGTGCAGCCCTTGATGCCCACGGCTACACCGACGTCGCCATCCTGAGCTATGCCGCCAAGTACGCCTCGGCGTTTTATGGCCCTTTCCGCGACGCGCTCGATTCTGCGCCCCGCCAGCGTGATGACATCCCGGCAGACAAGCAAACCTACCAGATGCAGCCTGCCAATGTGCGTGAAGCCCTACGTGAAGTGACCCTCGACCTAGACGAAGGGGCAGACATGGTGATGGTAAAACCGGCCGTGGCGTACCTCGACGTCATTTTCCGCGTCAAAGCGTTATGTGACGTCCCTGTGGCTGCCTACCACGTAAGCGGCGAGTATGCCATGTTAAAAGCCGCTGCCCAACAGGGATGGCTGGATGAGCGGGCGGCCGCAACCGAAACCCTCACTGCGATTCGACGGGCTGGCGCTGACCTAATACTGACCTATTTTGCGAAACCTATGGCGCAGTGGCTCCGCGAGGAATAGCCAACCCCTTTGCAATTCAATCATCGCTCCGATGACGAGTGGGAAAACCAGCCGCGTAGCGAGGTGATTTTACTTAGGACTACTCCTTTTCTGGCAGGTGTTGCGCCAACCACTGGCGCACGGCATGCTCGGGCATCGCGCCTGTAAATTCGGCGCGGACGTCCCCGTTGTAAAACAATTTCACCGCTGGAATACCCCGCACACCGTACCGCTGACACAGCGCCGTTTGTCGATCTGCGTTTACTTTTACCAAGCGCCAGGCCCCTTTGCTTTCTTTCGCCAGCTTATCCAACACCGGACCCAGTACCCGGCAAGGACCACACCACGGCGCCCAAAAATCTACCAGCACCGGTTTCTGATTACTCTTTTCCAGTACTTCCCGTTGAAAAAAGTCCGCCATGGTCGTCACCTCCTGGTGGAGTGATGCGTGTTCATCCTAGTGCTTATCGCCATCAAAAGGCGAATTAGATCCTAGTTGAGACTAAAGTCAAAGGCACTAACGAAGCGTGTTTCGACGGGCTCTTCGTTTTCATCCTGCATCGGCTCGAATCGAGTCGCGCGTAAAACGCGTTCCACTTCTTCTTCGCAACCATATTCAGGTCCATCTCTAATGCGGATGTCCCGGGCTCGTCCTTTTTTTACCGTGTATTCTACATACACGCGACCTTCGATCTGGAATTGAGCCGCACGAACGGGATAAACGATGCTGGGCATCCGTTTCCGTAGCGGTGGAAAGCCAAAGTAGGCATCAGGATCTACATCTAACCCTGCTTCCGCCGCGGCATTGGCCATAAACGCCGTACCAGGCTGGGAAGCACGGACCGACTGTGCCACGACCGGAGCCGAGTATAGCATCATGATGCATACTGCAAACAGCAAGGATTTCATCTCTCGTCGATGGAAATAACATAAACAGACAACGACGGGGGAATGAGGGGATCACAAGTCAGACTTCATGTACAGCGAGACCTATTAGTGGGTTCGCAGCGCCAGTGGCTTCAACAGCTAGAAATGGTCGTTTTGATGCGAATACACAGATATTTGAAAAGAATCTGTTCTTCCTAAAAAAAAGGAAAACCTTCGGATACCAACTGGACGGTAAAACCTCATACAGCGCGGGTTTGAACCCCTGCCTCGGGTGGTGGAATGCGTACCGTAAAAATACTGCCCTGCCCTTTTTGGGTTTGCACGGACAGGCTTCCCCCCAGCAGCGAAACCAGTTGCCGGGTGATGGTGAGTCCGAGCCCAATCCCTTCATAATCGCGCGAGAAGCCCGCAGACTCCTGCGTAAACGGTTCATACAACTTTTCCAGAAAGGTGTCACTAATCCCAATCCCTGTGTCCGCCACCCAGATTTCGACCCCGGCTGGCGTCGTTTTGACACCAATGACAACCTGTCCATGCCGGGTAAACTTGATGGCATTGCTCACTAGATTGTGAAAGACACGCTCCAGCGCCCCCCGATCAATGTTGGCGCGCACAGGTGTTGCAGGAATATCGACGTGCAGTGCCAACCCCTTTTGATGTGCTTCATGATGAAAAAGCTGAGCCGTTGTGTGTGCGATTTCCGAGATGTTGTACCATTCGTGCTGCAACGGACGGGTTGAACTTTCCAGTTGGGCAAGCTCCAACACCGAATTGAGGGTGCGGTGTAAGCGCACCCCGCCCTCGTGAACCATGGCTGCCATTTCAGACGCCTCCCCATCAACAGATTCCCATAACAACTCGGCAAAGCCGATGATAGCCGTCAGTGGGGTGCGGACCTCATGGCTCATATTGGCAAGCAACGCTGTTTTCAGCCGACTCACTTCTTCTGCTTGTTCTTTGGCTTCCCGTATTTGTTGCTCGGCATGTTTGCGTTCGGTAATGTCTACGACTACCCCGGCCAAGCGGATGGCATGACCTTCCCCATCAAACTCTGTTTTTCCCCTGCTCACCAGCCATCGAACCCGACCCGATGGGTGCAGCACCCTGAATTCCAACTGATACGGCTCTTGCTGCCGTAACGCACCCTCCAACTTCTCCTCGAAGGAGGATTGGTCAGCTGGGTGAAGAAGGGCCTTGACCTCGGCCAGGGTACCGTCGAACGCCCCCGGCTTCAGACCAAAAAGGCGTTCAGCTTGCGCAGACCAAATTACCTCTTCCTGTACAGGATAGAACTCCCACACGCCCATATTACTTGCATCCAACGCAAACTGGAGACGTTCTTCTTCTTCTTGAAGGGCGGCTTCTGCCTTTTTCCGTTCTGAAATATCCCGCGCGGTAAATAACAACGTTCCCGTTCCAATACGGACACGCCGTACATTGATCAACAGGTGGTGCCATTGGCTTTGTTTGTCCAAAACGCCAAGTTCAAAGTTTCGCAGCTCCTCCCTCCCTTCAAAAACCCTGTTGGGCAACCGATTTGAATCAAATAACGCATGGATAGACCCCATGGCCATCACCTCTGCATGGGTGTATCCAAAAATGTTGGTCACATTCGGACAGATGTACGTAAATGTCCCATCGAGCCGGGTAATGAACACCGCATCCGAAATATTCGATAAGACCGCCCGATGAAGCTGTTCACTTTCGAGGAGGGCCGCTTCGGCTTGTTTACGTTCGGTGATATCGGTCACCATGGCAAGACTTCCTGAAAACGTCCCCTCCTTCGATACAAACGGCACCGCAGAAACGAGCGCATGCATCTCCTCGCCCGTTTTCTTCAGAAAAGTAAGTTCATACCGCTCGCGTACACCGATACGTCGGGCTTCCATCTTTTGCTGAATGAACTGCTGGCTCTCTCCCGCCAGCATCGGTAGCGGTGGTCGCCCAAGCATTTCTTCCACCGTAAAGCCCAGCATCTGGGCCATTTCGTCATTCACAAAAGTGGTTATACCTTCTGCATCAACCTGCCAGATGCCCTCATTGGTTGCCTCTACAATCCGGCGGAAGCGCTCCTCCTCTCTCCTACTTGGAGATGGCTCTGTTCGGTTGATTGCCAGGAGAATGGCGGACACGCCGTCATCCGCATCTCGAACCTGCTGACCGTGAACGGTGTGTTGCTGATGACCCGCTTCTGGAATGGGCAGCAAGACGGGAAAGTCGACAACGGCCCCCTTCTGTGGCAGATGCTCCTCCAGCAGCCGCCGCAAGTCAGGGGTTTGGTCCCATCCACTCCCCAAATCAAAAATTGACTTCCCAATGGCGTCTTCTGTTTGCACGCCAAAGACCTGACAAAACACCGTATTTACCGATTGAACGATGAATGTTGGTGTGAGGGCAATCATCGGATGGGGGACAACCGCCACACATTGTTGAATTAATGCGTCGGTGGGCATGCTTCACGCCGGATGAGAAATAAGACACATGGTCCTGCCCTTTTGTGACCAGGCATCGAAAGGGCGCGAACATGTGCCTAAACTAACCGGAGTATACACCGTTGGCAACCCTGTTGACCTTGGCTGTGGTTTTGTCTGCGGTAAAGCAGTATGGTCGCTCCCCGGACGGCACAAATAAATCGGCGTATCCGTTTGGGCTCGCTTCTCTGAAGGAGAAGATGAACCGTTTCTTTTTTTTCAAGGGAGCGGGCCTCGTGTGATATATTCCCCGAACAAGCCGCTTCTAGTCGGGCAGTTTGTCCGGCTTTAATTCGCCCACGATCCCGATTTCAATCCAAGTGACCAGCTATACCAACACGTTTTTTCATACCACTCACTATTGGGCTTTCCAGGCTGCCATCAAGAGAAGAGTTGCTGGCTTCAAAAAGTCTATTGCGCCGTATTGAAACGTTTCATTGTTTTTTATACCATTAAAAATGCTATCCCTCTGCTGCTAAGGGTACGGATGGGTTCGTGAAGGTTTTTATCCGTTTTGAGAATGGAAACCCCTCGGCACGAACCCTCCGTACCTGTCTTCGCCGTTACCTCCTCCTATCGAACGGGCACTCTGCTCATCGTGACAGTTGCAACGGTGAGGCATAGTGATACCTCACGCTATCGAGCGCGTTTGGACACAATCTGACCTAGCCCGTCTCCACGGAATAATGAAATCGCCTGTCAAATTTGTGAAGCGAAGCAAACAGGGCAGCATACCTCTCCAAGGTTCCATCCGACCTTTCCCCTGTGCAGTCATTTGCTCTGCCCTGTGTCCGGCGAACGGCTCACCGGCTTCCGTTCCGGCAGTCGCAACGGGGAACGTGTAGTCCTACCACGGAAGCGGGACCATGCATGTGCGTGCTGACGAAGCCAACGATGGCTTCGAGGCTGATCTGAACTAAACAGCCACCAGCGGCTGAAGGGTAATCCCGTAAAGAGCTTGAACGGGCGGTGCTAGTGGACGGGACCGGACGTGGCGAGAAGGCGACATCGAAGTACGAGATCTACTGGTTGGTTCGATTTGGCCCGCTGGACTCGTGATGCAGAATGGTATTTATCGAACCACCGTAGAGAGTGCAATAATCGCCCTTATTAGCGGAAAAACGCAAAAAAACAAAGACGCCAACCCCATTACTGAAGCTGGCGTCCTATTCGGCTCCCCGGGTAGGACTCGAACCTACAACCCTGCGGTTAACAGCCGCATGCTCTACCATTGAGCTACCGAGGAGGGCAGGATGGCGTGGGCCATCACAAAGGGCCGCCAAGATAGTACAGCCCCTCGGTGTGATCAAGCCCTTGACATCGATTTCAAGAACAACCACACCCCTTCTCCAAAGATCCATTTTTCTACCCTGGCCCTGCTTTGGTTGTTTTTTTGGCACGGGTGCATACGTTTTTGTTTTTTTTCGTAGGATTTGAGGATGTGTGTTCTTCGCAAGGACACCTGCACATACACACTGTCAACTCCATGCCTCCTTCGGATACCCATAAACATCGCTCTCACCGCCATTCCAAACTCGGCGAAACGCTGCTGGAAGACCTGACGGAAGGCAACGTTTCTCACTCCATTCAGCAAGACCTGGAGGATGTGTACGAGTTTTACCTCGATGACACCTCTCGGCGCGAGCTTGCCGAAATGGGCCAGTTCCAGCGGTCGGTGATGATGGCTTCGTGGCTGCTCCGAAACAGCATCCTCGAACTTATCCCAGCGCGGCGGCTGTTATTGCTCATCAGCGGCTTCTGCTTTACCCTCGGATTGATCGACAGTACCAATCCGTTTTTGATGACGGGCGGCTTTTTGATGCTGCTCTTCGTGCTGTTGCTGGAACTGAAGGACAAGCTGCTGGCTCAGGATGAACTCGCCACGGGACGCGCCGTGCAGTTTGCCTTGATGCCGCAGGGACAACCCGAGCTTCCGGGGTGGGACATCTGGGTCTATACCAAACCGGCCAACGAGGTAGGCGGTGACCTGGTGGATTACCTCCATGTAGATGATGACCAGCTAGGCATTGCCCTCGGTGATGTGGCCGGAAAAGGACTCGGCGCAGCACTAATGATGGCAAAACTACAATCCATCCTCCGCGCCATGGCCCCCGTCGAAGACGCCTTGCCCAAACTTGGGGGAGCCATCAACGAAACCATGCGCCGCGACGGCCTACCCGATCGGTTCACGTCGCTCGTATATTTGGAGCTATCCCCTTTCAACAGTACCGTGCGGCTGATCAATGCCGGGCATATGCCTCCAGTGCTGGTCCGTAAAAATTCCGTCGAGACATTACCTAAAGGAGAGCCTGCCCTCGGGCTCATGGGGGGCGTCACCTATACCGAGCATCAGCGCACCTTACAACCCCACGACGTGTTGGTGATCTACTCGGATGGCCTCACCGAAGCCCGCAACACGGAAGGTGAATTTTTTGGCGAAGAGCGACTACGAGAGTTACTCCCCGATCTCCATGGCCTTACCGCTCAGGAAGCAGGGATGCTACTCCGCGTAGCCGCCGAACGGTTTGCCCACAATGCCCGCCCCAGCGACGACCTCTCGTTGGTGATCGTGCGCTATACGGGAGAAATGGCGCTTCCGACAGACCCCTTCTTGCTGCCTCAGGAATCCAACGTATCCAATCGTTCTGAGCATGACACGTAGTTCATGTAACACTAGAACAACGGGCGGTAAATGTGGCAATACGGGTGCTTTCCGGTATGATCATAGTATTGCTGATGATAGTTCTCCGCAGGCCAGAAGGTTGTTGCCTCGGTGACTTCGGTCGCAATGTTCATTCCCTTCCCTTCCAGTAATCCGATCAGCTGTTCGGCAATGGTTTTCTGCGCCTCATTGAGATAAAAGACGCCAGAGCGATACTGGGTGCCCACATCTGGCCCCTGCCGGTTTACCTGCGTCGGATCGTGGGTCTCGAAGAAAAGCCGGGCCAAGGTTTCGTAATCCGTTTTCGCAGGATCGTACACCACCTCTACGGCTTCGGCATGTCCGGTGGTGCCAGTACAAACTTGCTTGTACGTGGGGTTCTCTTTGTGACCGCCAATGTATCCTGCGCGGGTGCTTTCCACCCCCTCGGCCCGCTGCATGTGATATTCAGTGCCCCAAAAACAGCCGGAGGCAAAAATGGCGCGTTCGAGTTTCTTTTCCATGGAATCTGAATCGTGAAACGTAAAACGTGAGGGTGCTGACAACAAAACTATGCGGCGAGAACCTGGCACACGGTGCCCACTCCCGGCCTGAGCAAATCATCAACACTTAAGCCTAAGTGCACGTTTCACGCCTCGCGTTTCACCACCAGGGTGCCATGCTGCATGTTCATCCCACAGATAAACTGAAAGCTGCCTGCCTCGGTTGGCTCAAATTCAATCGTTACCGGTTCGCCGAGCGGAAGGTCTGTCACAGCAATGCCAAGATCAGGAATCTGAATTTGCTCCAAACAGGCCGACTCCACAGTCCGCGTGACAATAAACCGCGTCGGGATGCCCGCTTGTAATTCGATCGTACCTGGCACGTAGCCATTTGCACCCGCTTCCAATTCAATGACCTGCATACCGTCTTGGATCGTTGCTACGGTACGGGTTGATTCTGCCGTCTCGTTGTGTCCTGAATGACCATCCTCGTCGGTATGATCAGTGGCAGCAGGCTCAGGTTGTTGTTCGGCACCACCACAAGCGGCAACGAGGAGTACCAGAAAAAGGACTAGGCCGGTGATTCGCATGTTCATGGTTGAGTTGGATCGAATGAATCGGATTCAGGATGGAATTCATACAGTGGGTGCCCCCCATCCGCATTGGTTGGGTTCGCGAAAAGAGCATGCAGCCGACGACGCTGCACGAGTGCATAAATCGCGGGGATGACGAGCAGGGTGAGCAAGGTCGAACTGACAAGGCCGCCGACCATTGGCGTGGCAATCCGGCGCATAACTTCAGCACCGGTGCCCGTGCCAAACATAATGGGCAACAGCCCGATGATGGTCGTACATACGGTCATCAGCTTGGGCCGTACTCGGTCCACGGCCCCTTCCTCCAGCGCGGCGTCTAGGTGCTCCGGCGACGTGAGCAAGCCGTTCATCCGATAGCGCCGCACGGCTTCGTCGAGATACACTTGCATCACAATGCCGGTCTCGGCGGCAAGGCCTGCCACCGCGATAAAGCCCACCGCTACCGCGATGCTCATGTTGAAGTCAAGCACGACCATCAACCAGACCGCACCGACAACGGCAAAGGGGAGTGTCGCCATCAAAATGGTGGTCTCCCAGACGTTTTTGAAATGCAAAGCGAGCAGCAGAAAAATGAGCGCAAGCGTGATGGGGATGAGGACTTGCAGGCGACGATTGGCCCGCTCCAGGTATTCGTACTGCCCGCTCCACTTGAGCGCATACCCCACAGGAAGGGCCACCTGCTCGTTCACGATGGCGCGGGCTTGCTGAACGTAGGTACCCACATCAACACCTTGCGCCAGATCCACATACACCCAAACGTTCGGGCGAGCGTTTTCGCTTTTGATCATGGGGGGGCCGTCTACAAGGGCAAACCCTGCCATCTGCCCGAGCGGAATCTGCGCTCCAGACGAAGTCGGGACCAGCACCTGCCGCAGCGAGGGCAGATCGTCGCGCAGGTTCCTGGGATAGCGCATGTTGACGGGATACCGTTCCAACCCCTCCACCGTTGTGGTGACATTCATGCCGCCAATGGCGCTGGCAATCACCTCTTGTACGTCGCCCGTCGTGAGCCCATACCGCGCAGCTTCTTCCCGGTTGACGTTGATGTCTAAAAACGTCCCGCCCATCACCCGCTCGGCGTATACGCTCAGCGTCCCTGGCGTGGGCCGCAGCACCGCTTCGATCTCTGTGCCGATGCGTTCAAGGGTCCGCAAGTCGGGACCGCTGATTTTAATCCCCACTGGTGTCTTGATCCCCGTCGCCAGCATGTCGATGCGCGTCTTGATGGGCATGGTCCACGCGTTGGTCAACCCCGGGATCTGGATGGCCTCGTTCATCTCACTCACCAGCCGATCCCATGTCATGCCCTCCCGCCACTGATCCCGTGGCTTCAGAAGAATGGTGGTCTCCAGCATAGAAAGCGGCGCTGGATCGGTGGCGGTTTCAGCACGCCCCACTTTGCCGAAAACAGAGGCGACCTCAGGAAAAGAAGCAATGATACGGTCTGTTTTCTGAAGTAACTCTTTAGCTTTTTGTGGTGAAACACCCGGTAGGGTAGTGGGCATATACAACAGGTCACCTTCGTTGAGCGGTGGCATAAACTCGGAGCCAATTTGTGGAAAAGGGATAACCGTCTTCTCCAGCATTATCCGCTGCACAGGAAGCAACGTTACCACCAACAGCAGGGAGGCCGTACCCACCACGGCAACCGGATGACGCAGCGTCCACCGGATCAGCGGGCGGTAGGCGCGGATAAAAAACTGGGCGAGGGGGTTCTGCTGCTCCGGGCGGATCTTGCCTTTTATGAACAGCATCATCAGCGCGGGGACAATGGTTACGGACAGCAGAGCGGCTGCCGCCATCGCAAAGGTCTTGGTGAATGCCAACGGACGAAAAAGCCGTCCCTCGACTTGCTCCAACGTGAAGATCGGCAAGAAGCTGACCGTCACGATGAGCAGAGAGAAAAACAAGCTAGGCCCTACCTCTTTTGCTGCGCGGATAATGACTTCGCGACGATGGGAATCTGACACTGCAAAGACTGACTCCCCCCCGCTTCCTCTTTCCCGCTCCAAGTGTTTATGCGCGTTTTCCACCATCACCAGCGAGGCATCTACCATCACCCCGATGGCGATGGCGATGCCGCCGAGACTCATGATGTTGGCGTTGATGCCAAGCAGGTACATGATTAGCAGCGACGCCAGAATCCCCACCGGCACGGTGATGAGGGCCACAAAGGCACTGCGCACATGGAGCAAAAACACGATGACAATGAGCGCTACCACCAGCAGCTCTTCCCAGATCTGCGTTGTGAGGGTGCCTACCGCCCGCTGGATCAAGCCGCTGCGGTCGTATTCCTCTACCACCTTCACCCCTTCAGGCAGGCCGGGTGCAAGTTCTTCCAGCCGCGCCTTCACCCGTTCGATAACAGCCTGCGCGTTTTCACCATACCGCATGACTACAATGCCGCCGACAACCTCGCCCATCCCGTTTTTATCGGCGATGCCGCGCCGGATCTCGGGGCCGAGTTGAACCGTGGCGACATCGGCAATCGTGAGCGCGGTGCCATTGGCGGCCCGGAGCGGGATTTGCCGGATGTCATCCAGTCCTTTTAAATATCCTTTTCCCCGAACGATATACTCCCGTTCGCCCAGTTCCAGCAGCCGCCCCCCCACATCACGGTTGGAGCGCTCCAGCGCCATCCGCACATGCTGCAACGCGATGCCATACGCCGCCAACCGCTGTGGATCAACAACCACCTGGTACTGCTTCTGAAAACCGCCGATGGTCGCTACCTCGGCGACGCCATCGACGGCTTGTAGCTCGTACTTGAGGAAAAAGTCTTGCAGCGAGCGCAACGCGGCCAGATCATACTGCGCCGTTGTGTCTGATAGGCTGTACTGATACACCCAGCCGATGCCTGTGGCATCAGGACCGAGGGTGGGCTTAACAGCGTCGGGAAGTTTATCAGAGACATAGTTCAGGTATTCTAACACCCGGCTCCTTGCCCAGTATATGTCGGTGCCATCCTCAAAAAGGATGTAGACGAACGACGTGCCAAACATTGAATAGCCGCGCACGGTCTTTGCGTAGGGCACACTCAACATCGCTGAGGAAAGCGGATAGGTAACCTGTTCTTCCACGATCTGCGGCCCTTGTCCTGGGTATTCCGTCTTGATGATGACCTGCACATCCGAAAGATCCGGAATGGCATCAACCGGCGTTTGAAACACCGCCCAGCCACCCGCCACAGACAGCAAGCCCGTCAATAGAATGACCAACAGGCGGTTATGAGCGCTCCATTCAATCAGTCGTTCCAGCATCGGTTTGGCCGTTATGAAGATGCGCCCGGATGGTGTTGGTGCACACCGCCGGTATGGTAGCCTCGCAGGCGGTGGTATTGATGAACCTGCGCTTCGGTGAGCACAGCCCGCTGCTCGATGTGAGCATTTAGGTGTACACCCCGGAGTTTCCCATGTAAAGCGCCGATCTCATCCAACAACGCCTGCATCGATTCCGCATTGGCGGCCCCACCTGCAAACAACTGGTCGAGCGCTTGCTCTTTTTCCACAATCGAAGCCCCGATCGGGACAGCCTCCGCAAGCATCGCCTCTCTGATTGCCGTTGTCTGTTGCTCTTGTTCGGCGGTTAGCTCAAGTTCTTGTTTAAGTTCGAGCACATGCTTGGGGCCGGGATAAAAATTCAGCTCGGCGGCCTTGGCATACCCAAGCCCTGCCCCATTGAGTAACCCCTCAACCTCTGATTCAGAGAGGGCTTTGATGGCGCGCACCTGTTCTCCCGCATAGGGCGAGGCCGGCGGCGGCGGCGTTGGTGATTGGCATCCGACAAGCAAGAGAGAAGCGGCTGCGAGGACAAAGAAAAAAAGCGCATTCATGGCGTCTCCGTTTTTAGGCGAAAGCCCGCGGCTTCAAGATTCCGTTGGGCTTGGGTAACAGAAAAAGCTTCGAGGTTCATCCCACACACTTCACAGGGGCCTTCGTGGTCGTGAAGTACAGCCCAGTCCATAGGGCATTGGTAAACCGTGCCGTCGCCGTCACGATCGGCGGCGCGCACATCGACGGGCACGTAGGTGTAGCCTGCTGCATGGAGTGCGGTTTGTGCTGCCCCCAACGTGCGATGGACAGATTCGCCGGGACAGTTGGCAATGGGGCCCTCCGTGTCTTGCACAAGGTGAGGCACGGCTTCGCACTGGAACACGAGTTCGTCACCATCTTCGTCGGTGGCGTGAATGTCCATGCGCATCGTCTGCACGGACGATTGAGGCAGCGTTGCCGCGTCTCTGTCCGTTTCCAATCCGGCATGATCGTGTCCGGAGTCCATCGCCCCGATGGCACTCTGGAGCCGTGCCTCCGAGTCGATGAGGAATTGGGCACTGGTCACGACCCGTTCGCCGCCTTCCAGGCCATCGAGTATTTGCGTCCACCCGTCAGCTTCCAGCCCCGCTGTGACTTCCAGCGGACGGAAGCGCCCCTCGCCCATAGCAAGAACAACAACGCTCCGATCATGGGTATGAAGAAGTGCCTCAGCAGGAACTACGGGATAGGGTCTTTCCGCTGCCGCAGCAATTTCTACGGTGGCATACATGCCCGGCCTGAGGTCGCGGCGCGGATTGGGCACGGTCACCCTTGCCTTGACCGTGCGCGTTTGCGGATCAAGTTGGTCGTACAAATAATCGACGATGCCCGTCACCCGCTGGCCCGGTTGGGCAGGCAGTTCCATCGAAACCATGGTGCCTACCTTCACCCATGCCAGGTCCCGTTCAAAGACATCCACCATTAGCCATAGGTGCGAGAGGTCGGTGAGTTCTAGCAGTTCCTCGCCGGGTAGGATGCGCTGGCCTTGCAGCACGCTTTTTCCCGTCACGGTGCCTGAGGAAGGCGCAAAAAGCGTAAGTGTGCGCTGGGGTACACCCTCCGCTTCCAGTCTCTCGATCTGCGCGGTGGAAATGTCCCAATACTTCAACCGCCTCTGGGCGGCCTCTACGAGGCGCGTCGCGTCTGCTTCCCCCATGGTACCTGCCAAACGCTGTGCGTTGCGGAGCGCCAACAAATACTCTTGCTGTGTGGAGACCAGATCCGGGCTATACACGTCGAGCAGCGGCTGTCCCTGTTGCACGCGGGCGCCTTCATAATCGATATACAACCGCTCCACCCATCCACCAACCTTGGCCGTCACGGCGGCTGTTCCTCGTTCATTAGGCGCAAAGATGCCGGTCGTCCGCACGGTGCGTTGCAAGGCTCGCAGCTCCACGACCGCCGTCCGCACCCCGATGTTTTGTATGGTCACTGGATCGATGGCAACCACGCCGGCAGAAGAAGTGCCCTGTCGCACCGGGGTCAGGTTCATTCCGCAGATAGGACACTGCCCCGGCGCATCGGCAATTATTTGCGGATGCATTCCACATGTCCATACTTGACGTGCTCCGTCAGGATTTAAGACATCTCCCGCCTGTGACTCGACCGTCGGCAACACGACGCTATGGGAGTGCCCATTGTGATCTTCGATCATGGGCTCCTTCTCTCGCCCACAACCTGCAAGGACCACGAGCACGAGCAAAAGCCCCGCCCAGGATGGTCCGGGAATGTATCGTTGAGTTATCATGGGTTTTCTGATTCAACGAGGGGAGTGGCGAGCATCCAGTTGATACCCAACACACGGTCTATCTCGGCGGCGGTTTGAAGCAACTGAATCTGAATATCCGTCTCTTCCATGTGCAGGGAAAACAGCGTTCGGTCGGCGTCGAGCAGTTCCGAAAAGTCTACTTGCCCGGTGGCATAAGCGCTGCGGGTTGCTTCCAACGTTGCCTCAGCCTGCGGCAGCAACGTTTCCTGCATCAGTTGGCGTTGCTGCTGCAGCTGGCGAAAGCGTTCGGCGAGGTCATTTAGTTGGGCTTGCCAGTCCAGGCGCTGGGCTTCACGGCGTGCCTCGACGATCCGTTGCTGCACATGGGCCTCCTCCACCCCCGCCTCTAGTTTGTCCCGCCATAGCGGCACGCGTACCCCCACGCCCACGGCCAGCGCATCGCGTCCATCGCTGGTGGGAGGAACATCGCTCCGGGCAATGTCGACGTAATTGAGCGAGAACAGGAAGTCGGGATAGAAAGCGCGGCGCGCGAGGGCTTCCTCCTGTTGGGCCTGCAGGGCCGCTACCTCAAGCGCAGCGGCTTCGGGCCGGGCAGCCACGGCAACTGCCAAAGCCGAATCGGGTAAATCGCGGGTCTTCAACACCAGCGGCTCTACATATCTTGCCTGCACAGGCTGGCCCAACAGCCGCCCTAACTCTTCAAGTGCGTGGCGCCGGTCGGCTTCCAACTGCGCGAGCCGCAGGCTCAGGCGGTTTCGCTCGAGTTGTGCTTTGAGAATGGATTGCTGAGAACCAGTGCCTACTTCGTAACGCGTCGTCGCCACGGCTTCAAAGTCGCGCAGGCGCGCCTGGAACATGGCCACATGCCCTGCATGGACCTGCGTCTGCTGAACTTTTAGGAACGCCAGCGTGGCCCATCGCATTAGGTCTTGCGCATACGCCGCGGCGTTGAGCCGCGCCATCTCGGCATCGCTTTCGGATACCTGAACGTGCAGTGTCCGTTTGCCCGGAAAGGGCAACATTTGCTCGACACGTAGCTGCGCGCGTTGGGTGCCCCGGGCGGTGTGGACAGGAGCCGGCTGAACCGTTACGCCCACAATCGGATCGGGCAAAGCACCTACTTGTTGAGGACGCGAAGCGAGCGCTTCTGCTTCGAGTTGAAGCACGTGGAGCGCAGGATTGGCCTCGTTGATGGCGGCAAATACGGTTTCCAACCGTAACGTATCACCCGAAATACCGGCATGCGGCTGGGCATGGCTGCCTATTGGAAGGAGTACCAACAAGACGCCTCTCGCAAGCCAATGCAAGAAGGACATAAACCTGGATTTTTCGTCTGGAAAGAAGGGTACAGTGCCTACCCACAGGCAGGCTTCCCGGAACAGAATGCCCGGTCCAGACTAATCAGGTCAGCAACACGCCATGTAAAAGATGCAACCCTAACGGCGGCGCATGAGGTGGATGATCGTGTTCGGAGAGATCACGAGGAGGGGACGTGGGGAGGGGCGCAGGCGACACCATCAGCAATAGTGTAACCGCTGCTTTTAGGACAGGCAATTCGGCCAATGACACGGGTAATGCCTCGTCCCCTTGCTGAATTTCCTGCGAGCAGCAATCCTCACCCGGCATCGAAGAGTGGGCATCGGCGTGATCCTCGGGTGCAGGCGCAACAGGCGGCGCTTCATGACACGGCATTACGTCCTCCGGCGCAGGGTGCATGGGCGGTTGCCGCTCCTGCTCGTCATCGCAGCAACAACCACGAACGACCGAAACGGACATGCCAGCCATCGCACACGCATGTTGCACCAAGGGCAACGCCGTACTCCACAGCAGAGCAACCAAAAGGGTTGCTGCCAATGGACGATATGCACGGAGGTGTTGAAGCATCGACGGAGAAACGGGGGGTGCCCCTTGAAGTTTCGCACATTTATCCAGCAACTCTACATCTCCTTATCCGTCTATCGGCAACCACCTACGACCCTCTTTTTTTCATGCGTGCTTATTTCCTCTTTCTGATTGTCTCTGCATTTCTCCTGAGCAGTTGCCGCCATACTGAGCCGACTTTGCGTGACCGACTGTTGGAAGTCGAGATGATATATATCGAAGGCGGTACGTTTGAGATTGGCGACGTATTCGAGGGGAAAAACACCGACGCCATCCCCGTGCATTCCGTTACGCTGGCATCGTTTTACCTTTCCAAATATGAGGTGACCTTCGCCCAGTACGACACGTTCGCCCTCGCCACCGGACGCCCGCTGCCTGATGATGATGGGAAAGGACGCGGCAACCGAGCCGTGGCACAGGTCGATTGGGATGACGCCTTGGCGTTTTGCGAAGCCTATGGGTACCGCCTCCCTTCCGAAGCCGAATGGGAATATGCCGCTCGTGACCGGGGCCAGAAAATGTTGTATGCCGGGACCAACAACGTCGACGATCTGCCCAACTACGCCCACCTCGACGGTGCCTACGCGAACTATTCGCTGGCGGTGAATGAACGCCTGCCCAACGCTTTGGGCCTGCACGACATGAGCGGCAACGTAGCCGAATGGATCGGCGATTATTACCAGTTTTACCCTGACCCTGACTCGCTCCCGGTTTACTCCGACCTCGAAACCTCCGGCATACGTATTTTGCGAGGCGGCAGCTTTAACCACGCCACCGAAGTGATGCGAACGTATTGGCGCGCCGGCACGCTGCGCGATGTGACGTCCAACGCCTTCGGCTTCCGCTGCGCGGCCACAGCCGAATAGCCTCTATCGGTGCAACCTCGTCACAATTGGCCTGCCACATTACTTGTTCAAACAGGTAAATGTTTTCCCGATGCAACCTCTATCTTGGCGCGTCGGCTGTTTTTGATTTCAACCTAAATGGGTGTGCACCATGCCAACGATTTCAGGCATTCATCATATCAGCGCCATCGCTGGCCCCCCACAGCAAAACGTCGACTTTTACGTTGGGCTGCTGGGGTTGCGGCTGGTGAAAAAGACCGTCAATTTCGACGACCCGGGCACGTATCATTTGTACTATGGTGACTACCTCGGGCAGCCAGGCACCTTGCTCACGTTTTTTCCCTGGTCCGACTCCCTCAAGGGTCGCAGTGGCCTCGGCATGGCGACGGCGACGGCGTTTTCAGTCTCGAAAGATTCGCTCGACTTCTGGATGTCCCGTTTTGCCGATGCCGCCTACGAGTTTCAGGCTCCGGCGGAACGGTTTGGCGTTCCTGTGCTTGCTTTTGAAGCCCCGGACGGCCTGCCGCTCGAACTCATCGCCCACCTGCCGGACGGCGACGTTCCCCGTGCTCCGGTGCCGCACGTTCCTGCTGAGCATGCCATTCGCAGCTTTCACAGTGCCACCCTGACCATCGCACAGCCCGAAAACACCGCCCGGCTCCTCATCGATACCTTTGGCTATGCCGAAGTGGGTGAAGAAGACGGACGCCTGCGCTTGCAAGCTCCCGGCGATGCCCACGCCACGGTTATCGACCTATTGGGGCCTCCTGCGGAGCGCTCACGCATGGGCTACGGCACGGTGCACCACATTGCGTTCCGGGCAAAAGACGAAGAAGAACAACAGGCATGGCGCGAGGCCGTGGCCAGCCAAGGGTACAACGTAACCGCCATACTGGACCGGCAGTATTTCCGATCGATTTATTTCCGCGAGCCCGGTGGTGTGCTGTTCGAGATCGCCACCGACCCGCCGGGCTTCACCAAAGACGAACCGCTGGAAACACTGGGCACCGACCTGAAACTGCCCCCGTGGCTCGAACCGCAGCGTGAACGCATCGAACTACGGCTTCTCGACCTCCACCTCCCCACAGAAGCATCATGACGGCGATGGGACCGCACCAAAACCAATCCTTCGCCGAAGCGGGCGCTCCGCTACACCGGGCCAAAGCCGCCATGGTGCTGATACATGGTCGGGGCGCGTCGGCGCAAAGCATCCTGAACCTCTCCGATGTGTTTGCCCAACCCGATGTTGCCTATTTCGCGCCACAGGCAGGTGGGTACACGTGGTATCCGCACAGCTTCCTCGCTCCGCTGGCCTACAACGAGCCGGGGATTTCGTCGGGCCTCCAGGCTATCGGCGAGGTGCTGGCCCACATCGAAGCGGGAGGCATTGCTGCTGAGCAAACCGTGGTGCTTGGTTTCTCGCAGGGTGCGTGTTTGGCATTGGAGTTTGCAGCCCGTCGCGGCACGCTCCTCGGCGGCGTGGTCGCCTTCAGCGGTGGCCTCATCGGCAATGATCAGCATGAAGGCCAGCCGCCGGACGACAAAGGGTATAACTACGCGGGAGACTTGGCGGGAACGCCCATTTTCCTCGGATGTAGCGATGTGGATGCCCACATTCCAGTCACCCGCGTCCACCAGAGCGCCGAGATATTCGAAGCCCTGGGAGCCGACGTGACCAAGCGCATCTATCCCGGCATGGGACACACTATCAACGACGACGAGGTGCGTTTTGTACGTGGTCTGCTGGCGCGGCTCGTGGCGAGCAACTAAGAAACTGTCTGGTACGATGATTTGGGGCTACGCCTGGTTCTTTTCGACCCTGACATCGCCCACTTTGTCGGCCCATAGCGCTGCTATGACCCTCCAAAGTCGTTCGTTTCAGGCCCGAAAACCCCTCAGGCTCGCTTCCCAACTGACATACCAGACAGTTTCTAAGAACCCTCAGCCCCGAAAAGCCGAGCGGTTGGACTGTTTGAAGGTGTCGATTTCCTGCTGGAGCGCCTTTCCGACGTTCAGGTTGGGCATCCCGCGCAAGTAGTTGAAATAGCGGGTGCTGAGGTCTGCCGCCTGTTTGCCTTGCATGGTGCCCCGCCCTGTACGGTAGATTTCGTAGAACGGATGACCGACTCCGCCTTCCACTTGATATGAGCTTTTGATCCGCATAAACAGGCTCACGCCAAACACCTGCTGAAACAGCGACTCTTTAAACTGCCCGTAGAGCACATTGGGCAGGTTCGCCTGAATCTCGCCCGCCTCTCCGTTTTGGAGCCGCACCACGAAATTGAGCCCTGAATAGCCACACGCCGACTGGCTGGCCACCTGCTCAAAGTCGCGGATGATTCCGAGGCCGTTGCGGGCCGTACACTGCGTCCGTATCATCGTCTGGACTTGCCGTAGCGTGGAAATGTTGGGCGCGAGGATGGTCATCCGGACGACGTCGTACAGTTCGTACCAGTCGCCGCCCTTTTCGCCCATCACCTTTTGTTGAGCCCGGCCCAAATTTTTCTGCGCACCAAACACCGCCGTACATCCACATGCGGTGGCGATATCAGTACCAAGCTGCTGTAAGAGCCGCTCCGACTCATCGGCTTGCCCGTACATCCGCCGGGCGATGCGTTGTTGCGCCTGGGCGCGGATCTGGGAAAGGAAATCCTGACTCACGAGGGCCTCGAAATGCGGCGGACGGGTTCAAGAAGCTACGGAAACCATGCGGGTGGCGCAATGCAGGAGCCTGAAGAAGCACACTTACTCCCGTTCGCCGAGATGATCAAGCACCGACTGGAAAAACGCTTCACGCATTGCCTCCGCATCAATGGAGCGATACATCCACACGTCACGGTCGCCTCGCTCCTTGGAGGTTCGGACTTGTACTTCGGTCGCCATTTCTGGAGATAAGACCGCCTGGATCAGTGCAAGGTCCCAAATGGTCCGCTGGTCACGTCCCCCGTCGAGGTGGTTGTACCAGCGCTGGAGCAGGAAGTCGAGCAAGTCGTGTTTTCCTTCAAGACGGTCCCGCGTTTCGTTCCAGTCGAAGGTCATTGCTGCCGCCACATTTACGGGAATGATGTGCAGTTCCACGTCTGAATGCAGCACTACATGCACCGCCTGCACATCCATCACGCTGTTGAAGTCAATGTTGCTCATGGTGCCATTCTCGAAGTCGTAGGCCGAGCCCAGCCAATACAGCGCAATCTTCGAAGCAATTGACGGATCGTCGAGCAAGGCTGAGGCGACATTGGTAAGCGCCCCCAAGGCAAACACCACTACCTTGTCCTCCGTGGCCTGATGGGCGTGCTGGATGATAAAGTTAGAGGCTGCGGACGGCTGCGACAGGTTGCCCCAGTCGAACAGCCGAGCCTCGGCACCTCGGTTGGAGCGCACCTGCCCGTTCAGGCCGAGGTACGCCAGCAGCACCTGATTCAACCGATAACTCTCCTCCATACTTTGCGCAACGGCCCAATGGCTGACCTGCCATTGCGTCGCGTTGAGACCCACCACATTCCACGACGGCGCGATCAGTCCCTGTACAACAGCATACAGGTCATCCACTTCGTTCCCTGTGTCGGCATCGATGATCACGGTGCGCTGAGGCTGGGCCTCGCCTACGCGTACGAGCAGGGCGGAAAGCAGGAGGAATAAGGCGGTGCGCTGAATCATATTCGTGGCGGTGAGAGGATCGAAGGGTAAAGTAATTGGAAGGACATGACATTATCGAACGAAGGGCTGGGTTGCAAGTGCTTAATTCTTCTTATGATGACACAAGTGATTCATATATTCCCCCGGACCCGATGCGTCAAGCGAACGACACATCACAGTACTCTTCCCCTCCTATCCATTGCCCCTGATCCCACAATCCCTTTCCCGTTCCCCTGATGCTCAAAAAGCATACGTCGCATTTTTCCCATTACATGCGCCTCCTATTGAAAAAGGTGTGCTGCTTCTTGACCGTCCTGCTTCTCCCTTTGCCGCTCTTTGCGCAGTTGGCAAGCACGCCCTTGATTCGCGTTGACCAGTTTGGATACCAGCCCGACGCTCCGAAGGTGGCTGTTTTGGCAAACCCCCAGCAAGGCTATAACGCCTCGGACTCATACATTCCTGGCAATACCATCGAGGTGCGGCGTGCCGACACTGATGAGGTTGTCTTTTCCGGTGCCCCGGCAGTCTGGCGAGGTGGTGCCACCCATGTTCAGAGCGGCGACCAGGGCTGGTGGTTCGACTTTTCCGCTGTGACCACCCCCGGTTCGTATTTCCTGTTCGATCCCGCCAACAATCTGCAATCGTATTCCTTCGAGATCGAAGAAGCGGTGTATGCGGATGTACTCAACGCCGCGCTGCGGATGTTTTATTACAACCGCAGTGGCATTGCCAAGGACGCCACCCACGCGGGGGATTGCTGGGCCGACGCGGTTTCTTTCGCCGGGCCAGGCCAGGATACTGAAGCGGTGTTTGTATCGGCACCGCCTCGCAGCAATACCGCCAAAGACTTGCATGGCGGCTGGTTCGATGCGGGCGATTTTAATAAGTATGTGACCTTTGCCGAATCCGTCATTCACCAGCTCCTCGACGCGTATGCCCTGAACCCCGAAGTGTGGACGGATAACGTAAATATCCCCGAGTCGGGCAATGGGATTCCCGATATCCTTGATGAGATTATCTGGGAGGTGGATTGGATCAAGCGGATGCAGGATACCGAAGATGGTGGCGTTCACATCAAGATGGGCTCGAAGACCTTCGACCTCGGCTCGCCCCCGTCGAGCGATCCCGCTCCGCGCTTCTATGCCCCCAAGTGTTCGTCTTCTTCTATCGCAGCGGCAGGTATGTTCGCCCATGCAGCCCTGGTGCTGGCCGAGTTTGAGGCCTTCGCCGATTATGTGGCCGACCTGGAAGCACGCGCCATCATGGCCTGGGACTGGTATCACAACAACCCGAAGGAAACGAACTGCGACACGCAGATCATCAAGGCGGGCGACGCCGACCGCAGCGTTGATGATCAACAACAGATGGCGGTGACAGCAGCGGTGTATCTCTTCGCGCTGACGGGTGCGG
>JAUIDY010000190.1 GCA_030428385.1 Rhodothermia bacterium | reverse complement strand
CTGTTGCTCTTGAGCGAGCGGTGGAGCGGCTTGAATTGCGCAACATGCTTAGTGGCCCTGATGATCACCGTAATGCCATTTTGACAATAAATCCAGGGGCAGGAGGAACAGAGAGCCAGGATTGGGCCGAAATGTTGCTTCGTATGTACACCCGCTGGGGCGAACAACACGGATATAAAGTGAGCCTGCTCGATTACCAACCCGGCGACACGGCGGGGATAAAAAGCGCCTCGCTTCAATTTGAAGGTCGATTTGCGTATGGCTATCTGCGATCCGAATCCGGCGTTCATCGGTTGGTGCGCATTTCTCCTTTTGATTCAAGTGGGCGGCGTCATACTTCTTTTTCGAGCGTCTTCGCCTATCCAGAAATTGATGACAGCATCGAAATAGAGTTAAGCCCAGCTGATATCGAATTACAAACCTTCCGGTCAGGTGGGAAGGGAGGGCAAAACGTGAACAAGGTGGAGACGGGAGTGCGGCTTATTTGGACGGGTAACCTCTCCAATGGAACCCAAGCCCGTGTGGTGGCTGAATGTACTGAGGAACGTAGTCAGCTTCAGAATAGAGACCGGGCGACGACTATGTTAAAAAGCAGGATCTATCAGTTAGAGCGTGAAATACAGGAAGCCGAAAAGAACAAGATGGAGTCCCAGAAGAAAAAAATCGAATGGGGAAGCCAGATACGTTCGTATGTATTTCAGCCGTACACCATGGTTAATGATCACCGGACCGAAACCAAAATCACGGATGTTCATGGGGTGATGGATGGAGACCTTGAACCGTTTATCAAAAGTTACTTGATGCAAACAGCTTAGCCTGTGCTGAATCATCGTTGCTTTTAAGAACTCCTCAACCCACTCATTGCACCTCTTCTTTTAGAAGTTCGTGACCTGTTCAAATTTCCATTTCAGCATGTAAAACGCGCTACCTGGAGTGCCCTTCCCAATAATGAATGAAGGCACCTATATTAAGCACGTATGCATGCGTGCTCAATGGGGGGCACTGCACATATTCCTTACCAATTTTTTTGAGTATGGGACATCATCAAGCTTTTGATTTCCTGGTCATTGGAAGTGGCGTTGCCGGGCTTTCGTACGCGTTGCAAGTGGCCGAGTATGGAACGGTTGGGATCATCACTAAAAAGGAATCGGCCGAGTCTAATACTAACTATGCACAGGGCGGAATTGCAGCGGTCATGGACCCTGGCGATTCGTTCGCCCAACATATCGCTGATACACTAGATGCAGGAGCGGGTCTTTGTGACCCTGAAATAGTGCGCATTGTAGTGACAGAGGGACCAGAGCGGTTGCGTGAACTAATGGCATGGGGTGCACACTTCACCCGAACAGGTACTGGGAAACTGCATCTGGGTCGCGAGGGCGGGCATTCTGCGAACCGCATTGTGCACGCTGCTGATGCAACGGGTCGGGAGGTAGAACGTGCTTTGCTTACGAGCGTGCGGGCCCATCCAAATATTCAGATTTTTGAATATCACTATGCAATCGATTTGATCACAGAGCATCATTTAGGACAACATGTGAGCCGTGTTCGGCCTGACATTCATTGTTACGGAGCGTATGTGCTCGATGAGCAGACCGAAGAGGTAATTCCTTTTTTGGCCAAAGTGGTAATGTTGGCAAGCGGTGGATCCGGTGCTGTTTATTTACATACTACCAACCCAGCCATAGCCACCGGAGATGGCACCGCCATGGCCTACCGAGCCAAAGCGCGGCTGTCGAACATGGAGTTTGTTCAATTTCATCCGACATCCCTATTTCATCCCGAGGCACATTCATTTCTGATCTCTGAAGCGGTTCGAGGGGAAGGGGGGTTGTTATTTAACCAGGCGGGTGATCGATTTATGCCTGCCTATGATGACCGGGCCGAGTTGGCTCCGCGCGATATTGTGGCACGCGCCATCGATGATCAACTCAAACAGCGGGGAGAGGCCTACGTCTTGTTGGATATCTCTCATAAACCAGCCGCGTTTGTGAAAGAACACTTCCCGATGATCCACGAGACGTGCTTGCAATTTGGGATCGACATCACGCAGCAGCCAATTCCCGTAGTACCGGCTGCCCATTACCAATGTGGAGGTGTTCAAACGGATGCCTTCGCACGTACGTCCATACAAGGGTTGTTCGCCTGCGGAGAAGTGACGTGCACAGGATTACATGGCGCAAACCGGCTTGCAAGCAACTCCTTGCTCGAAGCGTTGGTGTTTAGTCATCGGGCCGTGGCCCCTTCGGTCGAATATGTCAAAACCCAGTCTTGGAATATGGCGGTTCCGGAGTGGGATTCCAGTGGCACAAAACGTCCACAAGAGTGGGTCCTGGTATCCCACAACAGAGAAGAGTTGCGCCGGGTTATGTGGGATTATGTAGGGATCGTTCGATCCCGATTGCGACTCGACCGCGCCTTTCGGAGGACGCATTTACTCTACGAGGAAACCGAAGATTTTTACCGAAGGTCGCGCATCTCAACGGGGTTATGTGAACTGCGAAACATGATTGCTGTCGCCTATCTCATCATTCGAAGTGCACAAATGCGACACGAGAGCCGAGGATTACACTATATGCTTGACTTTCCTGACCCGGTTGAGTCGGAGCGGCGACCTTCTCTGGTTTAACGCGAAAATCAAAAGGAACACCTGTTCTCCCACCTCGTTCATTCCTACTCGACGAAACGTTGCACATACGCCTCTCCGGGGTGTATATTAGTACCACGTGAGAGGGGGGCGTGACATCGCCGCCCTTTTTTGTTGTCCACCTGCTTTGCAGCGACGACGCCTGCCCCCGGCCAGTTCGGGTTCGGGCGTTTTTTGCACTATAGCCTTTTCGCATGGCTTCTGTATCACATCCTTCAGAATTGACCTTGAGCGAACGTGTCCGCACGTTGGTGGAAGAAGTGTTGGCTTCAACGCCGCATTACATTGTTGACCTGGAGGTGAAGGGAGCTGTGGGTTCACAATCGATCACCATTTTTGTTGATAGCGACACCAACGTAGGAGTAGATGATCTTGCATCAATCAGCCGCGACGTTGGCTTTTTAATCGATACAGAAGACCTTTTTCCATCACGGTATCAGTTAACCGTTTCTACGCCTGGGGTTGACCGGCCGTTGAAGCTACATCGTCAGTATCTCAAAAACATTGGACGTACCCTACACGTTCATTTTGAAAAAGCAGAAGGAGGAAATACGGAAGTGAAAGGAGAACTGTTGTCCGTTTCTGAGGATGTTCTCCTTGTTAATTCACCAAAGGGTGAAGTGACGATTCCCTTTTCGGCTATCAAATGGGCAAAAGTGAAGCTTCCCTGGTAACACCGGGGGCGTCCTGACATAAAACGCACTCAATCTATGCAAAGCACGGATCTAGTTTCCTCATTTGCCGAGATCGCACGGGAGAAGGATATCGACCGTGACACCCTTCAACTGATCGTTGAAGACGTCATTCGTGCCATGATCCGAAAGCGATATGGGGCGGATGACTCATTTGAGATCATTTTAAATCCCGACCATGGCGATATTCAGATCTTGCACATTCGCGAGGTGGTAGACAACTATGACCTCGAGGATCCTGTTACGCAGATTGAACTCACTGATGCCAAGGTGATTGATGAGGACTTTGAGGTGGAGGACGAGGTTGCGAGTGAGCTTGACATCTCCGATTTCGGTCGCCGGGCGGTGTTAACAGCGCGCCAGACGTTTCGTCAGCGCATCCGTGACATTGAGAAAGAAAATATCCATGAGGAATATTCTGATCTCGTTGGGGAAATAGTGGTGGGTGAAATTTATCAGACCCGCCGCCGTGAAGTACTAGTTATCCACAATAAAGTGGAACTCGTCCTGCCCCGAAACGAGCAGATTTACAAAGATCGCTATCGCAAAGGAGATATGTTGCGTGCCGTTGTGAAAGAAGTGCGCCGCGACGTAGGGAATCGCCCGCAAGTAATCATTAGCCGCGCGGATGAGGCTTTTATGGAGCGTCTCTTTGAACTGGAAGTCCCAGAAATTGATGAGGGGATCGTCGAGATTAAACGTATTGTGCGTGAGCCGGGAGATCGGGCGAAGGTGGCTGTAATCAGTCACGACGAACGAATCGATCCCGTTGGCGCATGTGTTGGTCTCAAGGGAAACCGAATTCATGCGGTTGTCCGTGAGTTAAGCAATGAAAACATCGATGTATTGGAATGGACCGATGACATTCATCAGTTTATCAAGCGTGCCCTGTCTCCTGCCAATCCCATCTCCGTCACCTTGAACGAAGAATTGGATCCCCCCAGGGCCAAGGTCGTAGTTAAGGCGGACGAAGTGAGCCAAGCCATTGGGCGTGGCGGGATTAACATTCGGTTGGCTTCGAAGATCGCTGGATACGAGATCGATGTTTATCGTGAGATCCCGGCGGACGAAGAAGATATCGAAATTGGAGAGTTTGCGGACGAGTTCAAGGAAGAAACGATCCAAAAGCTGCGTGATATCGGATGTGATAGTGCAAAGGCCGTGCTGGAGTTATCCATAGATGAATTGGTGCGCCGCTCTGGCCTCGAACGTGGAATTGCAGAACGGCTCGTGCATGCCATCCGTGTTGAGTTTGACGAAGAAGACCCAAACTATACCCCTCCGGCTTCATCGAACCCGGTGGCTGAACCAAATGACCTGACGTAGTTATGCTGCGTCTTTGGTCTGGCCCATACCTGTTGTATAACGTACAAGCGTCTACATGGCGACAACTGAAACCAGTAATTTTAAGAAGGTTCGACTTTTCAAAGTCTCGCGAGAGCTCAACGTTACGGTAGAAACCCTGGTTGAGCATCTCCAAGAGACCGGATACGCAGAGGCGTTATCCGGCAAGGGGCTTAATGCGTCCATCACCGATGAAGAAGCCTACCTTGAACTTAGAGAGGCATTTGCGGAAGATATTGAGTCGGCCACACGCCTCAAAGAATTACGAGCCGCACGGAACGCTGAACTGCTGCAGGAGGAAGATGAGACTGTCGAAGAAGTAGACGTTGCCCCGGTTCCTGTCGAAGAGGAAGTTGTAGAGGCAACACAGGAGGAAGCCGTTCTGGAAGAAGCACCTGCTGAACCCATCGAAGCAGTGACTGAATCGGAGACGGACGTTGCTGAAGAATCGATAACGATAGAGGACGAAGCGTCAACTGCTGCCGCGGAGGATGTGGAAGAGCCGGCACTCATTGAAGAAGAGGAGCCAGCTTCAGAGGAAGAAGCCGTTCAAGAAGCAGAGGAACCCGCCAGTGCGCCCGTTCTCGAGGTGGAAGAAGGTGTAGCCGAAGCCGAGGCGATTAGCGAAGAAGTAGCCGAAGAACCCGCCGTTGATGCTCCTGAAGTTGAAGAGTCCCCGGCAGAGGACGTTAGTGTTGAGCAGACAAGTAGTGACGCTGACGAAGCGGTAGAGGAACCAGAAGCCGTCGAGGAACCCGAAGGAGCGGAAGAATCCGATGAATCTGATGTGGAGGAAGAAGAAGCTGGACTTCTAACAGCGGATCGTTACCAATTGCGCGGGACCACCGTTCTTGGCAAAGTTGACCTTTCTCAAATCGAAGAGAGTAAACCCAAACGCAAGCGGAAGCGCAAACGTAAGTCTACCGATGGCGGTGAGGGCAAAGTTGCCGTCGCTCCAGTTTCGCGTAAAAAGGATAAAGATTCTGATGACGGCGATGGAGGGCGTTCCAACAAGCGGAAACGCAAGCGCAAGCCGAAAGTCGACGAAGAAGATGTCGAACAAATGCTGCAAGAGACCCTGCGTGAGCTCGAAATGGGCGCTGCTCGGGTGCGGCAACGCCGTCGTCGAGAACGCCGCGAACGTCATGCAGAGGATCGCGAACGAGAACGTCAGGAGAGTGCAGAGCAGGAGCAAGTATTACGGGTCACCGAATTTGTCTCCACAGGCGAACTTGCAAACTTGCTCCGTATTCCTGTCAATGAACTGATTAGCACCCTGTTTAGCGCCGGGATGATGGTATCCATTAACCAGCGCCTGGATGCGGATACCATTGCCTTTATTGCTGCTGAATACGACCGCGAAGTGGAGTTCATCACCGAGTTTGGTGTGGACGACATAGAACTGGAAGAAGACAACCCCGAAGATCTTGAAAACCGGGCACCGGTCGTCACGGTGATGGGCCACGTTGATCACGGGAAAACATCCTTGCTTGATTATATCCGTTCGGCCAATGTGGTGGCGGGTGAGTCCGGCGGGATTACTCAGCATATCGGGGCTTATCAAGTAGAATTACCGGATGGCCGGGACATCTCATTCCTCGATACCCCAGGTCACGAAGCGTTTACTGCCATGCGTGCCCGTGGCGCTAAAGTGACTGATGTTGTTATTCTTGTTGTTGCCGCTAACGATTCGGTGATGCCCCAGACCATTGAGGCCATCAACCACGCGAAGGCTGCTGAAGTCCCGATTGTCGTCGCGATTAATAAAACCGACCTGCCGGAAGCCAATATTCCTAAAGTGATGGGTGAACTGGCAGAGCATAATGTATTGGTGGAGCAGTACGGGGGCAATGTGCAATGTGCGCATGTCTCCGCCAAAACAGGCGACGGGATTAGTGATCTCCTCGATAAAGTGTTGCTCGAAGCGGACCTGCTCGAACTCCAAGGCAATCCCAATCGGCACGCTGTGGGGATCATCATCGAAGCCCGCCTCGACAAAGGACGCGGCAACGTGGCTACGGTGTTGGTTCAAAATGGCACCTTGCGGGTCGGAGATCCCTTCGTGGCAGGTATCCACAGTGGGCGTGTACGCGCCATGTTCGACGAGCGTGACCATCGCATCGAGTACGTAGGACCCTCAGAGCCCGCCTTGGTGCTTGGCTTTAATGGTGCTCCCGACGTTGGCGATCAATTCGTCGGCGTAGATGAAGAAAGTGAAGCCCGAATCATTGCACAAAAACGCCAACAAATTCACCGCGAACAAACCATCCGTCAACGTAAACACGTGCGGCTGGATGATATTGGTCGGCGTCTGGCCCTGGGCGACTTTAACGAACTCAATCTCATCCTGAAAGGCGATGTGGGTGGTTCCGTGGAAGCCCTCGCCGATTCGCTCCTCAAGATTTCCAATGAAGAGGTTGCGGTTAACATTATCCATAGTGGGGTAGGGGCCATTACAGAAAGTGATGTCTTGCTCGCCTCCGCATCGGATGCCGTTATTATTGGCTTTCAGGTTCGCCCGACCGCTGGAGCACGGAACGCCGCCGAGCGTGAAGAAATCGATATCCGTACGTACTCCATTATCTACAACGCCATTGAGGATGTACGGGACGCCCTGGAAGGGATGCT
>JAUIDY010000037.1 GCA_030428385.1 Rhodothermia bacterium | reverse complement strand
ACCCGGTTTTGAAGACATGCGGCGGCGCGTGCCGGACCTCGCCAAGCTGTGCCGCACCATTGCGTACAACCCGCAGCACGACCTCGACGCCATCATTCAAGCCGTCATCAACGACCAGCGGCATCCCGCCCGTGGCCCGGTCACTTAAGCAACACCATCGCCTTGAAGGTTGTGAAGGTGCCCGCCTCGATCTGGTAAAAATACACCCCGGACGGCAGTTCGCCCGCGTCGAAGGTGACCGTGTGTTGGCCTGGGGCAAACGTGCGGTCCGCCACCGTGGCCACTTCCCGCCCGGCGGCATCGTAGATGCGCAGCACCACATGGCTCGGTTCGGGAATCGCAAAGCCGATGCGGGTAGCGGGGTTAAACGGGTTCGGGTAGTTTTGCTGCAACGCATAGGTGGTGGGCACGTCGCCCGCTTCCACACTGACGCCCGTAGGCACCTCGATGGTCACGCTAAAGGTGTTGTTCGAGGGGTCGGGGTCGTCCACGTCGGCGTCGATGGTGCCTTCATAAAGGAACGAGCCCACCTCTGTAGCCAGAATGTCGGCGAAGATCTCCACCAGTTCGTTGTCCGCAATGGAGGGAATGCGCACGGTGTAGTCGTGATCATTGCGCGTGATCTCGGCGCTTTCCGGGTTCACCATCACGTCGGCAAAGGCCAACTCGGGCGGCACAGTTGCTTCGATGATCACATTCGTGATGTCCTCCTGCGAGACGCCATTGGTCACCAGCGGTTCGTCCCAGGCGGGGTCTTGCTTGAGCCCGGCTCCCTGCTTAAGGACAATAGGAAGATACACCCGTCCCGTCCCGCCGTTGGCGATGAGGTCTTCGGTGGTGACGTTGTCCACGTTGACGCCCATGTCGGTATCGGGAAGGCCGGTGATATCGACAGAGAGGGTTTGCGTGAAGGGGTCCACTCCATCGGCGTCGACGACGTAGGTGTACGCTTGAATCCCATCTGCACTTTTTAGCAATTGCTGGGAGATTTCCAGTTGGGCCGTTTCGCCGGGGTCAAGGGTGGTAATGTTCCACTGGATTTGGTGCACGGGCTCCGCGTTCAGCGTCCCAGTTAACATCTCAAGCGATCCCTGGGCGGTATTGGAGGCAATCACTGAGTTTTCGAGCGGGAGGTAGGCGGTCCATTCGGTGTTATAACTTTCCACACTACCTGTATTGGAAATGGACCAGGTCGCCGTTAAGGTTTCTCCGGCCCGTGGGGTGTTATCCGAAATGGTGGAAGAGGTGATCAAAAGAGGTGGCACCACCGGAGTAACACTGACCGTCTGTGGTGTTTCAATCGGAGTGTTGCCGCCACCCTGTGTTTGCCAGAGGCTATTCAGCGCATCTTCGGAGTAATACTCATCCACCTTCATCACAAGGGATACTTCCAGCGATTGGCCTGGAGGCAGGTTCCAGTCCACTTGGAAGTCGTCCTCAACAAAGTCACCGTTCGTGTCGTCGGGGATGTTCACGGTCACCACGTCGGTCTGTTCGGGGACCTGATACGTGGATGACCAGTCGGAGACGTTCAAGTTGCCCGTGTTCGTGATCGACAGGGTCGTCGTATAAAAGCCCCCGGCCCGTACCGGATTGGGCGCCACGGTTTGGGTAATATTCAGCGGTACAGGCGGTTCGGTGAGGACATGGATGATGGTCTGATCGAGGTTGTTGTCGAAGTTGGGATCCATCATGCTCCCCGACGCAAAAGAAGTGATCAGCACCTGCCCGTCGGCGTTGCCTTGCAGGGTGGCCGAGTAGGAATAGGTGAGGACCATGTCTGCGCTGATGTTGATGTCACATTCTACGCCTGTCCCTGACGAAAAGGTACTCACCTGGCAGTTGGTGGGTGTTCCGTTGGAAAGTCCGATGGTGGCGGGGTCAATGATAATATCGTACATCGGCCCGCCGCCTTGGTCGTTGATGATGGCGGTTCCGGCCAGCAGGTTGGTGACGTCTCCAGGGCCAAAGTTCTCGACAACTGATTCAAGGAAGAACGGCTGGTCCGTAAAAATGACATCAGGAGAAAGCAGGGTTACCTGAATGTCGGCAATATCTTGAGAGCCAGGAAAAACCTCGGTAATCCAATTATCGGTGTTGTTATTGGGATCCGGGTCGAACTCTTCCTGCGTGAGGGTGGCTATGTTTTCCACCATGCCCAGCTTGATGGGGATAACCGTGAGTTCGATAGTGACAACATCGAAAGGGGCCATGGATCCTATGTCGCACAGCAGCACGCCGTCTTCATAGAAGCACTCGCCCTGTGACGCGTTGGCACTCACAAACTGAAAACATTCGGGGTCCAGGGGATCTGTCACCAACACGTTGGTAACCGGGACGGGCCCGCCGCCCGTGGTGCTGCTGTTGTCTACAATAAGGGAATAAACAAAGGGCTCATTGAGGGTCGCGGTCTCGGGGCCAATTTTGGTCAACCCATTGTCCGACTCAACACGCTTGTGCACCGGGTTGTCAGGAACCAGGCTCCCGGCTGCAGCGAGGGCCATCTGCGATGCAGAAGGCAGCCCATCGCCTGATGGTTCGGTGGGGGGCGGGGCGTAGATACCGGCCTCGGCCATCTTTTCGTAGTTGGGGGCAGGGGCGAGGGCCACCAGCAACGCCGCCGAGAGGATGGCAAGGGTTGTTAGCGAGAGGCCCAACAGGCGCGTGCGTACATCGTACGCTCCGATAGACCAACCGAGGTCGTGGGCACGCGGAGATGAAGGCGTAGCCATGGGATTGGGTTTTTGCTCACGAATAGCTCTACCTGGGCAGGCAGAATGACCCCCGCGTTCTTCCTCTTGTGCCGGGGTCCGAGGGAAGAGGTCAATGCCAAAAGGGCGTACATCTCCTTTTACATTGATCTATTTATATACATATTTTTGAGCGTTCAACGCAAGTTTTCTTTCTGGCCCAGGAGCCCATCATGACCAACGCGCCGTCACGTCTGTATCGCTGGTGTACGGCAGGGATGGAGGCAGGATGGTTGGTGGTTTTGGTCGTCGCGCCGCTCTTCTTTAACCTGTACTCACAGCGCAGCTTCGAGCCGGACAAAGTCGCATGGGTACGGAGCCTTGCGTGGGTCGTGGCCCTGATGTGGGGTATCCGGTGGTTGGAGGCACCGCGTGACACCGGGACGCCTCGCTTTGGACGGGGGCTACGGGCTGTTGGGTGGTTGGTGCTGCTGTTGTTTGCCGGACAGGTACTTTCCACCGCCTTTTCTATCGCGCCTCGCCTGAGTGTGTGGGGGTCGTTCGAGCGGCAGCAAGGGCTGTATACCACGGCGGCGTATCTGGTCTTTTTTGTGGCGGTGTGGCGTCATCTGCGCACGCCTGCCCAACTCCAACGGCTGGTCACGGCAGCGGTGCTGGTGAGTTTTCCCATCGCGATCTATGGTGTTCTGCAACATTTTGGTACCGACCCCCTTCCGTGGCACGGTGAGTTCGTGCGGCGGGTCCCTTCTACGATGGGCAATGCCATATTTGCCAGTGCGTTTCTCATCCTGACCGTTCCCCTGGGGCTGTACCGCTTGCAGGAAGCCGCCCGCGCCTCGCTTGACGTATTACCACGTTGGTGGCGGCGTGGAATGGGGAGCGGCGCCGTATTGCTGCTGGTCCTGGGGGTGGTGGCTTGGATGCAGACGCCGCGGGGAGGCACCCTCTTTTTGCTGCTTACCATCGGCGGGTGGGGCGGGTTGGCGTTTCTCACGGGGGCTTCGTTGCGCACCGCCTTACATGCTGGCGTATACACCGTTGTGGTGGCCGCACAGCTTGCCGCCATCGTTTTTACGCAAAGCCGCGGGCCCTTTCTGGGGCTGATGGCGGGTTTATTTTTCTTTGCCGTGTTTGCGGCGGCGGTGTATCAGCGTTGGAAAACCATCCTCGCCATTACCTCGGCGGGGGTCGTGCTGGGCGCAGTGGTGGTGCTGATCAATGTACCGGGGTCGCCGCTGTCGTTTGTTCAAGAGATGCCCTATGTAAGCCGCCTCACCGATGTGTTGAGTACGTCGAAGACGGCGCAGGTGCGGATGCTCGTCTGGGAAGGCTCCGTCGACACGATTAACGCCCATCCGTGGCGTGCGTTGGTAGGCTACGGCCCCGAAGCGTTCGGTCTGGCTTTTCATCCGCATTATGACCCGGCGCTTGCGCACTTTGAAAACCGCCACCCGGACCGGGCCCACAATGAGTTTTTTGATGCGCTGGTGATGACGGGAGGCATCGGAGCGCTGCTTTTTTACGGCCTGCTGCTGCTGCTCCTGGGGACGGCATTACGGTTTCTGGGATTGATCGCTACGCGGCATCAGGGCATCGCCTTTGGGGGAACGTGCCTTGTTGGGATGGGCGGAGTGGTGTGGCTGTTTCGGCTGCTGGATGGAGGCTGGCGGTTTGTCGGGCTGGCGGTACCCCTGGGACTACTGGTCGGGTTGCTGGTGTTTGTGATCGTCCAGGCCGTGCGGCAGCGGCGTCTACCTCTTGCGCCGCCGCCGCTGGCGCTGCTTGTGGTGGCCGTGACGGCACTCCTGATCGGCCATATGGTGGAGCTTCATTTTAGCCTCGCCATTACCGCCACACGTACCTATTTCTGGATCTTTGCAGGGGTGTTGGCGGCGGTGGGTTCCGGGACAATGGCCGGGTTTGCCACCGCTCACCCTCATGAGAAGCTAAACGGAAGCGGGCTCTTGGGCGGGCTTGTCGCGCTTATGCTGGGCACGCTGGTGTATAACTTTTGGCTGCCCAGCGTAGACCTGTTTGCGCAGACAAGCCTGGTGTGGCTGTTTGCGCTCACAGCCCTCGTACCCGCCGTGCTTGTTTTCGATGAAGCAGTCGCCGAACCGCTCCGCACGGCGATGCGAAGCCTGGGATGGTATGCCGGCACGGTGGGGATAGCGGTGCTGGTGTTCACGCTGGCCTACCGGGGGCGGTGGCTACGGGTGGAGGCCCTCGATCCCGCGCTGCTCGCCTATGCGCTTTTCCTGGTACTCATCCTGGGGCTCCTGGCGGTGAGGTTGACGCAAGGACCGGAAGCCCGTTTGGCGCATCAATTCCGCGTGTGGGCCTACCCCCTGCTTATAGGCGTTGTGATGGTTGCCATCTACTACCTGAACCTGCGCCCGATTCAAGCCGATGTTTACTTGCAGCAGGCGCGCATACTCCAGCGGCAGAACAACATGGCCCATGCCATGCCCGCATACCGGAAGGCGGTGGCGCTTTCGCCAGCAAGCCATTTTTATGGCATTCAACTCAGCCGGGCATTGGTCCAGCAGGCGCGGGCGAACCCGCAAGGTCGGGAGGCCGGATTTCAAGAAGCGGCAGGCGTGCTAAGGCACCTGAACGACCTTCATCCGCTCCACCCGGACCCGCCTGCCAACCTGGGGCGGTTGTACCGGGGCTGGGCCGGCTACGCGGATAATGACACCACACGCCGGGCACGGCTTGAGCAAGCCGCCCACTTTGCAGCGGAGGCCGTGGCCCGGTCGCCTGGTAAGATGGACCTGCGGCATACGTGGGGGCAGGTGTTGGTAGACCTGGAACGCCTGGATGAAGCCCGCACGGTGTTTGAACAGACCCTGGCGCTCGACTCCATGGCGGGACCCACCTACCGCTACCTGGGTGACCTGCACCGTATGCAGCAGCAGTGGGCCGAGGCGGCGCGGTCCTATGAGCACGCCCTCACCCTGGCTCCGCGAGACCCTATCTCCATTCACAGCGCCCTCGGGTTTGTGTACGGACAGCAGGGGCGGCTGGAGGGAGCCATCCGTCAGAACCAGCAGGTGCTCGCTCTTAATCCGGCAGATGCACCGAGCCACCGTAACTTGATTGTGCTTTACGAGCGCATGGGGGCATGTCACCTGGCCGCACAGCAACTGAGGATGGCCCGTGCCGTGCTGGCGGACGATGAAGGGCTGGCTCCCCTCGCGGCCCAGGTGGCCGCAACCTGCCCTGATCAGGAGATCAGCGACTGATAGATGTCCACCAGCCGCTCGGCGGCACCGTCGGGGTGATGATCCTCGAAGGGATAGGAGGGCGGGGCCGGGGCGTGCCACACCCGTTCTAACTGATCATGCAGCGTGGGCGCATCTACCGAAGCAAGCACATAGTCTGGGAGCAGACGCTCGAACTCTGGGATGCCGGGCGGTGCCACCACCCGTTTGCCCAAGGCGAGCGCTTCCAACATCGTTCGAGGCAGTCCTTCGGACCGGGAGGGCAGGACAACCAGGGCGGCGTCCTGCATCAAGGCCAGCACCGTGGCATGGGGAAGCGGCCCGAGGTATCGCACCCCTGGTTGGTGGAATGCCGCCAAAAAGCGGGGTCCGCGACGGTTGATGCCCGCCAACACAAGCTGCACGGCGGGATGCTGGCCCCGCCAGCGCTGAAAGGCCGTCAGCAAAACGTCCACGCCTTTATTTTGGGTGATGTCGCCAACAAACAGGAGATAGGGCTCCTCGCCGAGGTGGGCCTCGCGCCGCGCCGCTTCTGTGTGGGTGGATGGCACGGGGCTGGGGGGTACAAACGGCAAGGGAATCAGTGTCGTGTGTGTTTGGGGAAAACCCTGCGCTGCTACGTACGCCCGAACGCCTTCGCTGCAGCAGATAAGATGGTGTACCTGTGCGGCAAGCGGTGCCAGGGTGGTCATGCGGTCGTGCACATCCGCCACTACCGGGCGCTGGCAGCGGCGCAACGCGTTTAAGAACAGGGAGCCTCGGTAACGGGTGTGAAACTGAAGGAGGTCGATGCGTTGGTTGCGCACCAGCCGCACGAGGTGCTGCGCAAACCACTGTTGGGTGCGGGCATACAGCCACGCATGGGCCACCCACGCCCGCCGCCCGCCGCTGATGCGGCGAGGCAGCACCCGGCGGATCGTCAGGGTGTGCTGCTGTTCAAGCGGTGGGAGGGCCGGATGGCGCTCGGTTAACACCGTCACATGTTGGATCGCGGAGTGGTTCGCCAGCACCGGAGCGAGGAGCCCGTAGTGCGAAGCCGCGCCGCCAACAGCAGGCGGATAGAGAGGGGTGAGGAGAAGCACATGCATCAGGTTGCCCGGTCGTCGTTGACAAAAGCCGTGGCCTCCTGGGCCCAGATGCTCGGGTAGGACGCAAGCCGCAAACACAGGTCGGCAAACGTCGCAAAGTCATCAACGACGTGCATACAAAGGGGATGGACGAGCAGCGTTGCCAGCCCTCCGGCGGCGCTGATCTGTTGCACCTGGGTAGTTACGATATCCAGCCAGGCGGCGGGCGTGTACGACTCGGGGTCAGGACCGACGCCTACCCCCAGCCCTTTTCCCTGCGCGCGTTCGTGTTGCACCCGCTCCGGCGTTCGTAGTCCATGGTACAGGTGGGTGTGGTCCTCGTGTGTGTTCAGCGGTAACGACACGAGCGGCCCTCGTTGTCGGGGGCGCAACACAGACGGTCCGGTGGCTTCATCCGAAACCACACCAATACCTGCGGCGGCGAGGGCTGCCGGGGTGCGGTGGTCGGCCCGAAAGGCATGGGTCCGCCACGTCACACACGGGGCTCCGCTGGCACGCTCCACCACCTTCCGGGTATGCCGGGCGTCCCATCGCTGGTACCAGCCCGGCCATGTTCCCCCGCCCAGCACCCGCAGCGCCCGGTACATCCACCGGGGTTGGAACGCACTCACCGTATGTCCTCCCAGCGAGACGTTGTCCATCTGCGCCAATGCCTGCATGGCAGCGGGGTGGGTGGTGACCGCACGGGCCGTCACAAAAAACGTCACCTTGAGCCCGTGGGCGGCGGCGATTTCGGCATACCGAAGGGCACACGCCACTTCATCCAGCGTTGCCGCTTGCTGGTCGAGCGAGCCGAGGGGCTGGTGGACATCACCGGTCAGACAGATCATGGCACGGTAGGGTGGATGGCAGCGGCATGGTGGAGGGCTTGCCGAAACGTGTCTGCCGCGTGTTCTACCGTGTAGGGCTCGATTAAGGAGTGGCTATGCTGCCCCATCCGTTGGCGAAGGGCCGCATCTCCCAACAGCTGTTTCAAGGCGTCGGCCAAGGCGGGCATGTCGTTGGGGGGCACGACAAAGCCGTTATCCTGAACGAGGTCTAGCACACACCCCGCCGCCGAAGTCGTGATGATGGGCAAGCCAAACGCCATCGCCTCGTTAACCACCAGTCCCCACGGATCATGGCGGGTCGGAAGGACAAAGATATCAGCGCGGGCGTACCAGTGCGCTTTTTCGGAGCCGGTGAGATAGCCAGGAAACAGGATGCGCCCATCGGCTGCCGCCGCGCGTTTTAGTCCTTCAGCCTCGGGTCCGTCACCCACAAGCACGAGCCGATCCTTGGGTTGCGCTACCAACCGAAAGGCGGCGAGGAGGACGTCCAGCCCCTTTCGCGGTGTGAAGGCAGCAACGCTCAGCACGGTGAGGCCGGGATCGTCGCTCGGCGGAGCGGGTGGTGGCGTGGGAAGGGGCGGAACGGCCTGGGTGCCTGCAAAGATGAGGTCTCGGGCGATGCCGGTGGCTTCGAGCGTGCGGCGGGTGGCGGTGCCATACGCAAGTAGGGCCGCCGCTTGCCGGAAACCTTGCCTGCGCAGGTAGGCGAAGCCGTGTTGCCACCACCGGGGACTGTGTGCCACCCGGTTTTCTCTGGGCGTATAACCGGTCCATACCACCAGCGGTCGTCGGCGCAAGCGGGCCACCTGGCGCAGGACCCATCCGTCCAGCGCCGTGCGGCGGTTGTCGCCGAGCACGAGCACGTCGAAGGGGTGTGCCCACCCGTAGCGCCATGCGGAGGGCGTCAGCCGCAGCGCCGCGCCGCGCCAACGGAGGAGGAACGACGGAAGCAAATGGTGCCGAAACGAAGAAGAACCCAGGCGGAGGGTGTTCGGGTGGGCGGTCGGATGGGAATCGACGGCGAGCACGGTGAGGTCAACAGATTGCGCCAGGTGCTCAAAGACAGGCCATCGGTAGGGAGCTATCGTGTTGGTAAACAGCAAGACCCGAAGCATACGTATTCCTGTTGGCAGTCAGCTGGCAGTGCATTTTTTATGCTGCCGGATTTCTTGTTCATCGGCGCAAAAAGACGGCGGCACGCCCGTGTGTGATCGGCGGGCCCAGCACCCACCGATCGGCAAGAACAAGGTACAGGAGACGCACTACTTCAACAACGATGTTCAGTGGCGGTGCTGAACGCAGCGCCCGCTATGGCCCATCGAGATATCCCAGATCCCGCAGGCGGGCCGTCAGGGCCGCTTCTTCATCAGGAGCGAAGCTGGGAGGGGCCGAGGGAAGAACGGGCCGAAACGCCACGGGGCGCCGGGCGGCTTCGCTGGTGGGAGCCAACAGGGCGTGCTGCACCTGCCCGTCCATGTCTTCCGGAACGGCGTGGCCCATCACATGCAACAGCGTCGGCGCAAGGTCGATGATGCGGGTGTCAGGGTGGGCACCCACCGGAGCGAAGGACGGACCCGTGGCAAGGAACAACCCGTCGGGCACGTTTTCGGCGGCCCACTGTTGGGGCTGGTCGAATGGGACAGGAGACCCGATGCCGCCCCGCGTATGCACCCCCGGTGCTTGCTCGAACACCAGGTCCGGGGCCTTTTCCAGAAAGGGGCCTGCATACACGTCCTCGCGACGATGGATGGCGTGTACGAGCGGTCTGTTCGTTTCGGGGTGGCGCAGCGCACGCAGGGCTTCAGCGATCTCCTCGCGCACGGGTTCGTAGCCCGGGTCGTCAGGCGGAATCAGCAGATATATTAGCCCTTGCCCACTGGCCACCGCCACACTACGCTCCCAGTCGATGCGCTGGCCTTTGGCGGCTTTCTCGAACGTCCCGCTGTCGTCAGGCAACGCCTGCATAAGGCGCAGAGGCACCATCCGGCGCAGCGCCGCTGTCATCCCGATTCGCCGTGCCCACCGGATCATCCGTTGGCGGTGGAGGCCCCACCGATGCAGCCGTGTCGATGCGTGGCGGCGCAGCGTCAGGTAGCCTTGCTCCGCCAGCCAGGTGTTGATGTAAAAAACCGTATCGACCGGACCACAGCCATGATCCGACATCAGCAGCAGGTTGGCATCGTGGGCCTGCGTCCAGGTGTGGAGCCGCCCCAGGTTCTCGTCAATAAGCTGCCACGCCGTGCGGGTGGGGGCGTCCTGATAGCAGAAATGGTGCAGCACATTGATATAAAACAGCGTGACGTGCAAAAAATCGACGCCTTCGTCCAGCAGGTCGAACGCCACGTCGAAGCGTGTTTGCAACAGGTGCAGGAGTTCGTCCAGGTGGGCGGTGGCGTCGGCAGCGCTGCGGAGGAGCGACGGCGGATGGACGCGGTAGCCATACGTTGTGCCCAGCGTGTCGGCCCAAGCGGTTGGGTACGCAAAGCCCGTTTCTTTCGCACCCGGTCCTCCCGCCGTAAACCATCCGCCGAAGAACACGGGGGGCGGGTAGCCGGTCGGGAAGTTGAGGACGCCGACCTGTTTGCCCTCGGCGGCCAACTCTTCCCAAAAAGGCCGCGTGTGGAAGTCGGACGCCAGCGGATGCCGAATGGTGCGTTGCGCCCGGTCTACGATTTCCCACCAGAAGACACCGAGGCGGCCGGGGTTGCGGCCGGTGGCATAACACCGCCAGTTGGGTGATGTGACGGGCGGGAGCTGGCTGCGCAGGCCCCCCCAGGCCGCCATGTCGCGCAGCGCGGCGAGGTGGGGCAACGTGCCCTCGGCAAGCCATGGTTCCAGCAGCGGCCAACACGCGCCATCGAGGCCCAGCACCACGGTTTTCATTGCTGCCAGAGGGTTGTGGTGAGGGGGCTGTAGACGGACTGGGTGCTGTAGGCCATGATATGAGGGAAAAGCAGGGAAGGTAGCCACCAGCCGCGGTGAAACATCCACCGATGATCGTACTGGAGCCGCCCGTTCTTTTCTGGTTGGAGCGCCATTCGGTTGCCGCGCAATACATGGCTTTCGAGGGTGCCAAGGCGGGAAGGAGGGGAGTCAAAATCAACTCCCAGAAAGGCACCCAAGGCGGGAAGGACCCGCTCTGGATAGAGGCACAACTCTTCGTAGCCCACCCGGAAGCAGTTCAGGTCAGGCTCCTCGAACAGGCGGTCGCGGCGGCGGTTGAGCCGGTACCAGCGCAAGAAGTGGTAGCTCGCGAAACGTCGTCTGTCGGTATGGCCGCGTCGCCGGGCGTGTAGATGGTGAGAGGTGGTGTAAGCCCGCACATCACGGATGAGGAAGACCACCTTAACCTGCACGTCATCCCGGTGCCGCCAGGGCGTCAGAAAGCGCGGCGACTTGGAGGAATCAACGAGGAGGGTGTCAGGGCCATACAGGTCCTCAAACACGGCCCGCACGACGCGGTACCGCGCTTCCACGTTCGAATGTATTTCCTTCAGTTCGTGGTGTACCCTTCCCCAGAACACACAGTCTCGCCTATGCGCGCCGCAGGAGCACGGAATGGTTTCCAGGCGCTCTTGCCCAATGGGATCAGTGCGGAAGAACTGGGATACCTCGCCAATGGCCACCATCTTTGGATGTGCGCCTAGCAACAGGGATAACAGCGTGGAGCCGGAACGGGGCAGGCTGGCGATGTAAACAACCGTCGTCATCGATGGGCGGTGACGGCATGGAGGGGCAGGACAGGGCGTTGTCGGGTTAAGCGGTGGGCGTCGTCACAACGAAGGGCCCGGTCGCAGTATAGCTGCCGGACACCCTTAACCACAAGGTATCCTTCTTTATAACGTCCCCGTGCTTCTAGGAGCCAGCCACCGGAAGCACATGCCCTTGCATGTCGGGTGGGATGGGTTGCTTCATGAGGCGGAGGATGGTCGGAGCCACGTCCATCAGTTCGAGGCCATCGAGGCGCTGGCCGCACAGGTTGCGTTTGGGGTCGTGGTAGATCAGCAGGCCATCCTGCGCGTGGTTGGCATCGTCGGGGCCGGTGTCGTTCTGGGGCGTGAAGGTCCCGCCATGCCCCAGCGTGCCGATGGCGCGCCAGCGCAGGTCGCCGAGGTAGGCCAACAGGTCGGGCGCGATGCCGCGCACGGTGCGGTAGAGGGCTTCGGGCCGGAAGCAGGTGGTACTCAGGGGCTGTTCGCTGGGGCCGGGCGCGGCGGTGAGGGCATCGGCGAGTTCGGTGCGGACGCGCTCGTAATCGGATGCAGCGATGCGGCCCTGCGGCTCGCGGCCCTTCACATTGAGGAACAGCCGGGCATAATAGCCGCCCGTGCTCCAGGCCACCGTCTTTTCCCAGTCGACCTCGGCTTTTTCGAGCGAGACGGGCGTTTCGCCCACGGGCACGTTGTCTTTGAGCACCAAATACCCCGCCTCGCGCAGCCATTCGTTGATGCAGAAGCCGCCATCCAGCTTCTTCGCGCCGTGGTCCGAGACGACCAGCACCACCGTGTCGTCATCAGCGGATTCGAGCAGGATGCCCAGTTGGGTGTCGATGTACTGGTAATATGTTTTGATGGCATCCTGGTACGGGTTGCCGGGCACATGGCGTACATGCGCCGGGTCCATGTATTTCCAGAAGGCGTGGTGCATGCGGTCGACGCCCATCTCCACAAACATGGCAAAGTCCCACGGCTTCTCGCGTAGCAGGTGGCGCAGCACCGTAAAGCGTTTCTCCGTCATCGCGTAGATGCGCGTGAGCAGGGCCTCCTTGTCGCCGGTGCGGAAATGGGGCACGTCCACGTCATACGTTGCCCCCCCCAGCCAACGGTCGATGTCGTGGCGCAGGTCGGGTGGATGGGTGTAAGGCCGCTGGACGCTGGGTGTCAGCAGGCCACTCACCAGCCATCCGTTGACGGGCTGCACGGGGTACGTTTGCGGCACACCGACAACGACCACCTGCTTGCCCGCCGCGCCCAGCAACTCCCACACGCGTGGCTCGCGGACAGCGCTGCTGCTGGCGATGCGCCACGAATGATAGCCCCGGTCGGCACGGTTGCGGAAGCCGTAGATGCCCAGCACGCCCGGATCTTTGCTGCTTGTCATGGCACTCCACGCCGGCACGGTAATGCAGGGCGTGCTGCTCGTCAGCGGTCCGTACGCGCCCCCGTCCATCAGCCGGCGCAGGGTGGGCAGGTCGTTGCGCCAGCGGTCGAAGACGAGGCTGGGCTCGGCGCAGTCTAGCCCCACCACCAGCACCTTGCGGCTGCGTGCGCGCCAGAAACGTCGAAGCATGGGGGCCGGATTGGGTGAGCAGAAGTTCGTCCTCTCAAAAAACGACCAGCTAACGTCGGGTACAATGGGGCAAATCGGTTATTTTGGGGCTTCGCCCTCAACAACTTGTCCATCCCCATGCACGTTGCCCTCGATGCCCGCACCGCCACCCCGGCCTTCCCCGGCATCGGGCGGTATGTGCACAACCTGCTCCGGGTGTTGCCCACGGTGTTGGAGGAAGGCGAGGAATTGACGGTGTTGTGTGGCGCTGCCGGTACGCCCGCTGGTCCCGTCATCAAAAGTAGCGTGTTCGGGTTGCAGCAGCAGTGGGAGGTGCGGCGCGTGCTCAAAAAGCACAGGGCGACGGTGTATCACAGCCCCTACTATGCGATGCCGTATTTTCCCGGTGTGCCGACCGTGGTTACGATCCACGACATCATCCCGATGGTGCTGCCCGCGCAGGTTGCGCCCCGCGTCCGGCGGCTGTTTCCTTTTCTGTTGCGCCGGGCGATGCATACGGCAGAACATTTCATTGCCGATTCAGCCCATACCCGCGATGATCTGTGCCAGTACCTGGGCCTTGCCTCAGAAAGAATCACCGTTGTTCCGCTCGCGCCGGAGCCCCATTTTCGGCCTGCCGATGAGGAAGAGGTTGCTGCGGTGCGGTGGCGGCTCAACCTGCCACCGAGGTATGTGCTGTATGTAGGCAGCAACAAGCCACATAAAAACCTCGTGCGCCTCCTCGACGCGTGGGCGATGGTTGCCGCCGAGCAGGTGCTCGTGATCGCCGGGGTATGGGATGAGCGGTATCCCGAGGCGAGGCAGGCGGTGGAAAAACAGGAACTCAGCGACCTTGTGCGTTTCCTAGGTCCTGTCACCGAAGCCGATTTGCCTGCCCTGTACACGGGGACCGACCTGTTCGTCTTTCCATCGATCTACGAAGGTTTTGGCTTTCCGGTCATCGAGGCGATGGCATGTGGGGCGCCCGTCGTGTGCAGTCACGCTGCCAGCCTGCCGGAAGTGGGCGGCACGGCAGCGCGATACGTCGATCCGTATGATGTGGACGCGATGGCGGCAGCGATCGGCGAGGTTTTAGCAGACAACGCCCTGCGCCGCCAGATGCAGCAAGCCAGTCTCGCACAGGCCACCCGGTTCTCGTGGGAAGAAACGGCCCGCCGCACCGCTGCTGTGTACCGATCCGTGGGCTGACCGATGCGTATTCTACACGTCTACAAAGACTACTTCCCTGTGCTGGGGGGCATTGAAAACCACATCCGGTGGCTGGCCGAGGCGCAGGCCGCCGCCGGGCACGACGTGACGGTGCTGGTGTGCAACACGGGCGCTGAAACCGTCACGGAAACGTATCAGGGCGTGCGCGTCATCAAGGCGGGGCGTTGGGCGACGGTGGCGTCGATGCCGCTCAGCGTCCAGCAGCCGCTGCTCCTGGCCAAGATGCGCCCCGACATTGCCCACCTCCACCTGCCGTATCCGCTTGGGGCCGTCGCCAACCTGTTCCTCGGGCGTGCGCGGGCGACGGTGCTGACCTACCACAGCGACATCGTGCGGCAGCGCCGCTGGCTCCGCCTGTATGCGCCACTCTTGCGCCTCGTCCTCCGCCGTGCTGATGCCATCATAACAACCAGTCCTGTTTACAGCGATTCATCGGCGTGGCTACGTCCGGTGCGCAGTCGCTGCACTGTGGTGCCGCTCGGCATCGATCCTCCCCCTTTTCGGCAGGCGGTGAAGCGGAATTCTGAACGCCCCACGCTGCTGTTCGTCGGGCGGTTGCGGTATTACAAGGGCCTGGACACGCTGTTGCACGCCCTGGTTCAGCTTCCGGACGTACACCTGCGCATCGTGGGCGACGGGCCGATGCGCGGATCGTGGAAGCAACTCGCTCATGCACTTGGGCTCAACAACCGCGTGGCGTTCCTCGGCGATGTGGCGACGGAGAAGCTGCCTGCCCTCTATGCCGCCGCCGAGGTATTTGTCTTGCCTGCCAACGCCCGTGCCGAAGCCTTCGGCACCGTCCTGCTCGAAGCCATGGCCAGCGGCCTTCCGGTGGTCAGCACTGAGTTAGGCACGGGCACGTCATGGGTAAACCAGGATGGAGTAACGGGCTGCGTCGTGCCGCCGAACAACCCTGCCGCGTTGGCCCAGGCCCTACGGAGCTTGCTGAATGATGAGGCGTTGCGGGCGCACATGGGAGCAGCCGGGCAGGAGCGGGTGGAGAACCGGTTCACCCTTCCTCGCATGGTGGAGGGCGTGGCGTCCGTCTACGAAGAGGTGTTGGCTTCCAAACCTTGAACCCTGCCCGCTTCGCTTCGTAAGGCTTTTAATTCATGGGAACGCAAGGAACGAGGGCTTTATGATTCGATCTGTTTATATCGGAGGGCTGGCGCTGCTGCTGGTGGGCTGTTGGTCGGCGGAGTACAATCAGGCCGGGGCGCAGGCCCTGCCCGCCTGCGAATGGTGCGGCACGGCGGAAGCGCCCGATGAACTGGACTGGCAGACCACCATCGCTGGTCCCAACGAACCCGGCGAGGCGCTTGTCATCACCGGGGTCGTCTATCAGGCCGATGGTGAAACCCCCGCGCCCGATATCGTCTTGTACCTCTATCACACCAACGCCGACGGGCTTTACCCGAAGCGGGGCGACGAAACGGGCAATGCACAACGCCATGGCTACCTGCGGGCCTGGCTCAAGACCAACGCCGACGGGCAGTACCAATTCACCACCATTCGTCCGGGGAGTTACCCGACCCGCACCGAACCGGCCCACATCCATATGACGGTCAAAGAGCCAGGCAAAGACGAATACTGGATTGATACCATTCATTTTGTCGGCGACCCGTTGCTCACGGAAGAAGACCGGGAAAGCGATGGCTTGATCACCGTGCAGCAGGATGCCGAGGGCGTCTGGCACGGGCAGCGCGACATCATTCTCAAGCCGTAAAACCCTTGGTCAAAGCCATGCCAAACCGGTTGGAGCAAAACAAGGAAAACGCCCAGCGTTTCTATGCGCTGATGTTTAACGACTGCAAACCCCGCGAGGCCATCGCGCAATACGTCGGCGATGCATACATCCAGCATAACCCCCACGTCGGCGATGGAAAAGCGGCGTTTGTCGCATACTTCGAACGCATGGCCCGGGGATATCCGGGCAAACGCGTGCACTTCAAGCGGGTGATTGCGGAGGGCGACTTCGTAGTGTTGCACTGCCATCAGGAATGGCCGGGCGACCATGACTATGCGGGCATCGACATCTTCCGATTTGACGAAAACGGTAAAATCGTTGAGCACTGGGATGTGCTGCAAGTGGTCCCCGAAACGTCGGCCCACGACAACACGATGTTTTAGGTGCTGGACGGCTTCTGCTAACAAAAGCCGTGGAATGTCGTAGGGCGAAAAGTCTGTTCACCGATTGTTGCTTGCCGCATGTCCAAACGCCTTGCCGCCATCGTTCTGTTGGCGATTCAAACCCTCCGCACCAATCCGCTTCATATTTTCCTGTCCACCCTCGGCCTCATTATCGGCGTGGGCGCGCTGGTGGCGATTCTGTCGCTCGGCGATGGTTTGGAGCAGTACGGCCGCAATCAGATCTCAACGACCACCAGCCTCGAAACAATTATCGTCACGCCGAAAACCAGAGATTGGATCGATGGGGTGAGCGTGGCGCGGGACACGGTGGCCGTACTGCAGGTGGACGACGCCGAAGCGATGGCGGCCAGCCTCTCCGACAGCGCCGACGTGGTGCTGAAGCGCCGCGCCAACGTGGCGGTGCGCCTGCCGGACGGTGCCGAACGCACGGGCGCTTACCTGGAGGCCCTTGCGCCTGTGGTCCTGAATATGTCATGGGTAGAGGTGACCGCCGGGCGCTTCTTCGACGAGGCTGATGAGCACCATGAGAAACCGGTGGTGGTGCTTGCCGAGGCGTTGGCGCAGCGGCTTGCGGGAGACAACGCCGTGGAAACACTTGTCGGTCAGGCCATCGCTATCGACACGCTGACGGCGGAGGTCATTGGGGTGGTTGCGGCACCGGGTCAACTGGTGCTGGGGCCGTATGCGCCGTGGACGGCGCGGGTCCCAAAGGCTGGGCCGCCCGAGTTGCTGGTGCGGGTGCATCAGGTGGAGCGTGTGCCCGCTGTCAAAACCCACCTCGAAAGCTGGCTGGATACGCACACCGACGGTGGCAGCGCTGCGTTTACGCTGGTCACCAACGAGGCCCGCGTGGCGCAGGTACAGCGGGGCGTGCGCCTGTTTAAGCTGATCATGGGACTCATCACCGGCATCGCCGTGCTGGTTGGCGGCATCGGGGTGATGAACGTGCTGCTTATCTCCGTCACCGAACGGACCCGCGAAATCGGCATCCGCAAAGCCACGGGCGCAAGGCGGCGCGACATCGTGTGGCAGTTCCTCACCGAATCCATCGTCATTTCTATCATGGGCAGCCTGCTGGGGCTGCTGCTGGGTCTCGCCGTGGTCGCCATCGCGGTGCCCATCCTCAAGCAGGTTGCCGAGGCTCCGTTCGACGTGGCGTTTTCGTGGGCGTCCCTCGGCGTGATTGTGTTGGTGGCCGTTGCCGTCGGTCTTGGCTTCGGCACCTATCCGGCATGGCGGGCATCCCGGCTTTCGCCTGTGGATGCCATCCGGCACGAGTGATTTTTGGGAAGGGAATCGCTCCTGTTGATCTCTGCCATGCTTTTTGTTAATGTGCGTGTGCACCCATACCCATAAACCCCCCTCTCCCACACGAGGGTGGCGATCCGGCAACATCCCCTCTCCATGGACAAATCCCCTCTCCCACCGGAAGCCCGCACGGCACAGGCCGCCTGGGCTCCTGTGATCCTGACCGTTATGCTGGGTGTGCTGATCGGGCTTGGTGCGTTTACGTTCCATTATGGCCGCGGGCTGGCGTATTTCAGCAAAGACCCGGCGGCGTGCGCCAACTGCCACATCATGCAGCCGCAGTTCGATTCGTGGCAGAAGGCAAGCCACCACACGGTGGCGACGTGTGTGGACTGCCACCTGCCGCATTCGTTCGTCGCCAAATGGCTGGCAAAGGGCGAAAACGGCTTCCTGCATTCTAAAGCCTTTACGTTGCAGGATTTCCACGAGCCGATCTTTATCCGCGCGCGCAACCAGCGGATCCTGCACGAAAACTGTATGCACTGCCACGAGGCGGCGGTGCATGACCTGCTGCTCACCGCACCCGCCGAGGAGCCAGGCGCGAACTGCCTGCACTGCCACCGCTCCGTGGGGCATGGCGAAACGGTGGGACTTGGAAAATACGAGCCCGTTCACGCCTCGGCTTTACCTCCACCATCCGAAAACAACCCCTCCGAATGACCCGCTCCAAATCCCGCGTCTGGTACGGTACACTCATCGTGATCGTGGCCGTGGCCACTGCTGCTGTGACCGCCTTGCTGTTTAATATCTTCGAGCGCCAGAGCGAAGCCCGGACGACCCATGTCAGCCTCGTGGAAGTGACCGAAGACGACACCGACCCGGCGAAGTGGGGCATCAACTGGCCCAAGCAGTACGAGTCGTATGAACTGACGGCGCTCTCCACACGGACGCGTTTTGGTGGGCACGGCGGCAGCGAGGCGCTGCCCGAGTCGAAGATCGAGCGCGACCCGTGGCTCCAGCGCATGTTTCGCGGCTATGCCTTTTCCATCGACTACCGCGATCGCCGGGGCCATGCCTACATGCTCACCGATCAGGAAGACACCGAACGCCAGACCAAGCCGCAGTCGGGTTCGTGCCTGCACTGCCATGCCTCGGTGATGCCGCTGTACCGCGAACTGGGCAACGGCGATGCGATGGCGGGCTTCGAGCAGACGAACGCGATGTCGTACGAAGAACTGAACACGATGCTGCACGACAGCGGCCATGCCCACCCGGTGTCGTGCGTAGACTGTCACAGCCCCGAGTCGATGGCGCTCCGCGTGACGCGCCCCGGCTTCATCAAGGGGATTCAGGCGCTGGCTGCCTCCGAGGCGCCCCTGCCACAGATGCCGTCCATCGAACGCTGGCGTGCCACAGACCGGGTCGTGCCGTATGACCCCAACCTCCTCGCCACCCGCACCGAGATGCGGTCGTTTGTGTGCGGACAGTGCCATGTGGAATACTACTGCGGCAGCGCCTTCCCGCTCGAGTTTCCGTGGAGCAACGGGCTCGGCATGGAGGACCTGGAGGCCCACTGGGACGCAAAGACCCTTCCCGACGGCACGCCGTTCTTTGACTATACCCACGCCGAGACGGGAGCCAAAATCCTGAAGGTGCAGCACCCCGAGTTTGAACTATGGGCGCAGGGCATCCACTCGCGGGCGGGCGTGGCGTGCGCCGACTGCCACATGCCGTACCAGCGCGACGGTGCCACCAAGGTCTCGGATCACTGGGTACGCAGCCCGCTGCTTAACGTCAACCGCGCCTGCCAGACGTGCCACCATGTAGAAGAGGACGAAATCCTCGCGCGCGTCGATGCCATCCAGACGCGCAACTTCAACCTGCTCCAGCGTAGCGCCGACGCCTTGATGGACCAACTCGACGCCATCGAAGCGGCGCAGCAAGCCGGGGCCACCGACGCCCAACTCGAAGAAGCCCGCGACCTGCAACGCAAGGCCCAGTGGCGGCTCGATTACATCGCGGCGGAGAACTCGATGGGATTCCATGCGCCGCAGGAGGCCGCCCGCATCCTCGCCGAAGCCGCTGACTATGCACGGCAAGGGCAGGTAGCAGCGCTTCAGGCGATGGCCGCAGCGTCGGGGAGTGCTCAGTGAAAGGAGGCGATAGAACCAACGTTTCAGCAAGTGCCCGCAACGCCTGAGGTGCCCGTGTTTCACGGGGTCTCCAGCCGTGCGTCATAGCGACTGTGACCTTACCCCTGGTTTAGTACAGCGGTCTTTGAGAGATGAGCCGCAAGATAAGCCTGCGGCGGAAATATGTCCGCGTTTTTATACTTTCCGGATTCCCAACCGCCACATTCATTGGGGAAGAAAAAATGCCACGCTTGATCCACGCCCTCCTTGTCTTCGTCCTCTTTCTCGCAACGGTACCCGGCGCGTTCCTGCCGTGTGCCGCGCAGGGCATATCCGAGATTCCGCTGCCTGAGCATCCCCGTCCCGATTTCGCACGGCCAGGCTGGCTCAACCTCAACGGCACCTGGGCGTTTCGCTTTGATCCAGACGACGTGGGGATCCAGGAAAACTGGGCCACGGCCACCGACGGCTTCGACCGCGAGATCATGGTGCCGTTTCCGTGGGGCGCGCCGCTTTCCGGCCTCGCCGATGAAGCCGAAATCGGGTGGTATGCCCGCACGATCACCATTCCCGATGACTGGGCGGAGCAGCGCGTTTTTCTGACCGTAGGCGCTGCCGACTGGTTCACGACCGCGTGGCTCGATGGCGTGGAACTGGGCACGCATCAGGGTGGCTACACGCCATTTTCGTTCGAGTTGACGCCCCATGTGCAAGCAGGCACGGCGCATCAACTGGTGATCCGCGTGGACGATGTGGAACGCCCGTTTACGCTAGAAGGCAAGCAGGGCTACGGCGACGCACGCGGCATCTGGCAGACCCCCTACCTCGAAGCCCGCGGCACCGCCCCGCTCGACGTGTTGCACGTCACGCCCCATGTGGAAGCCGAGGAAGTGATGGTCGCGGCGCACCTGCTCGAACCGGCGTCCGAAGCCCTCACGCTGACGCTCCGTTTCTCCAACACCGGCCTGCCGGAGGTGGCGCATCCCATCCCGCAAGGAAGCGACCGCCTCACGTTCACGGTGCCGGTTCCCGACCCGCATCTCTGGTCGCTGGATGACCCGTTTCTCTACGAAGTTTCCGCCCGTGTGACCGGCCCGACGGTGGTGGCCGATGAGGTCCACACCTACTTCGGCATGCGCACGATCTCGGTGGTGGACCGGCCCGGCTCCGACGACCGCTACGTGGCGCTCAACGGCGAACCGGTGTACCTGCAACTGGCTCTCGATCAGGCGTACCACCCCGACGGATTTTACACTTTTCCCGACGATGACTTCGTACGCGACGAGGTGCTGCGGGCACGACAGATTGGGCTCAACGGGCTGCGCGTCCATATCAAGGTGCCCCTCCCGCGCAAGCTGTACTGGGCCGACCGCCTCGGCATGCTCATGATGGCCGACGTGCCGAATGGCTGGGGCGAACCAACGCCTGAGCAGCGGCAAGAAGTGGAGTACGCGATGGAACAGATGATGCGCCGCGACCACAACCACCCGTCGATCTTTTCGTGGATCCTGTTTAACGAAACCTGGGGCCTGTACACCGACGTAACCACCCCGGAAGGCGAAACGCAGCGCCGGTACCTGCCCGAGACGCAGGAATGGGTCGTCGAACTGGTGGAACGTGCCCGAGCGTTAGACCCGAGCCGCCTCGTTGAAGACAATTCGGTCTGCTGCGGCGTAGGGCATACGGTGACCGACCTCAACACCTGGCACGCCTACCTGCCCGGCTGGGCGTGGTCCACCGTCCTCGACAGCATCAGTGCGGGCACGACGCCGGGGTCCACCTGGAACTTCGAACCCGGCTATCAGCAGGACCACGAGCCGAACCTCAACAGCGAGTTCGGCAACGTGTGGGGCTACCAGGGTTCGACGGGCGACATTGACTATACGTGGGATTACCACCGCGCCATCAACGCCTTTCGTCGCCACCCGAAGGTGGCCGGATGGCTGTACACGGAGCACCACGACGTCATCAACGAGTGGAACGGTTACTGGCGCTACGACCGCTCGGACAAGATCACCGGCCTGGACGGCCTGGCCGACGGCATGACGCTGCGTGACCTCCACGCCCCGCTCTATCTCGCCGTCGGTGACCCCGCCAACCTGAGTCAGGAAGCCGGTGTGGGCGAGGTGGTAGACGTGCCGCTTTGGGCGTCCTTCCTGACGGGACGCCGCGCCTACGGCGATTCGCTCACGCTGCATACCGAACTCTACGGCTGGAACACCCTCGGCGAGAAGAAGACCTATGCGACCTCGATGCGCCGTATCCCCTATCGCCCGTGGATGTCGGAGGCGCTCGCGCCGCTGACGGTCACCATGCCCGATGAGCCGGGCGTAGCCGTACTCACGACGATGCTCAAAGACGCGGGTGGGGCGGTCTTGCAGCGCAACTTTACGACGTTTGTTGTAGCAGGCACCGTGCCCGAACGGATGACGCTAGACCGCGGACAGCAAGTCCGGCTGTTGCGTGTTGCCCCCGCCGCTTTCGAAGAGGCCGCGTGGTCGTTAAAAACGTGGGACGTGCTCGACGGACTCAAAGTCAATGGCGCGGGGGCGGGACACTTTACCTATCATCTTTCGTGGCCCGATGAGATGGCCCCCGCCGAGGTAGAAAACGCCGTCTTTCTCGTCGAAGCCTCGGCCAAGCAACTCTATGGCAAAGACCGCGATGATGCCACGCAGGGCGGCGGCGACTACATGCGCGGCGGCGGCCTGCACGATCCCAGCCGCAACCCGAACGCGTACCCGATGACGGACGAGACGCCGTTTCCCAGCGCCGTGACAGTGCGGGCGAACGGGATGGTGGCGGGGCGCTACGAGCTGCCCGACGATCCGGCGGACCACCGGGGCATCCTTTCCTGGCACAGCCAACTCCGCGACCGCAAGCTACGCGAGGCGGGATCCTATGGCTACCTGATCGAAGCGCCGCTACCGCCCGAAGCCGTACGGCGGGCCGCCGAAACAGGCGTGTTGGCGGTGCAACTGGAGGTGGACGAGGCGCTGCCGGGCGGGCTGGCAATCTACGGCGCACGCTTTGGCCGCTATCCGCTTGACCCCACCGTGCGCCTCACCTTAAAAGCCACGGCAGGAAGTCGTTGAGGGGACAGCCATTTTTTTCGGAATCCTGGACCTGAGGAGCCCATGCGTGGTTTGCTGGGCCGCCGCCGAATCTCTGTTGGGAGAAAAGGAATCCCTACCGCCAATCAACGAAGAGCCTACCCTTGGAAAAAATAGCCATCGAAGACTTCGAGACCCGCCTCGTCTTACGTACGCTGGAGGCGACTGACTACGAAGCGGTCGCTTCTCTGCAACAGGTCTGCTTTCCGGGCATGGCGTCATGGACAGCAGCACAGTTCCGCAACCATGTGGAGACGTTTCCCGAAGGACAAATCGGCATCGAGATCGACGGGGCCCTTGTCGCGACGGCGTCGAGTCTCGTGGTGGATTATGCGGACTATACCGACTGGCACGACTTCGACGTGATCAGCGATCATGGAACCATTGCTAACCACGACCCCGAAGGCGACACGCTCTATGGCATCGAGATGCAGGTGCACCCGGACTTCCGTAGCATGAAGCTGGCCCGCCGCCTCTATGACGCCCGCAAGCAGTTGTGCCGGCGGTTGGGGTTGGCGCGGATTATGGTGGGCGGACGCATTCCTGGCTATGCCGCTCATCGGGAAGACCTGACCGTGCACGCCTACATCGAGGCGGTGATGGCAAAACGGCTCTACGATCCCGTGCTGACCGCCCAACTCGCCAATGGGTTTGTGCTAAAAGCCATCATCGACGATTACCTGCCGTCCGATGTGGACTCGGCCGGGTATGCCACCCACCTTGAATGGGTGAACCTGGATTATCGGCCCGTGAAAGGGCGTCATCAGCAGACCATCCAGCGGGTGCGGGTGGCGGTGGTGCAATTTATGATGCGCCGCATCGGAAGCTTTGAGGAGTTCGCCACCCAGTGTGAGTTCTTCGTCGATACCGCCAGCGACTATCGCTCGGACTTCGTGGTGTTTCCCGAACTGTTTACGCTCCAGTTGCTCTCGCTGGTGGACGCCAACCGGCCCGGCACGGCGGCGCGTGAACTGGCCAACCTCACACCCGACTACCTGCGGGTGATGGCTGACCTGGCCGTGCGCTACAACATCAACATAATCGGGGGGAGCCAGTTTATCCTCGAAGATCAGACGCTGTACAATGTGGCCCACCTGTTTCGCCGCGATGGCAGCATCGACCGGCAGTACAAGCTCCATGTGACGCCCAACGAGGCGCGCTGGTGGGGCGTACGGGGCGGCCACGGCTTGCACGTCTTTCCCACCGACCGGGGGCCGATTGGTATTCTCATCTGTTACGACGTTCAGTTCCCCGAACTGGCGCGTTATCTGGCGGCCAAAGGGGCGCGTATTATCTTTGTGCCCTACAACACACACGACCGCTATGGGCACCAGCGCGTGCAGCTTTGCGCCCAGGCGCGGTGCATCGAAAACCACGTGTACACCGTCACGGCGGGCTGTGTGGGCAACCTGCCGTTCGTCGACAACGCCGACATCCACTACGCCCAGTCGGGCGTCTACACGCCGTCGGATGTGGCGTTTGCCCGCGACGGAATAGCGGCGCAGGCCACCGCCAATGTAGAGACGGTGCTGGTGCATGAGTTGGACACACAAGCGCTGCGCAGGCACCGTCGCCAGGGCACCGTACACAACTGGCACGACCGCCGCCGTGACCTCTACGGGGTGGCGTGGCACGCCGATGAGGCCTCGGAAGAAGTGTAGGCGCTTATTCAGAGGCTGCCCGCACTTATTCCAAGACGCTGCCTTAATCGTTTGACCAACAATGATCCCGGAACTGATGACATCGAGGGGGCAAGCGCCACGGAAGCATTTTCGCGGGAAGAAGGCGTACTTTCGGCGCGTGCATCACGATGCCGCGCATTTCGCTATCCATCCTGCCTCCGATGATTGGTGGGACCTGTGGCACTATCACGCCGATTGGCGGGGCTGGGGCAACCTGCGGTGGCGGTACCGCCGAGAACACCTGCGGGCACTGGTCACGGTATTCCAAAAGATCGCTGCCGCGTCAGAGCAGTTTTCCACACCCTTTCAAACATGGATCTACCTTTCTGGACGAGACGCCGGAGAGGATGCCACGTATCTGCATACGCCCAACCGCAACGGGACGGCGTTTCCCGTCGAACTGCGAAACGTGACGTGGGGACCGTCGCCTCTCACACCGCTGTTTCAGGAATGGCTGCCGGGATTTTCGGTGCGGGTCGGAAAATCGCACGTGTTCGACCGGTATGCGGTGCCTCCGCGCCCCATCCGTTCGTTCTTCATTTATTGTGAAGGCATCGGGGTTCCGTTGGAGTGAACCAGATGAGTTTGTCGTGTGGTTGTCTCCGTTTGTTCGCACGCGTGGGAGGGCGACGGTATTTCGAGGGATGCGGGTGCCTCGTTCTTGCAGGGGTGCCTCCCTCAAACGGTTCACGAATGGCGCAGCGCTGGAAATGAGCACCAATGCCGCCTCCGTGACGTTTCAGTTTGGGTCGTGTTTTGTGCCCGTTGGGTACGGAGTAGGTGGGGCCGGATCGGGGTTCGCGGGTTTCGGAGGCGGCGGGACTTTGGTTCTTTCGTCCCTGAAAGAACCATCAACTCCTTTGGCTAGAGCCGTTGCCTTAGCGTGGCATTGAGGAAGTGGATGCTCGTTAAGAAGCGAGTGCGCAACCTGCGTGCTTGTTGGTTTTTCGTCCTTTCACAGCGGAAAGGACCAAACGCCTTGTCCCATCCAATCCCGCGAAGCCCGTCCACCGCACGATCCGTACCCGCTGGGCGGCACACGCGTCGCAAACGGACAGGCGCGGTGCTGCTCGCCCACCGGCTAAACACACGGGCTTCTTCCTCCAGCACAAGGCCGGGGATGGGACGCTGGTGCCCCATTTAAGCCATGCTTTCCATCTCTTTTCGCTTCTCTTGTAGCGTGGCGCTACCTGGTACCGGTTTCATTTATCGTGCTTGAGGTGCTCGTTCCAAGGCTGAGTCGGGCGATCGTGTATTGAGAAATTAGTACCGAGGGCCTTTGGAGGAATTACACTGATAGCACAGCGGCTGTATGTTTTCAATGCTGTCGGATCCACCTGCGGAAAGAGGGAGAATATGATCTTTTGTCCAAACATATTTATAGCGTCTGTCAGGACGTGGCGGAATCAATTCCCATTTTCTATTACAGCGTGGACAGTGGTCATATTGTGCTAATTTGTTCAACCACTCCCGCCGAGTATGATGGCCTTGACTATTCCTTTTTCGTTCTGAGTATGCATGGGCACGTTTACGGCGACATGCACGACAGTAACGATGCACTTTCCCAGAAGTAGAGGATGTCCATGTTCCCCAGTCGGAGCTTCCACATTTTCGGCAAGTCATGCCAGCGATACTCTTGTGTTCTACGCTGCTAATTCAAGTTGCCGAAAGCTGACCGCCAAAAGCCGACAGCCCTCTCCTACACATCAATCGTCGCGTACTTGGCGTTGCGCTCGATGAACTTGCGGCGGGGTTCCACGGCGTCGCCCATGAGCGTCGAGAAGATGCGATCGGCGGCGGCGGCATCGTCGATGGTGACTTTTTGCAGCATCCGGTGCGCGGGGTCCATCGTGGTGTCCCACAACTGGTCGGGGTTCATCTCGCCGAGGCCTTTGTAGCGCTGGATGGTGACCTTGCCGCGTCCGCTTTCGTTGAGTTCGGCCACCGTGGCGCGGAGTTCTTCGTCCGTCCACACGTAGCGCTCCTCCTTGCCTTTGGCGGCTTTGTACAGCGGCGGCTGGGCGATGTAGACGTAGCCGTTGTCCACCAGCGGGCGCAGGTGGCGGTAGAAAAACGTGAGCAGCAGCGTGCGGATGTGCGCGCCATCCACGTCGGCGTCGGTCATCAGGATGATCTTGTGGTAGCGCAGCCCTTCCTCGTTGAACTCGCTGTCCGAGATCCCAATGCCCGTTCCCAGCGCCGTGATGATGTTCTTGATCTCCTCGTTTTCGAGGATGCGGTCCAGCCGCGCTTTTTCAACGTTCAGGATCTTGCCGCGCAGGGGCAGGATGGCCTGGAAATGGCGGTCGCGGGCCTGTTTGGCCGAGCCGCCCGCCGAGTCGCCCTCCACCAGATATACCTCGCATTCCTCGGCGTTGCGGCTGGAGCAGTCGGCCAGCTTGCCGGGGAGGCCGCCGGTGCCGAAGGCGTTCTTGCGCTGCACCAGTTCGCGGGCCTTGCGGGCCGCCGCCCGTGCCTGCGCCGCCAGCACCACCTTGTCGATGATGCGCTTGGCGTTCTTCGGGTTGTCTTCCAGCCACATGCGCAGCTTCTCCCCCACCACACTTTCGACGATGCCTTGCACCTCGCCGTTGCCGAGTTTGGTCTTGGTCTGGCCCTCAAACTGCGGCTCGGCCACTTTCACCGAAAGCACCGCCGTGAGGCCCTCGCGGAAGTCGTCGCCGGAGAGGTCGCCCTTGAAGTTCTTGAGCAGGCCGCTGCGGTCGGCGTAGGTCTTGAGCGTGCGTGTGAGGGCACGGCGGAAGCCGGAGATGTGCGTTCCGCCCTCGTGCGTGTTGATGTTGTTGACAAACGAGAGCACGTTTTCGGTGTAGCCCGCGTTGTAGCGCATCGCCAGTTCCACGGGCACCTCGCCGTCTTCCTGCGACACCGCGATCACGTCTTCCATGATGGGCGTGCGCGTCTCGTCGAGGTATTCCACAAACTCGCTGATGCCACCCTCGAAGTGGTATTCTTCGACGCCCAGTTCGGGGTCTTCCTCGCGCAGGTCTTCGAGGCGGATGAACACGTTGCGGTTGAGGTACGCCAACTCGCGCAGTCGCTCCGCCAGCGTGTCGAAGCGGTACTCGGTGGTGGTGAAGATGCCAGTGTCCGGCCAGAACGTAACGATGGTGCCGGTGCCTTCGTCGGACGTGAGGGCGCGGACTTGCTCCACGCCGGTGACGGGCTTGCCGTATGCGTATTCCTGCCGCCACAGGTAGCCGTCGCGCCGCACCTCGGCGATGAGGGTGGTGGCGAGTGCGTTCACACACGAGACACCCACGCCGTGCAGACCCCCGGAGACCTTGTACGTGTCTTTGTCGAACTTGCCGCCTGCGTGCAGGGTGGTCATTACCACCTGGAGCGCCGGGATTTTTAACTTCGGATGGTCGTCCACCGGGATGCCGCGTCCGTTGTCGCTCACGCTGATCGAGTTGTCCTCGTGGATGGTGACCTCGATGCGGTCGCAGTAGCCCGCCAGCGCTTCATCAATGGAGTTATCCACCACTTCGTAGACAAGGTGATGCAGCCCGCGAACCCCCACGTCGCCAATGTACATGGCGGGGCGTTTGCGGACGGCTTCGAGCCCTTCGAGTACCTGAATGTTCTCGGCCCCGTAGCCGTTGGTGGGGGTATTCGGCGTGTTGTCGCTCATGCGTGCGGTGATGGGATAAAAAAGCGTGGTTTAGAAAGCCAATCTTGAACGCGTGGGGCGCCTGTTGGGTTCAGGCCCTGACATCTCGAACGGCAGGGTGTGTGGGTCTGCTTGCCCGAAAATACAAACTTCCGGCGACATCAGGGCCACACGGCCCGGTGGAGGTCGCCGCAGAAGCGCAATACATCGTGTGCAAACGCTTCGGCCTGCTCCAAAAAGGCGTCGCCGGTTTGGTCTAGCAACGCCGAGGCGAATGTTTGCAGCACCCGGGCATCTTCCACCAAAGCAGCGTCCAGCGCGGGGTACAAACTCAGCATCCGTTGGTGGATGACGTGTAACAACCGGGCGATGCGATGCAGCATGCTCAGGTCGTTGAACCGCCGCACCAGCGCCGCGATGCGTCCGGCGTCTTCCCGTGCGATCAGGCTGGCGCGCAGGCCCATCGCTAAGGCTTGCAGTTCGCCAAGGCTTTCGCGCAGATAACCCCGCACGAAGGTGGCTTCTTCCTGTTCGCTGGGGTCATGGCCCGCCCGTCGCTCCTTGGTCGATTGCCACACATCAGCGGCCGTCTGCAACGTCGAAAACAGCACCATCGCCTGCCACACGGCGGCTTCGGTACGGGCATCATCGGCAGGGTTGGACATGGCGAAAAGGGTCGGATCTTCATAAGCAGCCCACGGGTTGCGAGCGGAGTAGCAAACGCTCGTCCTTCCCCGGTGTTCAGGGCGTGCTGTCCGAAGAAGCCGTAAAGGGAATGGCCAACTCACCCTTGTTCCAGGCCACATACAAGTCGTGTAGGGCCTGCCGGGTGAGTTGGGTGAGCCAGTAGGTGTCGCCCCGCTGGTTTTGCAGGATGGGGTAGGCGGCCTGAAGCAGCATCTCGGCCTCTTCGTACTGCCCCAGCGGCACCAGCGAGGCGCCCAGCACGCTGCGGGCATAGACGGTCTGCAGGTGGTCTTCGCCATACGCCGGAACGAGGGTGACGAGCGCCTCGCGCAGCACAGCCACCGCCTCGGTGTAGTGCCCCCGCCGAAAGGCGATTTCGCCAAGCCCCACCTGGGCGTTGCCCACGTTGCGGTGCGGCGCGTCGTAGGTCGCCTGAAAGATCGAAAGGGCCCGTCGGTACGCGGCCTCGGCGTCGGTGAGGCGGCCTTGTTGCTTGAGGGTTACCCCCAGCCCCAACAAGGTCACGCCGACCCGGATGTGGACCGGGCCGTAGGCCTGTTCGCGGAGCCTCAGCACCTCGCGATAGACGGTTTCTGCTGTGGCATAGTCCTCCATGCGGGTACGCAGCACCGCGCGGTTATACAGCGCCGCCGCATAGCTGGGGTGTTCGGTGCCGTAGAGGTGCTCGCGTAGCGCGAGGGTGGTGACAAAAAACGAATCGGCGGCGGCGTTTTTCTGCTGGTTCATCAACAGCACGGCCAGCGTATTGGTGATGCGGGCCACGGACGGGTGCTCGGGGCCATGCAGCTTCTTCCGCAGCACAAGCGCCTGCCGCCCCACCGCCTCGGCTTCGGCATAGCGCTTCTGGTTCATCAGCGAGACGGTGAGGTTGTTCATCGTCCCGGCCACATTCGGGCTTTCGGCCCCGTGGAGTTGCTGGTGCATCGCCAGGGCTTCGCGGTAGAGCCGCTCCGCGTCATCGTGGCGGTTCTGGTTATTGCGCACCAGCCCCAGGTCGTTCAGCGTGGTGGCGATGTCGGGGTGGACCGTGCCCAGCGTGGCGCGTTGCATCGTCAGGGCGGTGGTCAGCAGCGAATCGGCGGCGGCGAGATTGCCTTTGTTAAGCTGCATGCGTCCCAGCCGGTTCATGCTCTGGGCGATGTCGGGGTGCGATGGCCCCACCAGCACGTGATACATGTCGAGGGATTGCCGGTACATCTGCTCGGCGTCTTCAAAACGACCTTGGTTATGGCGAAGGGTGCCCAGGTGTTGAAAAGCTTCGGCAATCTGCGGATGCGGAGCGGCATACAGGGATTGTTTGAGGGTAAGGGCCTGTTCGAGGAGCGGTGCGGCCTGGTCGGTCTCGCCCATGCTCATATACACACGTCCCATCGCATCGAGAAGCTGTGCCTGGGTTTCGGGCTGATTCTGGAGATCCTGCTGCACCCGTTCGATGCCTTCAGCCAGGATCTCGCGAGCCGAGAGCGTGTCGCCCATCACGGCGCTGGGGTCGGCCATCTCGAAGATGCCGATGAGGAACTCGGTGACTTCTTCGGCGCGGGCCGCCTGCTGCTGCGCGGCGTCGCGTTCGGTGGCGGCGATGCGGGCCTGCCATAGCGTGGTGGCGAAGCCGAGCAACACCGTCAGCGCCATCACGGCCGCTGTGCCTACGCCCCAGCGGTGCCGCTGGATAAACTTGCCCACCCGGTACCGCATGGTGTCGGGGCGGGCGGTGATGGGGAGCCCGTGCAGGTGGCGCTGTACGTCTTCGAGCAGCGCATCAACCGAGGCATAGCGGCGCTCCGGTTCTTTGCGCAAGGCCGCCAGCACAATCACGTCGAGGTCGCCTGCCAGCCGCCGCCGCAAGGCCGTCGTGCTCATCCGGCGGGCCGCGCTGATGGCGTCGGGGGTGATGGTTTCGGTGGAGCCGTCGGCGCGGCGTACCGTGCGGGATTGCTGGACGAGCGTGCTGGGGCGGGGCGGCTCGGAGTCGGTGATGGCCTGGGCCAAGGCAGCCGTGCCTGTGGCCTGATGCGGCAGCGAGCCGACGAGCAGTTCGTACAAGAGCAGCCCCAGCGCGTACACGTCGGTGGCGGTCGTCACGGGGTCGCCGGTTACCTGTTCGGGGGCGGCATAGGCGGGCGTCATCACCTGCAAGCCGGTTTGGGTAAGGGCCAGGTTTGCGTCGTCGGCTTCGAGCAGCTTGGCGATGCCAAAATCGAGCAGCTTGACGTGCGGCGTGCCCGTGTCGTCTTCCTTGACGAGAATGTTGCTCGGTTTAAGGTCGCGGTGGACGATCAGGTTGCGGTGCGCGTATTGCACCGCCCGCCCCACCTCGATGAACAGTGACAGGCGGGCGTCGATGGTGAGATGGTTTTGGTTGCAGTAAGTAGTCAGCGGAGCACCGTCCACGTATTCCATCACGAAAAACGGGCGTCCGTCGTTGGTGATGCCGCCATCGAGGAGCTTGGCGATGTGGGGATGGTGCAGGCGGGCTAGGATTTGCCGCTCGCGCAAGAACCGCTGCCGCACCCGGTCGGTGTCGAGGCCGCGCTTGATAATCTTGAGCGCCACCTGCTGCTCGAACTGCCCGTCCGCCCGCTCGGCCAGAAAAACCTGCCCCATACCCCCTTGCCCGATGGCTTCGAGGATCCGGTACGGCCCCACGGTAGCGGTGGGATCGAGGTTGGCGGCCAGCAGCGGCGTGAGCGGAAGCAGAGCTTTGTCCGCGAGGTCATCGAAATACTGGTCCGCACCGGGTGCGGCCTGCAAAAGGGCTTCTACCTCCGCTCGCAGCGCGTCGTCGCCGTCACAGGCGGCATCAAGGAACGCATCGCGGTCTTCCGGAGGCTGGTCGAGCGCGTCGGAGAGCAGGGTGCTGATTTGTTGCCAGCGTTCGGGAGACATCGGCGCGGGTCAGGAAGGGAGCGGGGTGCCCAGGGTGTGATACAGCCAGATGCTGGCGAGCCGCCAATCGCGTTTGACGGTGGCGGTGGAGATGGCGAGGGCTTCGGCGGTTTCTTGCACCGAAAGTCCCGCAAAAAAGCGGCATTCCACCACCTGGCTCTGGCGGGGATGCAGGGCTTCCAGTTGCTGCAAGGCGTCGTCCAGCGCCAGCAGGTCGTGCATCGCTTCTTCCGACATCGCCCCCAGCCCCTGCCGGTCCACCTCGGCCAGCGACGCTCGTTCGTGGGCCCCGCCGCGCTTCTGGGTCTGCTTGTCGCGGGCGTAGTTGATCAGGATGTGCCGCATGGCCTTGGCCGCCATCGCGAAGAAGTGGGCACGGTCTTTCCAGGTGGCGTCGTCCTGGCGCACGAGCTTCAGGTACGCCTCGTGCACCAGCGCGGTGGTGTTGAGGGTGTAGTTGCCGTGCCACTGGCGGCGCTGCGACCCGGCCAGCCGGTGCAGTTCGTCATAAAGCAGCGGAAACAGCGCATCCAGCGCCGCGCGGTCTCCGTGGCGCGCCGCACTCAGCAAGGCCGTGATGTTCTCGGAAGGCGGCATGGTGCGTTTCTTCAAAAAACCGAGGGCGGGCTTTTAGGAGAAAGGGACCTCTCCGACAACACGCTCGGCTACGCTCGCTTTGTTGTCTGTCTCTTCTAAACTTTAGGAGAGACAGATTTTATTGGAACAGCAGTGGAAATGAAATCGGAGAGGTTGTGCGTGGGGTGGTAAGAAGGCCCGCTCGTTTGAGGGAACAAGGTACAAAAAACACAGGATCGGGAAGGGGGCCCTCTTTTTTTCCCCGACCATGATCCCTGATCCGGCGGTTTGGTGTGTGTATCGACAAAGGCCCTTCTTTCTTTTGCACATCATGGAACGACTTCTTCGCACATCGACCCGAACGTACCGCCTCGTGCGCCGCCGTACCCTGCGTCCTGGCGAGGTGGCCCGCACCTTCCGCGACCAAGAGGCCGCCCTGCGTTTTTTGCGCAGCACCTCGCGCACACCATCGAGCCGGTCTACCTTTCGCACGCTCCAAACCAATGGGCAGGCCTATGGGCTCGGCCCCGTGAAGCGCGACGAATACGTGCTGAAAAACCTCGCGCACCAACTCGTGAGCGGACACCTGCTGGTGATTCCGGAAGACCGTGCCTATATGATCAGCGGCGGCAACGGAAAAAGCGCGGGGGATCGCCCCGCTGCACCTGCTGCGCCGCCCGAAGCACCGCCGCCGGTGGTGCCCGAAGAACCCGAAGTGGAGACGCACTGGATCATCTTTCAGGTGCTGGACGACGACACCGGTCAGCCCATCGAGGACGTGGACCTGAAGCTGCGGCTGCCGGGCGGACGGGTGCAGACCTTCACAACGCGCCCGGACGGGACCGTGTTTTTGGAAGGGCTCGACCCCGGCACGGTGGACGTGCAGCAACTCATCGACGACGAAGTCTGGGAAGTGGTAGACCTAGCCGCATAAAACCATGGGATTTGAAAACAGAAACCGCGCGAAGCGCTACACGCCGCAGGACGGCGACACGCTGGCCGACATCGTGGCCCGCGAAAACGAAGCGGGCAACCCGATCACGTGGCAGGAACTGGCCCGCTACAACTGGGGCACCGACGAAGCCGCCACCATCAACGAGCACCTGCGCGATGAACTGGGGGCGTATGCCCGCAACGGCGGCAACGAATTTGTCATCACCGCCGACGTGCAGCCGCGCCAGCCGCTGTTCATCCCGCAGCGCTTCGAGGAAAAAAGCCTCGCGCTGAGAACCACCTACCGCATCCGCGTGCGCCGCAAAAAGGCCCCGCCGCAGTTTATGGCGTGCTGCTCGGTGCCGGGCGTCACGTTTGGGTTCGACACGTCGTTCCTGCGCCCGTCCGTCGTCGATTATTTACAGGTGCTGGAAGCAGAACTCCGGGCGCACCCCAACGCGCAGGTGATGGTGTTCGGCCACACCGACCGTGTGGGCGATGAGGCGTACAACAAAGCCCTCAGCGAGCGCCGTGCCCGCAGCGTCTACGCCTTCATCACCAACGACGCCGAGGCGTGGGAAGCGCTGTATCAGGAAGAAGGCTGGGGCACGCGGGTGGTGCAAACGATCTTGCTGGACCTCGGCTACGACGCCGGGGCGACGGACGGCGACTACGGCCCCCTCACCACCGAAGCCGTCCGCCAGTTTCAGGCCGACCAGGGGCTCGCGGAAGACGGCGATGCCGGGCCGATCACGCGCACGGCGCTGTTCCAGGCGTACATGACGGGCAAACACGACATCGAGCTTGGGCCGGAGCGGTTCATGGACCCGAAGCACATGGGCTGCGGTGAGTTTAACCCCGTGGAGGCCACCGACCTCGCCAACGAAATCAACCGCCGCGTCACGCTGTATCTGTTTCACCCCGACCGGCTGCCCAACCTGCCGTGCCAGTTCGGCAACCTCGCGCCGTGTCACCGCCAAATCTCGCAGCCGGAGCCGCGCTTTACGTCTGGCTTCCGGTGCAGCTTCTACGACAGCATCGCGCGGCAGTGTGGCTGCGAGCATCCGCCGCTGGCCATCGTCGAGATCCTGTTCGACGCGCCCGACGGTCCCGATGGCCGCCACGACAGCCCCGATTGTTATCAACTCATCAGCCACGACGGCGCCATCGACCATGTGGTGCACGGCGAGCAGGCCACCACGTTCGATGAGCAGCGCACCGTGCTCCGGTTTGAGGGCGTGGTGCCGGGGTTGGACTATTCGCTGTTCCACTTCATGACGCCGCAAATCCGGATTCCGCTCTTCGAGCATGTCCCGTTCGGGGAACTGGAATTACATGGCCCCGACACCCCGGTGCCGTTGCTCGTGGTTGACCTGGAACGAGGCGAACCCGACGAGCCGGAGCCGCACATCGAGCCCGTCTCCAACGACCCGGTGCTGGCCCATCACGACGACGACGAGCCGCCCTCGTCCTATTTCAAAGACCCGCATCTCTATTTCTGATGGGCCGCCCGTCTTCTTACTTCAAAAGAGAAGCGTGATACCTACGAGATCCTGAACCAAGTTCAGGATGACAGCTCGTTTCGAGGATTCGAATAGATACCTAAGCCAATCATTGATTCATGGAAACGAAAAAAGCCAAAGATACCAGCCGCCGGTTTCGGCTTGTCGAGTGGAGGGAGTACCGGCACGCGAGCGGGCTGGCACGGCCGTGGGTGCCCAACTTCAACCCGGATCGAAAATCCAATCTGACGGACCGCGAGGCCTTTCAGTTCATCCGCAAAAAGTGGGTCTACGTCTTCTGGACCACCAAGTCGTTTTCGCGCCTCTTTCTGGAGTTCTGGGTCGATACGGATATCAACAACGTCATCAGCATGACGCCGATTGATCCGGACACATACAACCTCGACCGGGACAAGCGCCCCGGTGCCGCTTCTGGCAATGTGCTGTCCGACTTGCAATGGCCGCATACCGTGAACGGGCAGGCGGTGTATTACCACGCCTTCGTCAGCCGTATCCGGTTGACCAACGCGGCCATTCAGCAATTACACGACTGGATTCAGGATAAACCGGGGTATGCCCTGCGCAAGGACGAGGAGTTTCTCAGCTATAACGGGGCGTGGCATCTGCCGGTGATGGACCCGTTTACCATCGCCATCAACCTGAACCACCGCTTTCAGCAGTCCCGCGACGACCTGTTGAATTATACCACCGTGTACGACGGGCAGCCGTCGCGCACGCAGGAGCGGGTGCAGCAACGGCTCAAGCGCAAGGTGCTGGCCGAGGGGATCAAGGCGATTGTGGAGAGCAGCGACGAGGTGAAGGATGCCATCGGCGATGATTTTAGCAGCCGGGGCTTCTCGCAGTTGTATGATGTGCTGCTGGACCACCAGAAACAGGTCAACCGCAAAGTGCGGGCGATCAACCGCGCCGCCTCGCCGCTGTGCCTGTGGCTGCGCAGCGAGTGGATGGAAATCACGGAGGCGCTGTATCGGGTGGAGGAAGAAGCGGACATGCCGCGCTTCCTCGCGTATTACGACGCCAGCGTGGAGCGGATCACCGAAAGCGGTCCGGGCAAGGCATTCGCCGCGTGGCTGCTCAACGAAGCCGCGGGCAACCCCAATCACCTGATTCAGCAATATGCCTTCAAGGACAAAGCGGCGACCAGCACCGAGTTTAAGGTGATCCAGAAGGCGGCGGGGTCGTGCCTCGGCATTTTTAAAAGCCTGGTGGGCGTCTACATCAAACAGCACGATACCGCTGCCGCGAGGCGGCTGACGAAGTCGCTGGAATACCTGCTCGGTGGCACGGTGGCCGTGGGGAAAACCCTGAAGTCATTCGTTTTGCGCCAGAGTTCGGGTTCGTTGTTTCGGCGGTTTCAGGTAGAATTCCTCTTTGTCGAGATCACGCCGGGCAGCATTCATTCGTCCATCGTTGCCCTCGAAGGGTCAAAAATCCTCGACCGGCTCGGCGGGCTTGTTGCTGTTATCAACTATGGGATTTCGCTCAGCACCATCAAGGAGACGGCCCGGAAGAACGGCCTGCCGCTGTATCGGGATGCGTTCGGGTATGTGGCGTCCACCGTCAGCACGGTAAATACCGTCGCGGGCCTGCTCACCACGTCCGAGATTGCGGAGCAGGCGATTAAGCGGGTGGGGGTGGTCACGGCGCTGTTCGACACCATCCTGTCGGTGTGGGACGCCGATGCCGCCGCCCGGCGCGGCGACTACGACCGGATGGCGGGCTTCCTGCTCGCCGCAACGGGGTCGTTTGCCAGTGCGCTCGGTGGCGTGCTGGTGATAGCGGGCGTGTCGTCGCTGGGCACGCCGCTGGCGATATTTGGGGCCATCGCGGCGCTCGTGGGCGGCGTCATCAGCATCGTGGCGGCGGACAGCGAACTGGAACTGTTCATCAGCCACTCCGAGTTTGGCTCCAAATATCTGGATTCGGGCTATGGCGGCAGTTGGGCCATCGAAAACTACGAGCACTGGGACCTCGACACGCAACTCAAGGTGATGCGCAACCTGCTGTCGGCGTTTTCGATTGAGGGCGACTACCGGTCGCCGTTTAACCTGAAGATGGTGGTGGGGCAACTCAAGGAGACATCCGTCATCCACACCAAATGGACGTACCGGCGGCACCGGACCAGTTCCCTCATCTCGGCCCCCGTGATCAAGCAGCGGATCTCCACGAGGCCGGGCATCGTCCGCGTGGGCAGCGACAAGCGACCTTTCATCCGCGTGCCCCTGCCCGAAGGCGGGCTGAGCGGGCTGTACGACGAGTGCCGTGTGTCGGTGTGGCTGGACTACGACGGCAGCTTTCAGGTACCGCCGCTGGGCAGGGTCAACATCACGCTTTTCGAAGACGGCTGGTACGCCGATTCTGGCGACCTGGAGATCAGCAGCAAGGATTTTTAGGGGGAAGCGCCCACACGGCTCATCTCGCCAAGCAGCACGAGGAATCTGGTCCGTTGGGTTGACAACAACGCATATTCCTTCTACTCGAACTCATCCAGGCTCCACTCGTCCCGCCATTCGATGTACGGGCGATCCCCGTCGAACCGAATCGGCAGCCACACATAGCGGGCCAGCGATGGTTCGATCTGTCCTTCGAGCTTGCGCAACTCTGCTTCTTCTTCGGGCGTCAGGGTAGACCCGCCGGGCGCAAACTGCTTTTCGTAGTAGCCCTGAAAACGCCGCGAGGCTTCGCCGGTGTAGAACGAGGGGCCTTCTAACTCGGGCAGGTTGTAGATCCAGCGATCTGCCAGCGCGATATACAGATCCTTCTTTGCCGGGTGTTTAAACACCGAAGAGATCTGCGAATTGAAAGAAGTGGCCGTCTGGTCATTCCGGTGCGCATCCCCCAGCATCGTCCAGGGGCCGTGGTACGTGTCCGCGACAGCCGCGAGCGAGGGATTGGCGTGATACCCACTGGTACCCGATGTCAGGAGATAATGCTTGCCGCCACGCGTGAAATAGGCGGGTGCTTCTCGTGTGAAGGGCGGTTGTGTCTGGGGGAAGTGGGTTGAATAGTAGCCGGTGAACCCCGTGTAGTCGTCGGTCAAATCGGCGACGATCATTTCGGTGTGGACGCGCTCGAAAATCATATAGGCTTTGTCATCGTGGGCGATGACCAGATCAAAATCACCCGCGCTCATGCCCAGTGGCTTGATGTCCCGTCCCACCATCTGATAAGGCCCCTGGATGTCGTCGGCGACTAGCACGGTGCGCGACTGAGACCAGTCTTCGGGGTGCATGATCTTGATCCAGCAGACGAATTTCTTGGTGCGCCGGTTGTAGATGATGTGGGGCCGATCGGCGAGGCTACTGGGGGCCAGGGGCGAGCCGGGATCTTCAAGGTCGGGAGGGATGATCGTTCCGAGGTCAGTCCAGTTATAAAGGTCCGTGGACGAGTAGCAGCGCATCCCCCAGTGCCAGAATTCCCGAATCCTGTCACCGGAAAGCGTGCGTTCCTTGTCTTCCCCGTACCAGTAAAAGACATCACCGATCTGCATGATCGAGCCGCCGTGCGCCTGAATGGGCTTACCGGCGGTATCCAGCCAGACCTCGCCGGGCCGAATTGACCGGAGCGGTTCGTTTTTGAGCGACACGGGACCCTTGCCCTGCCCGCCCAGGGCCAGGAAGGCACTGCCAGCAGCAGCAGTGCGAATAAATGCGCGTCTGGTTAGGCTCGTCATGTATTGCCCCCCAATTAACGGTGATGGCGCAGCTAGTACCGGTGTCCAACGGCGACCACTTTCGCGATATCCGCAGCATGATTGTGGTTCGGTAAGGCCACAAATCCGTTTGCCGTTTATGCCTTATGGTACTGCTCACCGTTTGTTTTTGCTAGCTTTGGTTTAAGCGTACTCGTTATTATTTGCTTTCTACGTAGGAAGATAGGGCGAGAAAAACAGGTCGTCGATTTCTTCGAGTTGTCCACGAAGCAGCTTCCAGATGCGGTAGCAGTTTGTGTTGTCGCGTCCGCGTTTTAAAACGCATGGTTTATGCGCCCAGCGGCACAAAACTTGAACTCGACAGCGACTTGGTGGCAAAGAGCAGACATGCCTGAATGTCTTCGTGGGTCAAGCGATGATACTCTTCCAGGATCTCGGCTTCCGTAGCTCCATGCGCCAGCAAGCCCAGGATGTATTCCACTGTCAACCGGGTGCCTTTAATCACCGGTTTGCGAACCATGACCTTGGGGTCAAGCGTGATGCGGGCGAGCAGTTGCTGGTCGTTCATGATGTGAAGTCGGATTGTGGAGTATAGGTCATGCCGGGCCTGATTATTTCATCAGCCGCCTTCGGCTCGTGTCGGCATCTCTCAGTCTGGCAACCATGCTAACCGGGGAGATCCCGGATCGAGTCCGGGATGACAAACAGAAAGCATGCCGGCTGATTTGTAGGATGTAACGGTACAAGAAGGGCCACCTGAAGTTGTATTCTCCAGGCGGCCCTTGTTTTTCGTCCAGCATGTTTTACGCTTTGTGGTACACCTCACCGCCTTGCTCGCGGAACGTCTCGGCTTTTTCCTGCATGCCTGCTTCCAGCGCTTCGTCGGCTTTTAGGCCTTGCGCCTTGGCGTAGTCGCGGACTTCCTGCGTGATGCGCATGGAGCAGAACTTCGGCCCGCACATCGAGCAGAAGTGTGCGACTTTCGCCGCATCATTGGGCAGCGTCTCGTCGTGGTATTCGCAGGCCCGCTCGGGGTCGAGGCTGAGGTTAAACTGGTCGTTCCAGCGGAACTCAAACCGCGCCTTCGAGAGGGCGTTGTCGCGGGCCTGGGCGCCGGGGTGGCCTTTGGCGAGGTCGGCGGCGTGGGCAGCGATTTTGTACGTGATTACACCCTCGCGCACGTCGTGCTTGTCGGGCAGGCCCAGGTGTTCTTTCGGCGTCACGTAGCATAACATCGCCGTGCCGAACCAGCCGATCATGGCGGCCCCGATGGCGCTGGTGATGTGGTCGTAGCCGGGCGCGATGTCGGTAGTGAGCGGGCCGAGCGTGTAGAACGGCGCTTCGTGGCACCATTCCAGTTGCTTTTCCATGTTTTCCTTGATCATGTGCATCGGCACATGACCGGGGCCTTCGTTCATCACCTGCACGTCGTATTCCCACGCCCGCTTCGTGAGGTCGCCCTGCACCATCAGTTCGCCGAACTGCGCCTCGTCGTTGGCATCCGCGATGGAGCCCGGACGCAGGCCGTCGCCGATGGAGAACGCCACGTCGTAGGCGGCGCAGATCTCGCAAATCTCGTCCCAGTGTGTGTAGAGGAAGTTCTCTTTGTGATGCGCGAGGCACCACTTCGCCATGATCGAGCCGCCCCGCGAGACAATGCCGGTGACGCGCTTTGCCGTCATGGGAATGTACCGCAGCAGCACGCCCGCGTGGATGGTGAAGTAGTCCACCCCTTGCTCGGCTTGTTCAATAAGCGTGTCGCGGAACAGCTCCCACGTCAGGTCTTCGGCCTTGCCGCCCACTTTTTCGAGCGCCTGGTAGATGGGCACGGTGCCGACCGGGACCGGGCTGTTGCGCAGGATCCACTCGCGGGTTTCGTGGATGTTTTTGCCCGTCGAGAGGTCCATGATCGTGTCGGCTCCCCAGCGCGTGGCCCACACCATCTTTTCCACTTCCTCGGCGATGGACGACGTGACGGCGCTGTTGCCCATGTTGGCGTTGATCTTCACGAGGAAGTTGCGCCCGATGATCATGGGTTCGAGTTCGGGGTGGTTGATGTTGGACGGGATGATGGCCCGGCCCCGCGCCACCTCGTCGCGCACAAACTCCGGCGTGATGACGGCCGGAATCTTCGCGCCCAACCCGTCGCCGGGGTGCTGGGCGAGTAAACCGCTGTCTTTAAGGGCCTCCAGCCGCTGGTTTTCGCGGATGGCGATGAATTCCATCTCGGGCGTGATGATACCTTTGCGGGCGTAATGCATCTGCGTGACGCAGCGCCCCGGCTTGGCCTTGCGCGGCGTGCGGATGTGCTCAAAACGCAGATGGTCCAGCTTCGCATCGGCGGCGCGGCCTTGCGCAAACGTGGAGGCGTAGCCGGTGGTCACCTCGGTGTCGCCGCGTTCTTCGATCCAGCCTTCGCGGAGACGGGCGATGCCTTGGCGCACGTCCACCTCAATATCGGGGTCGGTGTACGGCCCGGAAGTGTCGTAGACGTGGATGGGCGGATTTTCTTCGGCCCCGAACAGCGCGGGCGTGGCTTCTTGCTGCACCTCGCGCATCGGCACGCGGATATCGGGGCGGCTGCCTTCGACGTACACCTTGCGGGAGCCCGGCAGGGGCCGCGTCATGTCGGCAGCGAGGGTGGCGGTTTCGGCGTGGATGGACGGGAGGCCGTCGGCGGCACCGTCGCCGTGGGAAATGGGTGGTTGTTGGGACATGGCTTCGCATTGGTAAGAGGAACAAAAACGCGAAGCCAGGGGCAGTCTGGTTACCTGGGTCAGGTCCTCTTCTGCAAAACGAAGAAGCTTCCCTCCGCCGGTACAAACCGGATCAGGTTCTAAGGGACTCTCTCAGCCCTGAGATTTTTCCTCAGGGCACCCCCAGCTTGAAGAGGGTTAACTGATGATGCAAGGAAAGGATGCAGGGAAGCAAAAAGAAGCGCTCGAATGTGTCATCTCGACGAATGAAAGGAGGAGACACGAGCCGAAGGCGACTGACGTCAGTAAATCTCCCACGTGTTAATCAGCACAGCCACCAAAAAGGCGTTGTGCCAACCCACAATGTGGGAGATCTCTCACTTCGTTCGAGATGACACCCTTGAACGAACAAAAAAAGGGAGGCGCATTGCTGAGCCTCCCTCGTTTACAAATCTGATATAAAAGAGCGCTTACACTTCGAGGTAGCGCATAAACTCTTCGATCCGCATGCGGATGTCCTCGTCATCGCGCTCGTCGCTGAAGGCGGCCACGACGTGGTAGCCGTGGTGCTCCAGCATATGCCGGATGCGGCTCGTCTCGGTGACGTTCAGCTTCAGCGTGATGCGGATCGCACCGCCGGACTCCTCCGGCATCTCGGTGGCAATCGAAAGGATCTTGACGTCGTTGCTCTCGATGGTGTAGACGAGCTGCGACAGCGAGTAGTCACGCGGATCGACTTCGATGGCGAGGATGGCCCCGGCTTCCTGCGTGGAAAGCATGCGGGCGAACTGCTCGAAGATGTCGTGCCGCCGCACGAGGCCGATGTAGTGCCCATCCTCGTTGGCGACCGGCACTGTGGTCAGGTCGTGCTGGACGATCATTTTGGTGACGTCGAACACGTGGGTATCGGGCATGGCGCTGAGGGCCCGGGGGCCGAGCAGGTCGCGGACGGGCGCGTCGGGGCCGGAGGCATCCAGCAGTTGGTCTTCTGAGATCACACCAAGCAAGTGGGCCTCAGTGTCTACCACCGGGAGGTGGCGCACCTGTACTTCCATCATTAACCCCAGCGCATGCTCCACGGTGTCGCTGGGTTGCAGCGGCGGGGTCGATCGGCTTATGAGACGCTCAATGGTCATGGGAGTCACGGCTTGGCAGGCCGCCGTTGGTTACATCTACTTTTACAGCAAGCACGGTGCCATGTTTTCGAGGCAGGCGCTCCGTGGTTGGTTGCGCGATTCCGCTAGATGTAACACGAATGGGCGGGGGGATTTTGTTGCACCTCTTGTTACGAATCTCTGCCGCAAGGTGCAAGCCCATCGTAACCGCCCCGACGAGCCTGACGTTATTTTTTTGTTCCGAAGTAAAGCGAGGACACACAGCTCATCTGTTTGTGTCTCTTCACCTTACTTATGTAGGCGCAACGATCACGCCGAGGGGATCGGGGTGAGGTTAGAAAACCGGTCGAGCAGGCGCGAGAGGTCCTTGGCATGTTTCTTCGCGGCCCTGAACCGGAGCCGCGCCACCGCCTGCGGGCGTTCTTCCTGGTCGGGAATCTGGGCATACATGTAGTCTTCTGCGAGCACTTCGGCCACCTGATGAATGTGGGAGATGGCCTTCGACTCGCTTACGGGCACATACGCGATGCGCTCCACGAAGTCGGCTTCGATCACGCCGAGCAGCCCCGTCTTCAAATCGTCCAGCCCGATCCCGCGCTGGGCGGAGATAAACGCCGCGTCCGGGTATTCCATTCGCAACGCGCCTACCATTCCATGTTCCGTCAGGGCGTCGATTTTATTAAACACCAACAGCGTCGGTTTTTCCAGCGCTTCCATTTCTTTCAGCGTCTGGTTCACCACGCGGATGTGGTCTTCGTAGCGCGGGTGCGTCACGTCGACGACATGCATCAACACGTCGCTCTCGCGGACTTCGTCGAGGGTACTCTTGAAGCTCTCTACGAGGTTGTGCGGCAGCTTGCGGATAAAACCGACGGTGTCGGACAGCAGGACTTCTTTGTTCGGTGCGAGGTTGACCAGGCGCGTGGTGGAGTCGAGCGTGGCAAACAGCCGGTTCTCGGCGAAGACGTTGGCCCCGGCGAGGGCGTTCATCAGCGTGCTCTTTCCGGCGTTGGTGTAACCGACGAGCGAGACGCGGGTGTGCTGCTCGCGGCCTTTGCGCTGCGTCGTGCGCTGCTTGTCGATCTTTTCGAGCCGCTCCTTCAGTGTGGCGATGCGGGTGCCGATGAGGCGGCGGTCCGTCTCGATCTGCGTTTCCCCCGGTCCCTTCGTGCCGATGCCCCCTTTCTGGCGGGAAAGGTGCGTCCACATGCGGGTCAGGCGCGTGCGCATATATTCCAACTGCGCCAGTTCCACCTGCGTCTTGGCGATGGCGGTTTTGGCGCGGCTGGCGAAGATGTCGAGGATCAGCCCCGAGCGGTCGATGAGCTTGCAGTCGAGCTGCTTCTCCAGGTTGCGCATCTGCACCGGAGCCAGGTCATCGTCAAAGATGACGAGGTCCGTGTTGTGCTGTTTGACGAGGCCTTTGAGCTCACTCACCTTGCCCTTGCCAATGTACGTGGCAGGGTTGATCTGGGTGAGGCTTTGGATGACCCGGTCGGTGACCTGTGCGCCTGCGGTGTCGGCGAGCAGTTCGAGTTCATTCAGCGAGTCTTCGACATCCCAGCGGGACAGGCCCGGCAGAACGACACCAACAAGAATAGCGGATTCGGTAGGCGAGGATAAGGGGGTGTGCAACGGCAGTAATGATACGTGGTACAAACGCGAGCCGAGCGGGAAGTGGCTCCAAGATACACAAAAGTCTAAGCGCGTGCTTCGTTCCGTCTACGATCCGTTAAGATTTGTGTCAGGATCGGTGAAGGAAGGTGCTACCCTTCCAGCGCCTTCTTGCCGTACACCTGCCGCATCGGGAGGTTGTAGCGGGTGTCGAGCTTGCGGGTGACGAGGTGCTGAAACTGCTGGCGGCGGCCCGGCGGCACGCTCAGTTCGAGGCGGCACCGCTGGTCGGTTTGGTCGAGGTAGAAAAAGACGAACTGGTGATTCCGGCCTTCGCCCGTTTCAAAATAATCCACGATTTGCTCCCAGGCGATGGCTTCTTCCACACGGTTCGGGTCGCGCAGCACGCCGCGCTCCGTGACGAGCACCGCGGCTGAGAGCCAGCCCGCCATAAACCAGCAGATGCCCCCCAGCAGGTAGCCGATGAACAGGCCGGGCGCGATGGACTGGTTGGTGAGGAGCGCCGCTACCAGAAACCCAAAAACGGCCGTCAAGAAAAGCAGCGGCCACACCGGAAGGCCATAAAACGAGCCCGTGTGCCACGTGAGCACCACGTCGCGGACGCGCAGGCGGTTCACCAGCGTGACCAGCATCAGCAGAAACGTGACGCCGATGAAGCCGAACTGGAGGATTTGATGGAGCGTGGTGAGTACGTCGGCGGTAACGGACATAGATGACGAAGGCTTCGGTAGACACGTCGGGAGTGAGGATCGAGCAGCCTAGCGCCCATGATTGAAGCCGATCCGGGGGTGAATGTGCGCACGCAGGGTTTTCAGCGTGATGCGTGCGGCACACCGTGGCGGATGCGGATTTTTCCAGAGGCTGATCAGATTTGTGCTTTGGGGCGGTGCAAGGGTCTTTTGCTCGCCGGCAAACTCAAATAGGAACAGCCTCTCAGGCTGCGACGGTCTCCGGTCGCCATTGCATGGAAACCAGCATTTCGGCGACTAAAAACATCAACGCGAGCCCTAGAAACACGTTCCACAGTTCGCGCCCGGTTCTTTCGGCAGCCAGTGCGGCGAGGGCCGCTTCGGGACCGTCGGTGCCTGCATCCAAGATTCGTATCGGCACGCCGAGGCGTTCCTGTAGCCGTTCGGCGGCTTCTTCGGGCGAAAAAGCGGCGAGGTCGGATTCGTTGCTGTCCAGGTTCACGGCGATGCGGCGCAACAGCCGGTCGCCTGCCTGCACGTTGTAGATGCCGGGCTGCTGGATCGAGCCGTCGAGTTGCAGCAGCACCGCGCCAAAAAGCGAGCGTTGTTCGGGCGTCTGCTCGTCGCCGTCCGGGCCGAGGATGCGTACCGTTTCGCCCTCGTCGGCTCCCGCCAGCCGCACCTCGCCGGGGTGTCCCACCAGCAGCCGGTCGCCCTGCACCGATTCGCCGGACGATAGGTAATAGATGGAGCGATAGAGCAGCGGAATAAAAAGGCCACGCACGGGCAAATCGCTCCACGCGGGGTCGGGCGCGGTGCTGAGCAGGAAAGCCGCGCCGCTGCCGTGGCGGAGCTCGTGGAGGAACGGGAAGCCGTTGGAAAGCTGAATCAGCGTCTGCTCGTTGCCCGCGCCGGGGGTGTAGTTCATCGCGTAGAACACGTCGGGGCTTTCCACCTGCGTCTGCCGCCCGAGGCTGCTTTGCTCAAACACGCCCTCAAACAGCGGATGCTCCAGGTCGGTGCGCTCGAAGGTGGCGATGGAACGCCCGGAGCCGTAGTCGCCGCTGAAGCCGCTAAACCGCCCGCCGCCAAGGCCGGAAAGCAAGGCGTTATAGTCGCTGGCCTGCGCGCCCTGGCTCGGGAAGAGCAAGACGCCGCCGCCTGCCTCCACATAACGGGTCAGCGAAGCCACCTCGCCGCTCGACAAATCGCGGGGGCCGACGAGCACCACGGCGTCGTAGTTGCCCAGCGTGGCCCCGGTCAGTGCGTTTTCGCTGATGGTTTCGGTTTCGAAGACAATGCGTCCCTGCGTCAGCCGCGATGAGAGCGCCAGTTCGACGAACTCGGCCCGCTGGCCTTGGCCCTGCACCACCAGCACGCGGCGCTCTTCGGGCACATGCAGCGTGAAAAACCGCTGGTTGTCGAAGGCAAAGGCGTCGTCTTCGATCTGCACCTCGCCTGCGAGCCAGCCGCGCTGCTGCGGCGTAACGGTGAAGCTGACGGCGGTGTTGGCACCGGGCTCGATGTCGGCGGTGGCCTGCGCCACGCGCTCACCTTCGAGGTAGACGCTGGCGACATAGCCTTCGATGCGCTCGGGGCCGTAGTTCGCCAGCGTGGCGGTCACACGGGCGGGTTGGCCTATTTCGATAATGCGGCTCTGTACCTCCACCTCGGTCACGGCGATGTTGCCAAAGGTGCGGTTGCCCACGGGGAGCAGCACCACGCGCACGTCGTCGGGTAGTTCGGCGGCCAGCGAGTCCGTCCAGGTGCGCTGCTGGAGGTCGGAGATGAGGTAAATTTCTTTGTTGAGATGTGTGGCGTCTTCGAGGGAAGCGGCGGCCCGTGCCAGCGCCCGCGAGGCACTTCGGGCGCCCGGTGCGGTCGCCACGTCAGTCACGGCGTCCAGGGCCGGGCCTTCGTTCGTGTAGCTCGCCGGGGCGGCCTGCGAGGCGTCGGCGGTGGTGAGGACGAAGCGCTCGTCGCCCGGTTCGGTTTCTTCGATGAGGCCCGTGGCCAAGTCTCTGGCCTGGTCGAGGTAGCCGCCCTGCGCGTCGCGCAGCGTCATCGAGAGCGAGTTGTCGATCACGACCGCCATCGAGGTCGCCGGACGCCCGCCAAGGCTGGCGACGCCGCCTTGCAGCGTGGGACGCGCAAACGCCAGCACCAGCCCCGCTATCGCCAGCGTTCGCAGCAGCAGCAAGAGCCACTGCTTGATGCGTACCCGCTGCATCGTGCTTTTTTGCAACTCCTTCAGGAACGCCAGCGAACTGAAGTCCACGCGCTTGGGGCGGCGGAAGTTGAACAGGTGGATGATGAGCGGGATCGCCGCCGCAGCCAGGGCGAACAGCGCCAGCGGGTTGAGAAACGTCATGCGCGGGTATCAGGTAAAGTGCATTTCTCGGAGG
>JAUIDY010000189.1 GCA_030428385.1 Rhodothermia bacterium | reverse complement strand
GCAGTTTTGTTGTTCGCCCAACCGCAAATAGGCGATTCCCAGGGACTCTAGGAGGGGTTTTCCTGTGGTGGAATACGGGGAGGCATAGTCGGCATCTTTTTGAAGCAGAAGGTACTGTTCGATGGCCGCCTCGCTGAGTCCGCCTTTTAGTAGCGAAGAAGCATAGCCCTGACGAAGAGCAGTCGGCATAGGACCACCTAGGGCTGCGGCTTCTGCTTGGATTTGGGCCGCATGGGCGCGGTTCATGTAGTAGTAGGCGAGCGGGTGAGCCTGCGTTTCCTGGTACAATTCCTCCAGCGCGAGTATTCGATCCTCTGCAGGACGTTCATGCACCGCAAGACCAGGCTGACCGTCGTCATCGGTGCTTGTACATCCAGCGAGTGGAAGGTAGAGAAGCCACACGAGCGATATGTACCCAAGCAGACCTGGTTTCATTAGGAGTCAAGGGGTAAAAAAACAATCCACCGCAGAAGGGAAGCTGCGGTGGATTGAAAAACTAACGAATCGATGCCCGGAGGCACAAATAAGGATTACAGCGAGATCTGAATCCCAATCCGGTGAACGGCATCGAAGACATCGTAGGCGGTGTAGGCATAGTTTACCGCAAAACCAAAACCGCTGATTTCACGTTGCAAGCCCACACCAAGGTTCATCCCTTCGGTGTCTGTGGGGAATGCATAACCGGCACGGAGGGAGAAGGTGTTCAAGAACATATATTCCCCACCGATGCGCAGCTGTTCGGCGAAGTCGCGGGGCCGTTCGGCGTCCACGGCCAACACGAACGAGTGCAGGTCTCCATTAACGTTCGTAAGGTCGAGCATATTCATCGAAACCCCGATACGGAAGGTAAGCGGAAGTTCGAAGTTTTCTTGCTCGTAGCGCAGTTCCGGCGAGAAGTTACGCACACTCATGGCAAAGTTCATGCTGCGGAAGCCGGTGTTGTACAATACCCCGAAGTCAAATGCAGCGGTGCCCTTGCTATACTCTTTCGAGGAGAGTCCACCGCTGTCGTCTCCGCCCACGGCAAACGTACCGAGGTCTTGGAGTGCGTATTTGATATTCCCACCAATGGCGAACCGGTCAGAGAGGGAACGGGCGTAGCCAAATCCTACGGCGAGGGCGGTAGGACTAAACGTTCCGATATCACGAAACGTCGTGCTCGGGTCGTAAATGGTTTCTTCCAATTCTCCGTAATCCACCGCAACAACCGAGATTCCGAAGACACCATACAGGCCGTCTCGGGGGCTGAACGCAATGCTACCTGCGTTATAATTGATGTCGGCAATGAACTGCGTTTGCATGATGGCGACATCAACCATGCCCGTCATGTTGGCCATCGTGGCCGGGTTATAGAACATGCCTGTGGAGCCAGCCAGTCCTTGCGAGGTCAGGGCGCCTGCCATGGCGGAAGCCCGTGGATCCAGCGAGAGCGACAGGAACTTGAAGCCAGTTTGTGCCGATTTTTCTACGTCTGGATCTTGAAATCCAGGACCTTGTGTGTCCTGGGCCTGGGCACCTGGTACCACGCAAAGCAGCACGGCGAGCAGGGCTAGTGTTGTAAAAATCTTCATGGTAATACCCTCTGAATAGGCTTTGGAAATAGCGTCTAAATGCCCATGCAGGAAGCAGGAGGTGTCACGATCCCGTTCCTGCATGGGCCTGGGCTTCGCCTCTAGCGAATAACCACAAACTTTTTAATGACCTCTTCTCCTGTATCGTTATTGCGGATCACAGCAATGTAGATCCCGCTCACGATACGCTGATTGGATCCTGTCGTGAGGTTCCAGTTTTCGACGCCACTTCCACTGGTATGCTCGATGATTTGTACTTCTTCACCAAGCTCCGTGTAGATGCTGATGGTACACTGGCCAGGAATATTCCAGAAGGTAACCTGGTTGCGTCCTACTTCACCCGGCCACCGGATGTCTTGGTCCGCCCCGAGGTTAACGGGGTTGGGAACGATGCGAATGTCACTTAAGCTTTCGCCCGGAGGAATAAGGAGCCGAGCTGCGTCATACGACTGGGCGTAATAGCGGCTGCTCCGCAAGGGTGCACCTCCTGGTGTTCCATTGATGCCAAGCGGATCGTTCGGTTGAGGCCCTCCGATGGCCTGTAGGTAGTAGAAATACTGGACGTTGGGCAAAGCATCGGTATCCTGGAAGCTGGTTGCGCTTGGAGGCAAGTCAGGAGTCCCGGGACAGCCCGCGATACACACATATTTTTCCTCCTCATTGGGCGCAGGGATACCCTGGAACCGGTTCTGGGCCCGGTATAACTCCCAGCCGCCTGCTGGCGATTCGACGGGCGTCCAGGCAACGCTAATCTGGTCGGTGCCAGACGTAACGCTAAAGCTGCTCGGCGCGCGAGGGGGAGCGGGTACCTGATAGCCATTTTCGAAGGCGGCGTTCGCCCGTGCGACCAACTGGAAGAGGGAGTCGCGGGCGGTCATCACCCACTGGTCCTTCGTCAGGCTCACACAACCGGTGTCGCCATCGTTACAGGTCTGATTGGTCTTCGGATTCCAGCTAAACAGCAGTGCACCTGCTTCATCCCTACTCATCCCGTTCCAGATGACCTGTTGGCGATACCAGCGCCCAAGTTGTTCGGCCAACTCGTCGCTCAAGCCTGCCACGCCATCGACTATCACGACACGCACTTCTTCGCCCGGAGCCATGGTGTAGGGACCAAAGTTATTGGCATAACTCCAGCTTCCAAGCGGTGTGGCCGGCTCAGAGATGGTGGCGAAGTGGTCAACAAAATCTACTTCTACGCCATCGTCAACCGGGAAGGCAAGGTAGGGCTGGGCAGGAACCGTTCGAAGCGGCGTTGACGGATCTAGCCATTCATTAGGCATGTTGGTGGAACGCGTTTCAACGCCATTTTCAATCCACTCCCGCTCCTCAATCATTAAGGGGATGTTATTGTGGTTGCTATTCCCCGTTAAGTCAGAGTCATCCGAGTGCATATAGGTCATCAGGCGGGGCTGCGTCAGATCGTCAGACTGCGAGAAACCCGAAAGCCCTTCCACATCTGGAGCGTGGGGCGTACCGTCGGCATGAAGGATAAATTCCCCGTGCATGGCCGCAGCACCTAAGCGACCAGTGGTGTCTTCCTGGAGGGTGTACCACCACGCGCCCGGTACCCACATGGGACCACCAATGGTGCTGTATTCCGACTTGGCGGGACCAGCTTCCAGCCAGGTGAACATGCCGCGCCAGTCAGCTGGCAGGCCGTAATCTTGCTCACCGTTACCAATGATGTCTGTTTGGTTAATGGCACCCCAGGCGGCATCCCCCATGCTGTTATCCCAGGAGGTGGACGAAGCGCTTGTTTTGGGGCGACGGATGAAGGAGAAATAGACATCCTCTGCCGTCTGTCCGTCGAGCTCGATTTCGGGGTCGCCGTCTACGTTGCCAGTGTTTGTAAAGCGGAACTCCGTGATGTGGTAGTCATCGTGGAACTGGTTGCTGAACTGCAACGAGCGCTGCTCTACACTTATACCCACCGACGTGTTGACCTTGTTGATCACCATTTGGTCAGGGCCGTTGGGTCCAAGTATGTTTTGAACGGCATCCACCACAATCGGAACCTGAAACGTCTCCGCTCCATCGACTGTTTTTTGAGGCCAATCGAATTGGCTAACCAACTGCATGTCTGTCTGGTAAAACTCACCCACACCCAGGGCGCGAGGTCCACTGTGGGAGGTGCGGACAGGGTATTGCAGTCCCTGCTCGTCGGTGTGATTGGCGACACTGATCCAGTATCCCATCACGTGCATATAGGAGACGCCACCTGGAGCCAGGTTGCGAATCCCGGGCCACACCATCATCGGGAATGGATCGTAGATTTCAGGCTGGCCCAGCCCCCCGTTGTACCGATGCTGGAAGTCGCCCACGGCCAGCCAACGGAAGTCGAACTGTGCCTGGGCAGCATTGACCCAACCTAGCGAGATCAACAGCACAGCAAAAGCTGCCAGCCACCTCTGCGATTTTATATAGTTAACAAGCTTCATGTTATTTCTCTTCATGCGTTAAATGGCGGAAGGACCAAGCTGGCCTTTGGGGAGGCGTCTTTCGCCTCCCCAAAGAAGCCAGCGAAACCCCTTAGAAGCTGAGCCGGAGTCCGAAGAACACGTTCCGAGGATTCAGGAATCCATACACGTAGTTGTTCGGCATATCGATATAGGCCTTGTCGTCAAGGACTTGATCAACACGTCCCTGGTCGGCAGCACCCCATGAACCGTTCGAGAAGGTTTTATAGGCCCCTTCTTCCAGGTCATAGTACAGCGCTCCTTCGATGGGTGCGGTAACGCCTTGATCGTCAGGCACCGCATAGATGGGGTCGAACGCGACGCCTGGGGCGCGGTAGTCACCCGGCTGGTCATCACCGGGCACCCAGTCGTAGCCAGGATTCAGGCTTTCTTCGGGCAGCCCCGCATAAAGCTCTTCGGCTTCGGGCAGATGCAGCGAGCGGAAATAATCCCTTGCATCGTTGTCGCCATTAAAGATGCGCCCATTCCGCCAGTAGAGCTGGCGGATGTTAAAGACATTTTCGATGTCAATGTAGAATTGGGCGCTGCCAATCGACGTATTGAAGTTCTTGCTGAAACGCATGTCGAACATCCAATAGTCTTTCCATTCGACGTTGTACGCAATTCGGCGGTCGTTACCCGTCCCACGGAGGGTGAAGTTGTTACCACCGATGTCCCAGCTGGAAGGGGCGCCCTGCCGCCAATCGCCAAGGAGGTTGATGCGCCAGTCGCCCAGCAAGTGGGAGCCACCAACTTCAGGACCAAGGTCTTCCGGGAGACGAATCTCCAGGTTCATATTGGCATACGGCTCCGGCACGCGTTCACCTTGCGCCAGGCTGTTGGGGTCGTTGATGGTTTCAATAAAGCGACGGCGGTTTTCGTGGATCGTCCCGTAGCCGAAGCGGCCTCCTTTGCGGGTCAGGTAGGTGTAGTTGAGGAAGCCCCGCAACCAGTCGCCCCGGTTTTTCTCAAGGGTGATTTCAAAGCCACGGTTGTCGCCCCAGCCCAGCGGTTCCTGTCGGGCATAGTTGACGAGTTCATCAATGCTGATGTACGTAACGTCGCGGCCTTCATCGTTGATGTCGCGGTAGAAACCTGCAATCCGGACCAGGAATTGATCCAGGAAGCTTTGTTCAAAGCCTAACTCATAGGCCACCGTTCTTGGCAGGATAATGTTGGGGTTGCCAATGCGGGTGATCTGGGTGGTGAAGGCGCCGTACTGAATCTCAAAGAGACGGAACGGGTCGGGCATCTGGCGGAAGTGCCCGTAGTTGAAGTAGAACTTGCTGTCATCCGTCACCGGGAATGAGATCCCCACGCGAGGACTTAGCGAGAGATTCCGCTCGGTAGCGGACTGCTCGGCCTGATCCAACACATCAAAGCCCTGCGAGGCAGAGAAGAGGGTGCTAAAGGCCGAATAATCGTACCATTCGCCGCCCGCGTGGAAGTAATCCGCCCGGAGGCCAATGTTGGCGATCATGCCCTGGAATTCGAGCTTGGTCTGCGCATACATCGCGCCTTGAATCGGGCTACGGTCCCAGCTATAGCGTTCATTTTCCTGGTGCGGGTTTGCCGGGTCCCAGGAGCCATAAAACACATCGTAGTCACTGAGCAAAAACTCGATCCCGCTCTTAACCTGCATGTAGCGGTTGATCTGGCTCGTGATGTCGAACCGGCCACTCCAGCGGGTAACGTTCGAAGAGTCGCGGGCATCGCCACGCTGAGAGCCCAGGTTCTGACCCGTCGCCGTGGTTTCATACTGCGGGTTATAGCCGAAGGGTGCTTCTGTCAGTGCTACCTCGTTTTCGGCACAGGAACTGGCTTCCCGAAGTTCCAGGCTCGGGGTCACACACCGGACCACCTGCACTTCGCCGTTGGCGTCGCGCAAGCGGGCGTCCGGAGCCCCGGTCAGGTCTTCCACCGCATTGCGCTGCAACTTGATTTCGTAGAATGTCTTCGAGTTGAGCGTGTGGGTAAACTCGGCGCTGTAGAGCGTGTTGGTGATGTCATGTGGGCTATAAAGCCAGTCGCCAAACGTTTCAATTTCTTGAATCCCGACCAGGTTGCCTTCGATGTAGCCGCGCTGGTCCCACGTGTATTCGGGCAAACCGGCTCCGACGTTGACGTAACCCTGGCCTTCTCCTGTAAATGCAAGCGCTTCCGTCTTGTTATAAATACCGCTCACAGCCAGCCGCATGCCGCGTCCCACATCCGAGACCATCTTGCCTTGGAACGTTTGTCGTGTTTCGGCAGGGCGCTGGCCCGGGTTCATAAACGCCTCTTGCGCCTGCCGGAAGGAAGCTGAGAAGCGCAGGTTGCCAAGCATCGGGCCAATGACGGGGACGGGGCCCGTAAAGGTACCGTCAATCTCATAATCCGGCTCCGAGATTTCGAAGTCTTTCCGGTAGATCCATTCCTGGGCCCGGCGAAGCTGCTCGGGGGTGTATGCAGATCCCGCCGCAAGCGAGTTCCAGCCACCAAACTGCTCATACTGGGTACGAAGGTGCTGCGGCAAGATGCCCACGCCACAAAGCGAGACCTCACACATTTCACCCGTATTCGGATCCATGTATTGTTCACGGCTCAGGCGGGGGAAGGCCCAGAACGAGTTTTCCACGTCTCCGAAGCCACTGCCATATTCAGAAAAGTTTTTCTGGCTGGGCCCGCTGTAGCGGACGAGGACATCGGCAGAGTAGCGTGTGCGCGACGGGTCTTTGGTGACAACGTTGATCAGCCCGCTTCGGACATTTCCATACTCGGCGTTGAAGCCCCCGGTCTGTACCTGAACCTCGTCAATGGCCGTAAAGCTAATTTCCGTGTTTGGGTTGTTACTGCGAGGATTGGTATAGGAAATACCGTCAACGGCGAAGGCCACCTGGTTGCCGCCCGAGCCGCGGATTTCAAGACCGGGCTCGAAGCCAGCCTGCAAACTGATAACCTCGGCGACACTGGCCACGGGGAGGTTTTCCATCTGCTCGGTGCTGATGTTTGCCACGCTGGCAGAGACATCCCGCTGAACCACGGGGCGTTCTGCGGCAACAACCAGTTCGCCCAGACCAACCGTTTCCTCTTGGAGGGCGAAGTTGATTTCGGTGGTCAGGTCAATGTTCACACGAACGGCCTGCCGTAGTTCGGGGGTGAAACCGATGAATGAAGCGCGGATGTCATATTCGCCAGGGCGAACATTTAGGATTACATAATAACCGTCAATGTCGGTTACGGAACCCTGGGTCGTTCCTTCGATGACCACGTTGACCCCAGGAATAGGATCTCCGGTGGCGGCCTCAGTCACG
>JAUIDY010000188.1 GCA_030428385.1 Rhodothermia bacterium | reverse complement strand
GGTACTGCTACACGAGGCGACGTGTCAAGTGTTCCTCGGCATGGAGATTAGACCAGAGGCAAAATGATACAATGCATAGCTGGCGCAGGCTTTTTTTGACACACATGGACCATCTCATGCCCAATCTGCAACATCAGGGCATATGAAGAACCGGTCTGGTTTGTAGGCTACGAGTATGAAATGAGGGCGTTGAGGTTCATACAGGAATAGAGTTTGTAGGAGATCTCCTACAAAGGGGAATAGTCGCAACAATTCATGTATAAAATGTCCCTCACCTATCTCACTGCAAATAACGGGAAACTATTGATCGAAATGTGGACTGGAGAGGTTCATCTCGAGGAAATCGTCCGACGTGTGAAAGAACGCGTACAGGATCCGTCGCTTGTCCCGGGCGCAGCCGTGCTTGTCTATGCCATGGGAATCACATTGGAGACCTCTCTGGGAAGCATCCACGGACTTGCCGATTTGCATCATTTAGCAGATAGCAAGCACCTCGTTGCAAAATACGCGCTAGTGGTAGATGAAAATGTGTGGGAGCGCGCCGAGGTGTTCGCTAAAGAAGTCGCCAGCTATGGCATCAACGCCATTGTCTTTACTTCGCTGGAAACGGCGTGTTTGTGGGTAGGTGCAAATGTGGAAAATGTAAGACATTTTTTCTGGCCGAAGAGCTGGTAAAATGCCCGAGGGACTAGCTCAGCTTGATTGAATCCTTCGGATGCGCCGGCGCTTGTTGGGCCTCAGCTTGGCACGGTGCTTCAGCTCACCCACGAGCAGGTTTACCCCGTCGAAACTGATCACCAAGGTGTCGCCTTCGACCATCGCGCCAATATCAGGCACAACAGCCTCAACCTGATCATCAAGGGGATGGCGCACTTCTTTAACTTCCGACATCGGCGAGTTCCTGATAAGTGGTGTAGGAGGCGAAGATTTTACGGTTGGCGCGTTGCCACTGGGCACGGACAAATGCTGAGGTTGGCACGCGATCACCGGCGCGGCCGAGGAGCATGGTTTCCGCAGCGTCTCGACTGAGACCTTGTGGCCGCGCAATCGGTGGCTTGGGCAAACGCCACTGGGAGGCAGGCCGCAGCACCTTGCGGGTGGTGCACAGGCAGTAGGGATGGAGCAGGCTGGGGCATATCTCGGGCGGGTAGTGTCCGGGCCCGTAGCCAGCGTCGTGCAGGGCAATCAGGTCGCACACGTCAGGGGAGGAGGGGAGCCCGGCGTGTCTTCCCGATAGTGTCCAGACAAGGAAAAGCACCACCGGCGAAGCCGCACTGGCAACGATGTCTGAGGTGTGGTACGCCTGGTTGGTCTCGGTGATGACGATCCTGCGCGACCGGTGCAGCAGTTGCTTGGCCTGCTTCAGGTCGACTTCCGGTAGGGGCTCTGCCTTCAGGAACCGGCGCAGGCGGCCACCACGTGGACCTAGCTGTCCCAGCGCATCGAGCACGGAGGCGTTGTCTCTGGAGAGTATTTTAGCCAGCCGGGTCGTCGATGATTGCCATGACTCGCCGGTGGCCACCATATGCACGAGGAACGTGTCAATGTCGCCGGCAAGCTCACGGGTGCGGAGCGGGAGGAGGGAGCGGAACGACTCCGACAGTCCCTCGGCCTGGCTACGCATAATCATGAGCCGCAGCGTTCGCTCGGGAATGCGGTCGTAGTTGGCGCTGTAACTGACACCGGCGAGGGCAGCCGCTTCGGTGGTGGCCTGAAGGTGTCCGTTTGTTACCAGTTCGGCAGCGTCCCGGAGGGTGCCGTTTGCGCGCGAACCTCCGTTGATCTGGGTGTGGAGGTACTGGGTAAGGTCGGTGAGGCGTGCTTTGATCCAGCGTTCAAGCTCAACCGCTGACGCTGGGGTGAGCGGCGCTGTGCCTTCGCGGCGGGTGAGATCGAGGAGGAACTGGGCAAACAGGCGATAGAAGTCGCGTTCCAGCTTTATGCGGCTGCTGGTAAGGTAGAAGGCCTTGGTACGCTCGAGGATTTCTTCGTACTTCGTGAGGGCGGCGTCCATCAATCACCTCGTAGCTGCGCTTTGAGCTTCTGGTTTTCCTGCTTCAGTTCGAGGTTTTCTTTCATAAAGGCGGCACGTGAGACGTCCGTTTTATTGCTGAACGCTTCTAGCTCGATGATGCGGTCCATGAGCTGCTCGCGCGTCCACGTACGCCACCGCCAGTACCGCTTTCTCTTGATCCGTGCGGCATCTTCGGCTTTGGCCTCGCGCTCCCGTTGGCCTGGTGTTTTGATGCGCCCCAGCATAGGGAAAGGGGTTAATCGTCCAGCGATGCGATGTAGTCTTCCAGGAAGTCAACGAAGGCATTAACGATGTCCTTCAGCGCGGCGATGCCACGGGCCTTGAGGATCACCTTGATGGTTTCCCAGAAGCCACGGGCCGCAGGCTTGAGGCTGGCTGGGGCGTTGGCTGCGACTTTGGCCGCGAAGTTAAACACTTCGGGAAGTGGCGCCGCGGAGTGTGCAGCAATGTGTTCGAGCATCGCTTGCCGGCCTTCCTGTGTGGCCGACATGGTTTCGAGCATAACCTTATGTTGCGTCATGACAGAATCGGGATCGGGTTAATCAGTTTTGCCCTTCGATGGTGACAGCCTCGATGCGCGTCGACAGCATGACCGGTGGCTGCGTGCGCCCAATCACATGGAGGTAGATTGGGCCACCCGCATTCAGCATAGCCAGCTCCTCCGGCGTAGGCTTCCAGGCGCTGATGACGGCAGGGCCCACACTGTTCTCGCTCAGCTGAACGATGCCACGGGCGACAGGCAACGGGCCACACTCCTCATCGGTCATGTCACTGGGGCGACCAAGGGAAACGGCGGCTTCGGGGAAGTTGATCGGCAACATCGGCTACTTCCGGTTGAGTTGATCCCGCGACCGCGCACGATCGACCTGGGACTGCTCGCGCTGAAGCATCGTCTTCAGTTCCTCTTTTGAACCGAGGTGGACCGCTTTGGTCTTTTCCATTTCCTCGGGATCATCGAGCAAGGTTTGAAAGATGTCACCGGTGGGGCCGATCTTGCCGAAGGAGCCGTCGCTGAATTCTTGCATGACACTAAAAGTTTGGGGGTAGGAAAGAATCACCTTGAACAGGGTCGGTTTATCCTTTATCTTTGATACGTGATAAAATGAATTATCCGACTTAGGCAAGGCGATTACGAACCTTCAATCTTATTGGTTTCTCAACTAGATCAGCTTTTTGCTTACGAACCATGCTTTAGGCTTACTCTTCCCGGCTGGTAAGGAATCCGAATACCCGTCTAACTTCCTCCTTTATCCCGATGGTTGCGGCCAAGCTCGTCACAAGAGGATGAAATGCTGTGATTTCGAGTCCTAAAAAAACAACTACCCATACGCAAACAAAACCAAGTACCTCCATTAAATCCTTTATGTCGAAAGTACCCTCTTTGTTGGTCAGTACCTCAATGTCGTCATCCAAGAGAGAGGCTATTGATACCGCTTTAGCTTCATCCAATTCTCCCGCCTGAACTTTTAAGGACACATGCCCCAATACTTTTGGCCTAAACTCTTCCAAAAGCCAGTGCTTTACTTTCGCTCTGTCAACGTTTAATTCTTGTTCTGTACTCTTTTTCGCCTGGTTCAGTCGTTCTGAATGCTCCCATCCCGTAGGCGACAGGACAATATACTTTCTACCTATAGTAGAGTCATTTTTAGTTGAATACGCTTCGTTTTCGAGGCGGATATATCCGTCATCCCTAGCCTTTCCTATTAGCCACTCGAACTCCTCGCGGGAGTGGGCAAACATGATGGGATAGTCATGCGATGTTTTTATCTCAACAACAGTCCCCGGGCGTGCTGATTTGTTTCTCAGATACCGGACGAAATGATTGACCTGATCGGTGGTGTTTTGAGGAAACGGTCGTCCATCGAGAAGGCTTTCGACGGTGGATGTTGTTAAAATGGTTGGGAAATACCCTTCCTCGGTAAGCTGCCTGACTGCACCAGCGAGGCCTAAACGCTCCTCACTGCTGCGATTGGCAATAGCCACCGACATTGTTCTGGAAATTTCATACACCCCACAGGCGGGTGAATTAACGCGGATCGCATCGCGTCCGTTGGGAAGGTGAGTTTCTAGCCCACTAGGAACACCTGTGAGGAAGCATTTACCTTGCATTTTTTCGTGTGGGTCTTTTTGCATATTAGACACCTTGTCATAAAAAACATAACCTGCGTCCGAGAATAAGATTTGGAGTTTTAATAATGCAGTTGGATCGGGCCAAGATTGAACGTTTTATATACCGAAAAACTAAGTTCACGACTAAATGATGCCCCGATACCGCTACTTAGGCACCCGCTCAGAGCGTCTTTTTTCCGAAATGTGCTGGCCAGGCACCAGAAATCGGACGAGAGAAGGCTGTGATCCCGTGCGTTTACCCGACGGAAGGTGTATTGTTAGCCAAAAGATGTCCTCTGCCTTAGTACAGTTTGAAGATGGCAGCCGCGAGGTGGTGAGTAGACGGCTGCTGCGTATCAACAAATAGCATGTGCCACACAATGGAGCCTGTTGTAAATACCAAGCCGCGTCTTTTTGCCTTCGTGCTGATGCCATTCAGTAGTTCGTTTAACGACCTATACGAATTGGGGATCAAGCAGGCGTGTAGGGATGAAGGATGGTATTGCGAGCGAGTTGATGAGCAAAACTACGATGGTCCAATTATCGAGCGGATCTTCAATCAAATCGCTAAGGCGGATGTCATCATTGCTGTGATGACGGGGCAAAACCCAAACGTGTTCTTTGAAGTCGGCTATGCCTATGCTCTTGGCCAGAGGGTGATTTTGATTACAAGCGATGCAAAAGAGATCCCCTTTGATCTCAACCAGTACTCCCACATTGTATACAATGACAGCCTGGTAGAATTAAAAAAAGCGTTGGGCAAAAAACTGGCCTGGGCAATGAGTCACCCTGCTGAACCAGTTGTCGAGCCAGCGGCAGATTTGGAGTTCTTTATCGATGGGCGAGAAATAGTCGAAGGAGAAACTTATGAGGTGTCCTTTGCCAAATCGTCTTTCGCTACGTTCATTTTTATTCCCATACAGTTGGAAGTCTTCAATGGCGGAGCAACTACCACTTCAGGAGATCAAGTGCTCGCGTTGCAAACTTCGGTCTTCTATCAGTCTGAGCATTGCATCCGCCTACCTGGTTTGGAATATCATTTAAACTACCTTTCTCCTGTTGGGCCATTGTTTCCCGAAAGTTGGGGTGTTTCGTCAACATCGCTGCAGTGGGTGCTGAGTGGGAGTAAAGAGCCAATTATGCCCATTCCAGTAACTCTTGTCATTTTCACTGAAAATGGTAAGCGAGAGATAGAATTCTTTATCCACGCTTTTAGATAGATATGCCCCGCTCCGTGATCGTCTCGGGCGACACAGCGACGAAGTCATCCGACCAACCGTCGGCTATCGCTGAAGCCAAAGACCTCCTTCCGCTCTTCCTCCTCCGCTACGACCGGGCCAACACCCGGCGCAGCTACGAAACCGACCTGGTGCGTTTCTTCGGTACCGACACCATCACGCTGATCATCGCCCAGCAGGTCACCTTTGTCGAAGTCAACGCCTATCTGAAGGGCCTCGAGGACGACGGCCTGAAGCCCTCCACCCGTCGCCGGCGGCTGGCTGCCGTCCGCATGTTCTACAAGTGGCTGATCGGCCTCGGCGTGCTGGTGACCAATCCGTGTGACTCTGCCGTCGTGCGGCGTATCCCCAGCGCCAACATCAACGCGGCCCGGGTGGTGCTGACCCAGAAACAAGCGAAGCGCCTGGTTGAAGCCGCTGGGGAGGATGAACGCACCGGCGTACGCGACCGGGCGATGATCATGACGATGATACACACGTGCCTCAGACGTTCTGAGGTGGCTGCCATGGACACCAAACACCTGCGTATGCTTGGAGCTTACTGGGTGGTGGATCTGCCGAATACGAAAGGTGGAGCCGATCAGTACGTCAAAATTCCCGCCCACGTGGTCGAAGAAATCAAAGCGATGCGGAGGCACTACCAGCTCCCCGACGGGCCGATCTGGGTGTCACTCTCCAACCGCAACCTCTTTGGCCGCCTGCATCCCGATTCGGTGTACCGGATTGTCCAGCGTGCCGCCGATCGGGCCGAGCTGGCTGCCGAGGTGGGCGCGCACACGCTACGGCACACGGGATGCACGCTCGCTCTGGAGGCGGGGGCCTCGTTGCAACAGGTGCAGACCCACGCGCGGCACAAACACCTGCAAACGACGATGAATTATATCCACCAACGGGACAAGCTGAAAGACTCAGCGGCCGACTATATCAAGCTATGAAGAGTATCCCGAAACCAGTTGGTACGACTATCGAAGAGAGACTCTCAGGCTTAAATGAGAAGGCCTTTAGGGTTGAAATACTTATTCCATTGTTGCGGGGAATGGGATACAATGATGTCGACCACTTTCACGGTCCATTTGAGTTGGGGAAGGATATTGTCGCGTGGAAAAAAAGAGCGGACGGCTCGAGTGAGTATACGGCTTGGGTGGCCAAAACCGGACCAGTTAATGGAAGAGCTAACCAAGACGTCAGCACAATTCATACGCAAGTGTTGCAGGCATTTGGATCTACCTACCGCCACAAGCTCACCGGAGATAAATGTACGATCAGGGAAGTAATCATCACGTCTACAGGAAGCATTACGGATCAAGCAAGAACAGCAATACGGGCAACCCTGGATCACCATAATAAGAATGTAACCTTCTGGGATTTATCCACACTTGTAGATCTCATAAGTGAGTATATGCCCAGCCTTACCATTCCAAAGCTGATTGAAGATGTTAAATCGAGAATTGGCAACCTGAAGCATTTCGATATTGAGGCCTCCATCGGAAAGGGTGGAGTGCATTACAAGGTCAATGCTAAATCAGGGCAGGTGGAAATGGTGCGCGGGAAATTTTCTTTTCCCGACACAACAGAGGGAAGCAAAGCTAAGATCGAGTTCCAGCGATTCGTTGAGGAGGGCTACCCCGTAAAAATCCCTGGTGAGTATATCCAAGAGCTTCAGCATCATGAAGAACTTGCGGCCATTTGGGGAAATGAAACCCCCCTCTTCTTAGAAATTGGAACACGAGAGGCAGCATGGAAAAAGGCGATTAGAATAGAGGCAGCGTCTAGGTATGGATCCTATTGGTACGAAGGATTGACATTGCGCCTGATCCGGGCGGGAAGTCGTAAGGCGTTTTTCAGTACTGAGGCACCGCACGAACCACTACAATTGGAATTGACCCTCTTTAAAAAAGAGCAGCAGATCGAGCTGAGGCTAAACGTTGAAGGAGAAGGATGTGAGATTTCGCGGACGCTACAGGCA
>JAUIDY010000187.1 GCA_030428385.1 Rhodothermia bacterium | reverse complement strand
CGGAAGGTAGAAGGATCCGCGTTGAAGTCATCGGTTTCTAGGTAGGCCTGACTCAGCAAGTCGCCGATGAGATAAATATTGGGTTGCTGGGTTTCAAGCAGCGGGGAAACCACCATCCGCTCCTTGTTTTTCGGCCCGCCATGTTTCATATAGATGCCTACCGAATTCAGGAACTTGATCGGCAGGTCTTCGCCAATACAGGCGAGGCAAAATGTTTTGGTAAACTCAAGGTGCGCCGTTTCTGCGGGGCGTCCGTCAATCGACTTTCGGTCTACGCGTACGGAAAGGTATTCCTTTCGATCAGGTCCCGTGAAAACAGCAACAGGCTCGCTGTTGGGGCGATACCGAATATTGCCATTGCCCACGAACGCATTGAAAAATACATCGGAAAGGGCTTTAGAAACCTTGGGCATCCGGGTGCCCCGGTAGGCCCAATACACCGCACACTCATCGCTGGCTTCCACTTTAGCATTGGAAATGGCAATGACGGCCTCGGCAGCAGATGTACCGCCACCCACCACACAAACAGGAGAGCCTACATATTTTGACGCTTCATCAAGGGAATACGCAATGCCGTCCGTGTTCCCCGGAATGTCGAACCGGCGGGGCACGCCGCGCCCCATGGCAATCACAACATGACGCGTCAGAATGTTTTGCTCCTGTTTGGCTTTGTGGTTCCAGGCTTTCGCCAGCCACAATCCGTCGGGTTGACGTTCCAACCCGGTCAGTTCGACACCGATCTGAGCAGGAACGTTGTACGTCCGATAGAAGCTTTTCCACTCCACGCACATATCGTCCTTATCGATAGGTGAAAAATGGAGCTTTTGGACTATTTCTCCCCCAGCGGGGAATTTCATCTTGTCGCCGCCACCAAAGTCAGGCAAAATAAGTTTGTCCTTCGCATAGTCGCGGATGCGTTTCATCAGGTCATCGTAATCGATGACCAGGGCCGCAAGCCCAAGCTCTTTTGCCCGAAAGGCGGCCGCCGTACCAGCGGGGCCACCGCCCACAATGAGCATGTCTAGCACATCGGGGAGTTGGACGGGCTGATCGAGGATATAGGTTCCGTCAGGAAGAGTTTCTTGTGGCATAGTTGAGAGCGGAAACGTCGTCTAGCAGATACGAACGAATGGGACAGCAGGGGAGGCGAACAAACCGCCAAGCTATTCTTTGATTACGGTAGCCTCTAACTGATGGCCAAAGCGAACTGTGGCACCGGGATGCAACTCTACTTCGGTGTCGATGCGGTTGTTGTTTAGAAAGGTGCCATTTTTACTCCCCACATCGCGCACAAAGATACGCCCTTCACGCACCGTAATCGCGGCATGTTGGCGCGAAATGGAAGCGTCGGGCATGCGAAGGTCAGCGCTGGAAGTTCGACCGATGGTGTTATCACCGGGTTTTAGATGAAAGCGGATCGTCTCCCCATTAATGGTGGTGGTAAGGAAAAAGGTAGCCGATGGACGTGGCGCTGGGGTGGGGCTAGAGCCACCAAAATTCGGCAGTGCCCCAAAGGCCTGATCGCCCATGCGGGTCTTCTCCTCTTCAGGCGGCGCTTTTTGAGGCGGCGGCGACGGCGACCCTCCAAGTTTTGGGAGCGCATCGAATCCCCCGATCCGCGTTTTGTTGAGGTCGTCGGCTTGTGAAGGAGGAGAAGGTTGCGCCGGAGGGGGTGTTGGTTTTGCAGGTGGTGGCGTGGCACCGAAGTTGGGCAGCGCCCCAAAGGCCTGGTCGCCCATGCGGGTCTTCTCTTCTGCTGGAGGCGCAGACCGAGGCGGAGAAGCCGCCTGAGGCGGGGCCGGTTGAGGCCGACTTGCCGGGGTTTGTTGGGCCGGAGGGGCCGTTGCTTTGCGGTCTTCGCGGGGGGCAAAGCGTTCGGTGTCCTGGAAAATGAAGTCGAACTCGTTGGCAAACGTGATAACATTTAACCCGTCGAGCCGCGTCGGGGCCGTAACGATGATGCCATCGAGGGCGGTGCCATTTCGACTTCCCAGGTCTTCTAGGAAATAGGCCTTTTCGTTCTCGTCAAAAAAGATACGGGCGTGCTGACTAGAAATGACATTGGGAAACAGCGTCACTTCATTTTGACTCAGCCGACCAATGGTGGCGTCCTTAGTAATGGTATACGTAGAGCCGGCAAGTTCACCGGTCTGGCAAAAAAGGCGAGCAGGCATATCCTTTGGTGAAGCGTCGGTTCGTGCGCTTTACAAAGATCGATGGAATTAGCGGTTATTCCAAATAAAGCAGCAAATTGCTGTTTTGGGATTGATCTGGATGGAAGGCATGGCAGGTCACGCACGTATTGGATGCTTTGCGTGGGGCGTGACACGACTGGCATTCCGCGATGGTCGGAAGATTCTGGATACCGGCATGATCAACAGAGCGATCGGGGGTATTCCCAGTAGTGAAGGCTTCGGCCATCGGAAGTTGATTGTGGCAATCCAGGCAGCGTAGTTGGATGATATGCGCACCGTGGTCAAAGTCCGCACGATGCAGAACGTTTTGGTTGGCCTGCGCCCGCACAATGGTGGCGTTTTCTACCACGTGGCATTTCTGACATGGACGCGTAATGCCATCAACTACCTGATCCAAGGCATCGATTTGCGCTTGGGAGAGGTTGGGGTTGAGGTCGGCCCGGCTGACAGCAAATTGAGTTTCGTCAAGCGGGGCGTACGGGTCACGGAGCCGAGCGCGGACAGTCGCGAGCAAGCCCTCCAACTGATCCAACTCGGCCTGAATGCGCCGGTCGGGTTGGTTGCGCAATTCCTCTGCGTAAGATTCCAGGGTTGCCAGGGCCTCTTCATAGACCTGCCGCACATCTTGCGGGTCCACGTCTGCGGAGGCATTGATGAGGTCCGCCAGCCCTCCCTGAGAGGGATAGAGCATGCCACGGAGTCGTTTCAGGTTCTCAAGGATCCAACGATCTTCATGGTACACGGGGGACTTCCGAATCTGATCACCTCGTGAACGAAATTCGTTGGGATTCACATAGTACGACCAAATCGAGCCAGGTCCCTGTAGTTGCTGTATCGTCTGCAACGTATAAACGCCCGCCACATCCGGTGTAGAAGGGGTGGTCGTTTCCAGCCAATCGGTTGCAACGGCGGTGGTCAGGTGGCAGGTGGAGCAATGGGTTTCAAACGATAGCGGGGCAAAGTTTTTGCCATCGGGCTCCGCGTTATGGCAGTACAAGCAGGTCTGTTCCACATCATTGAGTTCCTTCCTTGCTCGGACCTGAATCACGTGAAGGCCATGCGGGAATTTGAGGTTGGCTTCATCCTCAACTTCGTCGCGGGCGAACTGAAATTCAGGGTGATCATCGTTAAAAGAGCCGTACTCATGACACGCCAGGCATTGGTCGTCACTGACCATCGTAATCGGGTTTTCCCGTCCGACATGCTCGGTATGGCATTGGAAACAGGGACCTTCATTTTCGGAAGGCACGACACGTGTGAAGTCGCCCGAGCGATAGAGGTAATGAGAAGTAAAGGTGTGGATCCCTACATCATCGCCATATTTTTCATGACAGGTGCTGCATTTCTCGTTGGAGACACCCTCAAGTGGATCGTGGCAGGTAGAACAATTATCGCCAAACGAGGCATGGTTAGAAGAAAGGGGGCCGTTAGAAGCGAGGGTACCTTGTTGGGCAATGATGTTAAAGGCAAACAGCGCGGCAATAATTAACGCGCCCCCGCCACCCACGATAAACATTAGCGTACGAGAGCCGGGATACACGTATTTCTTGGAGACCGGCAGCCGGGCGTCGCTGAAGATCCCTTTCCTGGCTTTATTTCCTTGGTCTTTCGCCATAGCGTGCGGTTACCAGTAAAGGACGGAGAAAATATGGATGCAAAGCAGGACGAGCATCACAACGGAAAACGGTACATGCAGGTACAGCCACCATCGAAGCGCCCGTTGTAAGGAATAATGGGCGTCTATCTCTAATTTCGCCTGATACATGTTTTGTAGCTCATCCACCGTCGGTTGCACATCGGGCGAGAGTACTTCGCGGAGGTGCTCAAAATGCCGCGTTTTGGATTGAATCCCTGCGGTCACATCCAGAAAGTAGATGGCCCGGGCATGCGGGGCAGCGAACGCGGTGGCCAGGTTGCGTTGATAGAATTCGCGGACAGTATAGTCTGCCCCAGCGATGAGTTGCTCCGCCCGTTCGCCGAGGTCTTCTACAAGTTCTGGAATTCGGTCGTAGTTCACCTCCACGGAGAGTCCGGAATTGAGCAAGGTGGGAATCCATTTTTGGAGTACGATGCCCAGGAGTCCCGAAACCACTGTCCAGATGCTCAAAAACCACAGCCACCACGTCAAGATGCCGTGCGGCACCTTAAATCCGATGTGCATAAACATCAACAGCAGCGCCAACGCCCCGCCGTAGACATGGAATTGGAGGTAGTACCAGGCCCGACCCAACAGGCGCAGGCGCATGGTCCGGCGCTTCAAGGCGTACAGAAACACCGCCACAAATAGCGTCGCGGCCACGATGCCGTAGGTCAAACCCCAGATAGATCCGGGGCGTACCTCGCCGAAAAAGATGTTCAGCACAAAGACAGCCAGGCAAACGATGACGGCAACGCCAAATCCAAGAAACCAGAGCGGAGACTGGATCCACTTGTTGAACCACTGCGAGCCGCCTACGCGCTTGCGTTGATATATCGCCGTTTTTTTCATCGCTGAGACTGATCCACCGAAAGCAACTGTTGGAAATCTTCGATGCTGCCCACCCGGAAGGCACATGAATGGGGGCAGTTGTTCACGCAGGCAGGGCCGCTTTCTGCCTCAAAGCAGAGGTCGCATTTGCTCGCCACCTTGCGTTCCCGTCCGCGCAGGTATTCCGGCAACACATTGTCGCCCCAGGTTTCCCCGGTCTCGTGCATTACGATGGCATCGTACGGGCATTTATTGGCGCAATTGCTACAGCCAATACACAATGTGTCGTCTACCCAAACGACCTCGCCAATATTTGCACGTTGGATGGCACCTGTGGGGCACCCAATGAGGCACACCGGGTCTTCGCAATGGTAACAAGAGCGGGCGATCAGGAAGTTGCTGTACTTTTCTCCCTCCCTTACAAACCGAGGGCGACCTCCGTGGGTGCTGGCACATCCGCGCACACAATCGTCGCAGCGGGTACACACGTCCAGGTCCATCATCAAGATGCTGTTGCCCTGGACCAGCCCTTTTTCAAGGGAAAATTCGATGAGGTCGGATTTGTCGACGTGCTTCTTGGTGTAGCCTGCATCCTTAATTTTGGCGACGGCGGCTTCCCACAGGCGTCGTTCGATGGACGGATACCGCCGGACGATTTCCGTAAAATCGGAGGCGGGAATTTTGACGAGTTCACTAAAACCCACCGAGTTGGTCGTGAACTGCCAGCCTTCAATCCCGTCAATCTGGAGTTCTACCTCGCCCAGGGTCATGCCTTTGCTCAGGTAAGACACCGCCATCGGTTTCCCACCAAGAGTCTGGGAGAGCTTGAGAAACCCGGAACGGACCATATAGAGGGCGTCAACGGGTTCATCCTCTACCGTTAATGAATCACCGGGAGACAGGGAGACCAACTCGACGCGGTTGGCCAGTTCATTGATGAACTGTTCGTCGGATCCGCGTAGCAGCGGCGTCGACTTCAGTTGATTCATCAACGTGCGCTCCCGGTAGATGCGGTCGACATGTGCCCCAAAGTCTTTCGACTTTTTCTTCATGTCGCGCAGCGCGGGAAGCCGGATCTGGACTACTGTGACATCGGTGGCAGCCTGCGCAGTAACCGACTGGGGCCACCCATTGAGCGCCCCGATCTCCCCGAAAATGTCCCCGGTCGAGAGTTTAACGGCTCCGCCATGGGGCAGGTCAAAATCCATTGAGGAGAGGAACGTCACGGTTCCTTCCCGCGCCCCTCCTTGTTTTTCTACCTGCGCCTGGAACGCGGTGTGTGACATGGTCGGCATATCATCGGCACCGTCTCCTGAAGACAGTGAGGACACCCGGGCCTCGAAGATAGGCTGCACCGATTGGTCTTGGTGCTTTGCCAGGAACACATTAACCGTGCCTTCAATGATGTAGAAGGCCAGGTCGAGGTAGCTTCCCTCTTCAAACAGTATGGCATCGCGCTTCCAACGGACGATGGCGATATCCGGGGAATGCTTTAAGAGAAAACTGTCATTATAGGCCTTAAAGAGGTCGTAGCGCTTGAGTTCGGTGGGTGAAAGCTGGTTTGATACATTCAGAATGCCAGCATTCGCCCCATAAGACGACCACCGGTCTTCATATAAGCGCTGTCGTTCTTGTGCGGCTGCGTCACTCATGGTTGGATGCGTTTTTATTCACCTCGGCCCAGGGAACGGTAAATGGCCTCAAGGCGCTGCTTCACGGTCAGGAGTATTTCTTCCGTCGAGGTATCCTCGCCTACACGGGCGGGGGCGGCTGAAGGGCTTCCTGAAGTGGGCGAAGCAGTAGAGGGGGTGGTTGTCGATGTTGTTGGAGCGGCTCCTGCACCTGCTGAGGCCGACCGAGGAACGACCCCGCCTGTTGGAACGGGCGGAGGGGGTGGAGCTGCTGCGGGGCTGCCTGCCGCTGCAACCGGACGTCGGCGTACGGGGGCTGCTTCCGGCGGGGCAGAGAGCTGGGCGACGGGTACGCTCGGGACCGGGCGTCCACCAATCGCTTGTTGATAGCTGGAATTAAGGTCGCCTGTGCTTAAGCCCGGCCCTTGCCAGTGGACAATGGCGGTGTTGCGTTCGCCCAGGTTAAACCCTTCGCCACTGGGGTGACCCGACGAAATCAGGCGCTCATCGGAGATATGGTGACACCGGGCGCAATTGTTGGCCCGCGCCCCTGCTTGCTCGAGCTGTACCATGCCTTTGGAGGCTGAGCCCGCGTATTTTTCAACGGGGTGGGTGGGCTGGTAATCCCCGCCCGGACCGTGACAGCTTTCGCAGCTGACGCCATCAAAGACTTCTTCGGCTTCTTCGCCGGTGATGACGGTACCGTGGCAACTCATACAAATCCGATTGCCTGCCTTCATCTGGCTTCGGCTTAATCCGTAGTTGCTGGCAATCTGGACAGAACGCGGGGATTCATCCAGAATGCGAAGTGCCGTGGTGCTGTGGACATCCCCGGCCAGCCAGTTCTGTTGATCGATGTGGCAGCTACATCCAGTGGATCCCAGCGTTTCAAAACTTGAAGAGGCAAACCAAGCGGGTCGACGCCGTACTTCGCCCACCACGCTGGAAGTGGGGGCCGAAGGCTGACCGCCTGTAGCCGTGGCACCGCCGTTGTTAGTGGCGGGGGCTGCTCCGTCATCCGATGCCGGCGCGCCACCATCATTTTCATCAGGCGTTCCTCCATCTG
>JAUIDY010000186.1 GCA_030428385.1 Rhodothermia bacterium | reverse complement strand
GGGGCCATCGTGAAACCCACCAACATGAATACAAACATGCTGGCTAGGATTAATCCGATGGACGACGCATTACGCATGCGGGTCCGTCTGAGTACTGTGCCTACCATGGCAGCCCTCCTCTGACGTTTGAGCGGCATAAAAGTGTGTGAGCAAAATGAGGGGTAAGGAGAGGTGAGTTGACGCGACCACACGTCCTCCTGCCGTGTACAAACTAGTCGAGTCTTATGTCGCGTGCTGGAATAACTACCCAAACGAAAGGGGTCAGTAGTTCGTCCCGAAGCACGAAGTGAGGGGCGTTCCAGGTCTCATGCGAGAATTAAACTTGCATGAAGTAATATCAAAAGGGCTGCGCACATTCGCAAGGGCTCTGTGTGACGAAATAAAAACAACCGGGGATCAACGCCCGCTTCGCTCCCTATATCGCGAAAAGCAAACACGAAGGATCACGTCGGAGAGTCCGCTTTCGGAGGCTTATACGTGTTTATCAGCAACCGCGCCGCGGCGTGTGAGGTCATGGTGCCAGCCCGCACGGCTGCTACAACTTCTGCTTGGAGGGCTTTCACGCCCGGGTGAGCGAAAAAAAGGCACTCCAATTGATCTTGAATGGCTTCCTTCATCCAGAATAAGGCCTGTTCCTGACGACGTTGTAAGAAAGCTCCGTTTTCCTCGTTCTTGGATTTATACGATTCGATGGACGCCCAGATGGCGTCGATTCCAGCGCCCGTGAAGGCAGAGCAGGTATGCACGGGGGGACGCCACTGGTCAGGCCGAGGGGGAAATAAGTGGAGGGCATTGCGATAGTGACCACGGGCGAGCTTAGCCGCAGCTTCGTTGGCTCCATCGGCTTTGGTTATGGCGATGGCATCGGCCAACTCCATAATGCCTCGTTTGATGCCTTGTAGCTCATCGCCTGCACCTGCGAGGGCGAGCAGCAGGAAAAAGTCCACCATCGCGGCGACGGCCGTCTCGGATTGGCCCACGCCCACTGTTTCCACCACAATCACATCATATCCAGCGGCTTCACACAGATACATGGCTTCGCGGGTTTTGCGGGCCACCCCGCCGAGGGATCCTGCGGATGGCGAGGGACGGATGAACGCAGAGGGGTGGTTCGCAAGCGCTTTCATGCGGGTTTTATCACCCAGGATGCTTCCTTTTGTGCGTTCACTGCTGGGATCAATGGCAAGCACCGCAAGGCGCTTCCCTCGTTCCACGAGATACGTGCCGAGGGCCTCGATAAAAGCACTTTTACCTACGCCCGGTACACCGGTGATGCCAAGCCGGAGGGCGTTGCCCGTCCAGGGAAGACAACGTTCGATGAGGGTGTTGGCCTGGATCTGGTCAGCCGCCCGGGTACTTTCGACCAGCGTGATGGCCCGGGCCAACTGTACGCGGCTGCCAGTCCGCAGTCCATTCAGTAGCTGCTCGGTGGAGAGCTTTTCGCGAGGGAGTGGTACGTGGAGGTTAGGGTTTAAGGAGGGGGCATGCGCCACGCCAGGCGTTACCTGAATACCCGATTTTTGCTTCGGATGCTCTGGCATAAGCAGCCCGGGGGAATGAATTAGGAGGAAGAAGCGGGAGGCCTGCTTTGGATGAGCAACGATAACAAATCGTGCGCAGCGGAAGCGATGACCGTGCCGGGTCCAAAAATAGCGGCTGTGCCCGCCTCAAACAACGGTTGATAATCTTGAGGCGGGATCACGCCGCCTGCAATCACGAGAATATCAGGTCGTCCCAGTTCCGCTAACGCCTGCACCACTTCGGGGACCAGGGTTTTATGGGCTCCGGCAAGGCTGGATATGCCTAACAAGTGGACGTCGTTTTCAACGGCCTGAAGCGCGGCTTCCTGTGGCGTCTGGAAGAGAGGGCCGACATCCACATCAAACCCAATGTCGGCGAAGGAGGTCGCCACCACGTGCGCCCCCCGGTCATGCCCGTCCTGTCCCAGCTTGGCAATCATGATGCGCGGGCGACGGCCTTCGAGGGCGGCAAAGGCATCAGCCTGCGCTTGGGCATCAGCAAAAGCGTCGTTGGTGGCTGCCTCGGCGGCATACACGCCCCGGATGGTGTGTGGTGTTGCGGCGTAACGGCCCCAGGATTTTTCCATAGCCTCTGAAATTTCTCCCAAGGTGGCACGATGGCGCGCGGCTTCTACAGAAAGCGCGAGCAAATTCCCAGTGCCGCTTGTCGCTGCCTGTGTCAGTTTCTGCAATGCTTCAACAGCCAACGCTGGGTCCCGTTCATTTTTCACCCGCTGGATGCGCTCTACCTGGAGCTGACGCACCAACGCATTATCTACTTCCAGAAGATCCATGGGGGGTTCTTCAGGAAGGCGGTAGGTGTTTACGCCGATAATGGGATCAGCGCCCGTATCAATGCGGGCTTGTTTGCGGGCGGCGGCTTCTTCAATACGCCGTTTCGGAAGCCCCGCTTCAATGGCTTTTACCATGCCCCCTGCATCTTCCACTTCTTCAATCAACTGCCAGGCTTTTTGGGCGAGCTGGTCCGTCAGGTATTCCACATAGTAGGAACCTCCCCAGGGGTCAATCGGATGCGTAATGCCTGTTTCTTCCTGAAGGTAAATCTGGGTGTTTCGGGCAATGCGGGCCGAAAAGTCGGACGGGAGCGCCAACGCTTCGTCGAGCGCATTGGTATGGAGGCTTTGCGTATGCCCGAGGGCGGCAGCAAGGGCTTCGATACACGTACGGACGACGTTGTTAAACGGATCTTGCTCAGTCAGGCTGTACCCCGATGTCTGGCAATGTGTGCGTAACATCATCGACTTGGGGTTCTGTGGCGCAAACGCTTGGACAAGCTTTGCCCACAGCAACCGCGCCGCCCGCAACTTGGCGATCTCCATGAAGTGGTTCATCCCGATCGCAAAGAAGAAAGACAAGCGGGGTGCAAAGGCGTCAATATTTAAGCCAGCGTCGATACCCGTTCGCAGGTAGGCCAGACCATTGGCAAGGGTGTAGGCCAATTCGAGGTCGGCGGTGGCACCGGCCTCTTGCATATGATACCCACTGATTGAAATCGAATTAAAACGGGGCATATGGGCCGACGTGTACTTAATAATATCGCCGACGATGCGCATGGAAGGAGCCGGGGGGTAGATATAGGTGTTGCGCACCATAAACTCCTTCAGAATATCGTTCTGAATCGTCCCACTGAGTTGCTCGGGTGTCACCCCCTGTTCTTCTGCGGCTACGATATAGAATGCCAGGATCGGGAGGACAGCCCCGTTCATGGTCATCGACACGGACATCCGGTCGAGCGGAATGCCCTCGAACAGGATCTTCATGTCTTCCACGCTATCAATCGCGACCCCCGCTTTGCCAACATCCCCAGCGACGCGGGGGTGGTCGGAGTCATACCCGCGGTGCGTAGCCAGATCAAATGCCACGGAGAGTCCTTTTTGCCCAGCAGCCAGGGCTTTGCGGTAAAACGCGTTGGAGTCTTCAGCGGTGGAGAAACCGGCATACTGACGGATGGTCCACGGGCGCACATTGTACATGGTGCTGTAGGGACCACGTAAAAAGGGCGGTAGACCAGCTGCATAGTGCAGATGCTCTATTCCTTCCAGTTCCGTTCCCGTAAAGTGGGTGGGGACATCGATTCCTTCCGGGGTTGGTACCCTCGGTGGGAGATCGGAAGCCGGGCTTGCCAAGGAAGCAGGACGATAGGGAATAGTGGAAAAATCAGGGCGCATGGGTCAGTTCAGATTAAAGGTCGCCAATGCCAAGCTCGTGTTGGTACTGTTGCAGCGTTTCAAGGAGCGGCGTGCCCTTGTGAATAAAGCCGTCCACTCCTTGCGAGCGAAACTCGTCAGCAGGCAACTGGTCCGGGTTTCCTGCTATCAGTAAAAGGGGAGGATGTGGAGCTGCCTTTAGGGCGTGAGCAACGGTTGAAACCAATTCTGGATAAGAGTCGTCGGCGCTGCACAAAACAAGGAGATCGGGATGATGTCCCAATGCCTCATCGAGTGCAAGTTCGGTCAGGTCCAGTGGGGCGGCTTCGTCAATGTTGAAACCAGCGCACCCAAAAAAATTACGGGCAAAGGCCGCACGTGCCGTTCGCCAACGGGGATTTCCAAAAGGAAGCAACAAGACCGTTGGGGGAGATCCCTTTGATCGGACAAAAGCCTCCGTATGAAGCCGAAGTGTCTCGAACGGCTCGGCATCTCGCTTGAACGAAAGCGGTTGAATCGCTTCTACATCATCAGGAATGAGCAATTCCTGGTATGTACCCCGCAATAGAACAGAGGGAAGAGAGGCTGCCTGTGACCGTTCCATGTCGGCATAGGCAGGCGTCGACGTGGGCGAGAAGGCCAACGTTTCCTCCGGGTTAGGGAATTGGTTGGTGCCTAAAACCACCCGTTCCTGCTTTGCGAAGGCATTGGCACGGCGAATGGCTGTAGCCGCAATGGCAGATTGCAGGTCGCCGCGTTGGAGGGCCGCAAGGAACCCACCCGACGCTTCTATTTCTTGAAACGCCTCCCAGGTTTGTTTCGCCAATTGATCGGTGAGAACCTCGATGTAATACGCACCCGCTGCGGGGTCAGAAACGGCATGCACCTGCGCTTCTTTCTGCAGGATGTGGATGGTGTTGCGTGCGAGACGGGTACCAGCCGGGCTTGGGTCGGGAGAGAAAAGGGAAATAGGTCGCACAGCAAGAGTGTCGCATCCGCCTATTAGGGCAGACGTGGCTTGTGTTGTCGCCCGCAAACCGTTTACGTAGCGGTCGTAAAGCGTATGACGCCGTAAACTGGTCATCGCCTGAATATGCGGTTGGTGGGAGATGCCAAAGGCAGAAAAAACCTGACCGACAAGCAGCCGAAGCGCTCGCAATTTGGCGATCTCCAGAAAAAAATGGCTGCCGACAGCAACCAAAAGTTGCACGTTGGTGGCAATTTTATTTGGGTCTACCTCACGGGTTGTCAGAGCCGCCATGGTCTCCGTGAGTGCCCCCAAGGCACCGATCAGTTCCTGGGTAGCCGTTCCACCAGCTTCATGATAGGGACGCATGTCCACCGTCACCATTTTCATCCGTGGCGGTACGTTCCTATCTTCGAGAAGGAGGGCCAACCGGTCGAACGCAGCGTTAATATCCACCTTTTCCCCCCGTAGGCTTTCTGCCATGGGGTCGAAGGAAAGAGAGCCAGTGAGCACATCATCCGTGTATCCCGAGCGGTGCGCCTCTTTCAAGAAGAGGGATAAAATGGTTGGAGAGGCCAGCCCTGCATCTATATGAATCGCAAGCGATTCCAGTGGGAGGTTTTTCAGCATCCCTTTCATTTGCTCGGGGTCGAAGAGGGGGAGGCCATATTGATTGACCTGGTTTACCCGGGTGCGTAGACCCAGGGCATTCACCCCTCCCGCGACAGCCTCGTGCGCCAGTTGGTTCGCCTTGGATATATCAGCAAGCCCCAAATCTTGGCGGATCGATACGGGCTCTACCCGAGCGTACACGGGAGGACGATGGGAAAGCGTATCCATCGACTCGGCCCGGTAGAAGGGCAACACGGAAAGTCCATCGTCATTCTTCCAGGTCAGCGTGTCCAGCGAGGCACCTTTTAAGTCGGCTTCAATGCGATGGAGCCACGCCTCCGTGGGAATAGGAGGAAACATTGTGAAAAGAGGTATACGGGATTCAGCGTCCATGATTACATTTTTTCATTCATTTCCAGTCGTTCACCCCAGCCGGGGTCCAGTGGGCACGGCAGAAAGGGAGACCCCTTCGGCCTGATTTGCTCCTTGGCACAACGACACCCAAGTTCGGACACGTACGCATGACAGAAACTCAGGAGAAACGCCCTCAGAAGAGTAGGGAATCCTCTTACGAGGAGGGTAGCGTATCTAGGGGCTGCGGCAAAGGAGGAAGCTCATCGGCGTGAAAAAGGGCACGGTACCGCCGAACGATATCGAAAATGCCAATCCCAAACGCCACGGAGACATTAAGCGATTGTTTGGCCCCAAACTGAGGAATCTCAAGCGCGAGGTCGGCCATTTCTACAAGTTCAGCCTGCACACCAGAGACCTCATTTCCTATTATCAGGCACAAGGGAAAATGGGCGGGCTGAAGCTGAGCCGGAAACATCGGGGTGTCGGTGATTTCAAGCGCAGCAATGGTGTATCCTTTCTTTCGAAATTGCTCAATCACTTCTTTCGGATTGCCGGTGCTTTCCCATGGAACTGTATCTTGAGCGCCCAATGCTGTTTTATGGATTCCTCTGTGAGCAGGGGTGCCCGTGTACCCCGTCAGCCAAAGTTTTTCGATTCGGGCCGCATCCGATGTTCGGAAGATCGACCCGACATTATAAATAGAGCGAATATTATCAAGTACGACAGTGATAGGATGCGCAGGCAGGGTTTCTAGCTCTTCGGGTGAGGGGCGCGGTATTTCAAGGTGGGCCAGTTTTCTCATAAACGCACAGGAATTAACGAGCGTGGGTTGCAATCTACACATTATGGGCAGGATATTAAAATGCCCTCGGTCTTCTGTTGTTGGTACTCATTTTCCGATTTTTCCTATGCCTCGATTCGTGGTTTTTGCCTCACTCCTTGTGTGTGTGCTGACCCTTTCAAGTTGCCAGACGCTTCGCGAACTAGCCAGCTTAAAAGAGGTGGCCTTTGCCATCGATCATGTGGGCGATGCCCATTTAGCCGGTGTTGAACTCAACCGGATTCGGTCCTACCAGGATCTCTCGGCTACTGATATTTTGCGACTTACCCGTGCCGTAACGAATAAGGAACTGCCGATGGCTTTCACGTTACACCTCGACGCTGAAAACCCCCCCGAAAATTCGGTGCAGGCAAGGTTGGTGCAAATGGACTGGACCCTATTCCTCGACGACCGCGAGACGGTCAGTGGGCTGTTTGATCAAAACGTTGTCTTGGCCCCCGGGGTGCCCACGGATATTCCCATCAGCATTGAATTGGATCTGGTCACGTTTTTCGGCGAGAATGCCCGCGACCTCATCGAATTGGCCTTGGCGATTGGTGGACAGGGCGGGGAGGCCAAGCGGGTAAAACTGCAAGCCACGCCAACCATTGACACGGCGATTGGCCCCATCCGGTATCCGAGGCCCATCACCATCATAAGCCGCGACGTAGGGAGCTAGCCATCCACTCTTTTTCCTACGTGCAAAAAGACGTCCGTGCAGATGGCTTGACGGCGTTTTCAACAATGCTGGTTCTCTTCGTCGGTAGATTAGCGCCTCGTCAAAACTAATTCAGCGGGGATTCGCGTTTTGATCATTGCAATCGATGGTCCGGCTGGGTCGGGGAAAAGCACCACAGCGAAGGCCGTAGCCAAAGAACTTGGCTATTTATACCTCGATACCGGGGCCATGTATCGTGCTGTAGCGTTGGCTGTTTTGCGAGCGGGTGTTCCATTTGAAGAGGGGGAAGTTGGGATCGTTTTGAAAGCC
>JAUIDY010000036.1 GCA_030428385.1 Rhodothermia bacterium | reverse complement strand
TTCCGACCTCGCGCTGCTGAAGGTGGAGCCGGAAGAAGACCTGCACCACCTCAACTTTGCCACCGACGCAGGCCCCATTGTGGGCGAGTGGGTGATTGCGCTGGGCAACCCGTTCGGCCTGTTCGAGGCCGCTGATCCGACCGTAACGGTGGGGGTGGTGAGTGCCATTGCCCGCAACCTGTCGGTTAACCGCGACGGGCGCATCTACACCGACATGATCCAGACCGACGCCGCCATCAACCGAGGCAACTCGGGCGGACCGCTCGTCAACGCCCTCGGCGAAGTCATCGGTGTGAACACCGCCATCTACAGCGAGTCGGGCGGCTCCATCGGGATTGGCTTTGCGGTGCCTGCGGAGAAGGTGCTGCGTGTCATCGACGAACTGCGCGAGACGGGCACGGTAGATCGTTCGTACTACACCGGTCTGTATGGACAAAACGTGGATGAACGTATTGCCCGTGCCTTGGAATTGGATGACGCCCGTGGCATCTTTGTACGCAACATCGACCCCGACTCGCCCGCCGAAGCTGCTGGCTTTTTGCCGTACGACGTGATCGTCTCGTTTCAAAATGAACCCGTGAGCACCACCAACGACTATCTGGCTAGGCTCTACGACTATCGCCCCGGCGATCAGGTGGAACTACAGGTCATCCGCGATGGCGAACCGCGCACGCTGGCGCTGGTCATCGGGCGGCAACCGGGGCAGTGAGGATGAAGACGTTTGGGCGTATGGGAGTTTGGGAGTGTGGGAGAAAGGGTGAGTGGGAGAAAGGGAGAGAGGGAGAGAGGGAGAGGGTAAGAAGGGGAGCGTGGCGGAGTGTGGGGTTGGCGTTGGTTTGTGGTGTGTTGCTGGCGGGGTGTTTGCCGTCGGGGTGCCAGCGGACGGAGTCGCGGGCGCTGTTTCCCGCCGATTCGCTCTCACGCAGCCTTGCGGAACAGATGACACCGGATACGCTGGAGCAGGTGTGGACGCTGGAGAGCACCGACGCGCAGCCGCTGGCCTATCCGCGCACGGTGCGTTTTGCGCCCGACGGCAACGTGCTGGTGACCGACGCCGAGCGCAGCAGCCTGCTCCTCGTGAGCCGTGCGGGCGAGGCCATCCGTGAAATCCAACCCGAGGGCTGGACGTTTCCTTACCTCACAGGCCAGCGGGGCGATACCATTGTGGTTTTTCAGCCCGACCTGCATCGCTTCGACTTTGTGCTGGATGGTGCAGTGGTGCATCAGGTCGATACGCCCGGCGAGTTGCCCCAGACAGCGCTGCAATATGGCGCAGCGACCGATAGTCTGCTTTTCGTCAAACACACGGGCGAAGGCGTGGAAGGACGCATTCTCGCGCTGGACAACAGCGGAGCCGTGGTTGCAGAAATACCGCTTCCCGCGTCGTCGTGGCGCTTTGCGGGGTTGCTGCGGACGGCGGGCGACACCCTGCTGAGCCTTTCCGGCTATCGGCCCCTCTTTGATGTGGTGACGCCCAACATGCAGCGCGACAGCCTGATGCTTATTGGCTTCGACTCGCCGATGCTGGCGCGAAGCCGGGCGTTTGTCCAGGGCGAAACGCACGAAGCGCCGCTCCTGTCGGCGTCGGCCGCCGTGGCCGACGGACGCTATTTTGTGCTCAACATGCGGCCCGGCTGGCTGCGCGTGGATGTGTTTGGGCGCGACGGGCGGTTGCAGCAGCCGTTGGTGGAACAGGCTCCGGCATATGGAAAGCGATTCTATCCCGTGGACCTGGACGTGCAACGCCAACCCGATGGCAGCTATCACCTCGCCGTGGCGCTCGTGGAGCCGGAGTCCCAGGTGCGGCTGTATCGGTGGGGCGGTCAGTAGCAGGATGGGACTGGACTTTCCGCACCGTGGCTTTTTATGGTCATCACGAGGCTTCAAAGAAGCCGTGGTGATCGCACCCCGAAAGGAAAGAGCACGTCAAACAGGGTAAGATCGCCACGTCGCCATAGGCTCCTCGCGATGACAAGTGGGGGAGCCCCTGCATATTTACCAAAACCTATCCTTCTGGTTTGCCTGGGAGGAAGAGACCGAGGGCAGGCCGAATCGACGGTTGAGGATGGTGATTCTCATCTAGCTCCTCACGTTTTACGTTTCAAATACCTGAAATCCGGCGTGCTTTTTTGGGCAGCAACGGGCATATTAATGATCCCCGACTCACCTGCTCTTTTTACCTGATTCCATGTCCCGCTCTGACCGATTGCTGGCTATTGTGCTGGCGTTGCAAACCCACCAATGGCAGACGGCGAACGACCTCGCCGCTATGTTTGCGGTGAGCTCCCGCACCATCTACCGCGACATGGAGATGCTGATGAAGGCCGGCGTGCCCGTGGTGGCCGTTCCGGGCAAAGGATACCGCCTCAACGAAGGGTTCTTCCTGCCTCCAGTGACGTTTACCACCGACGAAGCCATGCTGCTGTTGCTCGGCGCGGATGCGGTGTCGGAGCGGTTGGGGATGAACTATCAGGTGGCGGCCCAGGCAGCCCGCACCAAGCTGGAAGCCGTCCTGCCCGACCGGCTCCGCAGTGAAGTGGCGGCCTTGCAGACACGGATGCGTTTTGTGCCCGTCAATGCTTTCGATCGCCCCGAAGAACAAGCGGCGCTGGAGACGCTTCGAAGGGCGATGAAGCAGCAGCGGTCGGTGCAGTTTTTCGTCACGCCCCGGTCGAGCGGCGATGGCGTGCCTGCCGCCGAAACCCATACCTTCGACCCCTATGGACTGCTGCATGTGGGCAGCGGCTGGCATGTGGTGGGCTGGCACCATGAAGAGGCACGGGTGCGGCATTTTCGGCTGACCAAACTGCACACCCTGTCTTTGACCGACCAGACCTACGAGCGTCCGGCAGGCTACGCCGCTTCGTCCACCACGCCTCCGCTGGACACGGGCGACGTGACCGTACGGGTCCATTTCAGCCCGACGGTGGCACGGTGGGTACGCGAAGCGCCCTCGTTCTTCATCGTCGATATGGAAACGCGCCCCGATGGTTTGCTTGTCACCCTCCACGTCCACCGCGAGACCGAGGTGCTGCCGTGGCTGCTGAGCTGGGGTGCCCACGCCCACGTCCTCGAACCCGCCTCCTTGCAACGTCGTCTCGCCCACGAAGCCGAACGCATGGCCGAACGCTACGCCGCCACCGCTCCGAGTTTGTTGTCCTGAGTTGTTGTGTTTGGGTGTAACTTGAAACGAAGAAACGAGGATATAGTGCTGATAGCCAATAGCTGATAGCCAATAGCTGATAGCTGATAGCTGATAGCCTAAAAGACCTGTGACCTGCTGACCAACCTCGCTCTCCCCTGACCCTTTCTCCCATACCCCGAAACTCCCACACCCGAATGTCCACGCTCTTCCAAGAAGCCGCCGCGCAGTACCGGGCGCACAACGCCCCGCTCGCCGACCGGATGCGACCGCAGACGCTGGATGAGTTTGTGGGGCAGCCGCACATTCTGGGAAAAGGCAAGCTGCTGCGCCGCGCCATCGAGGCCGACCGGGTTACATCGCTGATCTTTTTCGGGCCGCCGGGGACGGGCAAAACCACCCTGGCCCGCATCATCGCCAACACGACGCGCAGCCACTTCGCCTCGCTGAACGCGGTGCTTTCGGGCGTGAAGGACATCCGCTCCGCCATCAACGACGCGCAGCGACGGCTCGAACTGCACCAGCAGCGCACGATCCTGTTTGTGGACGAGGTGCATCGGTTCAACAAGGCCCAGCAAGACGCCCTGCTGCCGCATGTGGAGAACGGGACGGTGGTGTTTATCGGGGCAACGACCGAGAACCCGTACTTCGAGGTCAACAAGGCGCTCGTCTCGCGGTCGCGCATCTTTGAACTGCGAACGCTGACGCTGGACGACCTGCGTCAGATTGCGCGGCAGGCGCTCGGCCACCCCGAACGCGGCTATGGCAAGAAGACCGTGAACCTGGCACCCGACGCCCTTGATCACCTCGTCGATGTGTGCAACGGCGATGCCCGTTCCTTGCTCAACGCGCTCGAACTGGCGGTTGTCACCACGGAGCCGGACGCCGAGGGGATGATCCGTATCGACCTCGCCGTGGCGGAGGACTCCATCCAGCAGCGGGCGGTGTTGTACGACAAAGAAGGCGATGCGCACTTTGATACCATCAGCGCCTTCATCAAAAGCCTGCGCGGCTCTGACCCCGATGCGGCGCTCTACTGGATGGCGCGGATGGTGTATGCGGGGGAGGATCCGCGATTTATCCTGCGGCGGATGCTCATCTTTGCTGCCGAGGATGTGGGCATGGCCGACCCGAACGCGCTCCGCGTAGCGCAGGCCACAGCCACGGGTTTTGAGTATGTGGGGATGCCAGAAGGTCAGTTTTTGCTGGCCGAGTGTTGCCTGTACCTCGCCACGGCACCCAAAAGCAACAGCACGCTGGCCTACTTCGATGCGCTGAAGTACGTACGCGACGAACAAACCGGCGACGTGCCGAACCACCTCAAAGACGCCAGCCGCGACAAAGCGGGGCTGGGCCACGGCGTGGGCTACAAATACCCGCACGCCTACCGCGAGGGCTACGTCCCCGAGCAGTACCTGCCCGAAGCCATGCAGGGGCTCTATTTCTACCAGCCCCGCGACATGGGCTACGAAAAACGCATCGCCGAGCGCCTCGATCTCCTGCGCCAGCGCGACGCCGAAGAAAGCCTCGAAAAGCGCGTGCGGCGGTACGCGGATGAGGAGAAACAGTAAACCGATACACACCCGCATCCTTATAAAAAACAAAGGTGACGGGGAAGCTATTTGTCCCCGTGCGGCGCTCTATCGCGTTACTTTTTGTAACATTAAGGAACGTCCTGGGTGTTACATATCGTAACGTCAAAAATCGATTCATCTGACGAATCGCGTTTCATTTCCATTTTTGGCGTCTTGGCCCCGGTGGATCTGTTTGGCATGGGCGTTGCCCTTCCGGCGGCCAGACAGCACGCTTCTCATCCTTCCCCAGGTTCCCCACCTCCCTCCGTGCAGGCTCCGGTTTCCGTGGCCGTTGTCAGGTCCCGCTTTCGCCCTTGCTCCACCACCAGCCTGCCTTTTTCAGTGAGTCAGAGATGTGTATAGACTGCCGTACCGGAGAAGTCTGCTTCCTCCTGTGTCTATCCGGCTTTAGTGACCTAACGTTTTGAAATAACAGCAGAACCGAGTGGCCGGGGCCTCACATGGGCCCCCGTATGCTGGGCGCGAAGTGTGGGAAGGCAGCAACAATGACGTTGCCTGCCCCTACTCGCCATCCTCATCCACTTTCTTTCCGTAAGCTCGTGAAGAACGCACGCCCTCCCCGCGTTTCGGCTCGACGCTTTTTCGCCGCCGGGTTGTCCCCTGGCGACGATTGGTCCGCCGTATACCTGAGCATAACCCTGCTCCTCCTTTTCTGCTTCGTGGCCGTGCCAACCCAGGCCCAGTTACGGCAGCAGACCCTGCCCCCTACGGCGCAGAGGTCGCTACCCGACGTTCAGGCCACCGTAGATATTCCACAGGCAGTCCCTGCCTTCCCAACAAAATCTCTGGCGGCCCCCGATGTGCAGGGCACGTTGCTACCGTCTACCCGCAACACGCCCGTTTCGGTCTCGCTGGATGTGCTGGAACGGGCCGAATGGACGACGCTGGACGACGGTGCTGCCGTCGCCCGGCTGCGCCTAGTGGCACCCGGTGCTGCGTCCATGTACTTGGTCTTCGACGACTTCTGGCTGCCGCCCGGGGCCCAGGTGTTTGTGTATAACGAAGACCAGTCCTTTGTGCGGGGGGCCTTTACCTACCAAAACAATAAGCCGAACGGCGGCTTTGCCATCGACTTTGTGCCTGGCGAAACGCTCATCTTGGAATATTACGTGCCGCGTATGGTAGGGGCTGCGGGACGTTTGCACCTGGCACGCGTGGTGCGCAGCCCGTTGCCCGCTTCGGCAAAGGCCGGGCGCGACGCCTGGAAAACAACCGGCGCGGAAGCGACCACCTCGTATACGCCCACGGCTTTGCCGTGCAGCATCAACACCGACTGCGTGGAAGCTTCGGCGTGGGCCGACCAAGCGCGTGCCACGGTGATGGTAGTGCAGCCCGACGGCGGGACCTGCTCGGGCGTCTTGCTGAATAACACCGCCGAGGACGGAAAAGCCTTCATCCTCACCGCCCACCATTGTGGGGCCCCAGCGACGGGCGCCACCTACGAGGACTGGATCGTTCGGTTCGACTACGAAAGTCCTTCCTGTGAAAACCCGACCGACCTACCCAGTTTCCACGTAGCAACGGGTGTGCATGTGCGGGTGGCTACAACGTTTGGCGACTTCGCCTTGCTCGAACTCATGGAAGCGATCCCTGCCGAAGCCAACGTGCATTTGTCCGGGTGGTCCCGGAGCATGGCGGTTCCTGCTTCTGCCGCTACCATCGGGCATCCGGCACAAGACCTGAAAAAGATTACGTTTGAAGATGCCTCACCCCAGGCGTATTCCAATACCTACTGGCGGGCAAGATTCGACCGTGGATGCATCGAAGGGGGCTCGTCGGGGTCTCCACTCTTTAATGGAGACAATGGCCTCATGATTGGATACGTCCGTGTTGCGGCGGGCATGTCCGAGGTGTGTGACGGCCCCGGAGGTGATGACAACCAGGCCGATATCTGGCACGGCACCTTCAGCTTGATTTGGGATGTCGATGTCGATGGCGTGTCCGTCGCCGACTTTCTCGACCCATTGGGCCTGGATCCCGAAAGCCTGGGCGGGGCCGAGGCTGGAATTAGCAGCTTGCCCGTGGAACTCACGGCCTTTGACGCCACCGTAGATGGTGCCGACGTGCTGCTACGCTGGGCCACTGCCTCGGAAACCAACAACGCCGGTTTTGAGGTGCAACACCGCACGGACCTGGAGGCCCGCAGGGGCACCTGGCAGACGCTGGGCTTCATCGATGGCATAGGCACGACGATCCAGCCCCAACAGTACGGGTTCCGCGCTACCGACCTCGCCTCTGGATCTCATACGTTCCGCCTGCGCCAGGTGGACTATGATGGTGCGTTCGAATATAGTCCCGAGGTAGAAGTCATCATCGACTTGGCCGAGACGTATGTGATTGAGGCTGCTTACCCCAATCCCTTCAATCCGGCGTCTACCCTGCGCTTTGCGGTGCAGCAGGCGCAGCAGGTAGAAGTGACGCTGTATAATACCTTGGGGCAGCAGGTGCGGACCTTGTATCAAGGCATGGCGGAGGCCGGCCAGATGCAGACGGTGACCATCGACGGGTCTGGCTTGCCCAGCGGCGTGTACCTGGTCCGTGTACGTGGGAAACGTTTTACAAAAGTACAAACGGTTACGCTGGCGAAGTAATCAATCCCTCGCAGGGGTAGCTTCGCTTCGAACCCTTTGCCAAGCGGTGTCTCTCCGAACCAAGCCGTCGGGGAGGGTCTGACGGCTTGTCTACAGTGACAAAGGTGAAGAAACACCGCTGGCAAAGTAGCCAGACGGGGGGTTTTTCCTCCGTCTGGCTTTTTTTCGTGCACAGATGAAGCACAGTTTTCTTGCCGACCGCAGGCGGTTATTTCAGCAGCGTGACAGTCTGCGTCTCGGCGAACCGCTCACCGACGACGCGCACGAGGTACATCCCACTCGGCAGGTCCGATCCATTAATCGTCACGTGCTGGATCCGTCCCGACTCGGCCATGCCGGTGAAGAGCGTCTGTACCCGTTGCCCGAGGGTGTTGTAGAGTCCTACGTCCACGTGTTGCGCCTGCTGCACGCCAAAGCGCAGCGTCGATTCCGGGTTAAACGGGTTCGGGTAGGCCGCTTCGATCAGGTAGCTTTCGGCGAGGTCGACGATTACCTCGACGGTGGGGCTGTACTCGAAGGCTCCATCGAAGTCGACCTGACGCAGGCGGAACAGGTGCGTGCCGGGAGCGAGGTCCGAGGCCCGGAAGTGGTAGGCCTGAGGTTCGATGGTGGTGCCCATGCCATCGATGAAGTCAAGCACGTGCCAGTCGGCTTTCTGGGCAGCGGTGAGGTCGCGGTGCTGGACTTCGAAGCCCGCATTGTTGGTTTCGCTGACGGTGGCCCACCGCAAGAGCACGTCCTTTCCGTCTACCGTGGATTCGAACAGACTCAGTTCGACCGGCAGCGGATCGCCGGGGGCACAGCCCGAGAACGAACCCAGGCCGCCACTGCCGCTGTTGCGGACCTCCATGCGGGAAACGCCCGTGTTGGTGCCGCCCCCACTTGTGAAGTTGAGCACGTCCACCGAGTTATCGCCGAGGTTCGCCTCCGTCCGCGTGGCGAGGGGCGTCTGCGAACTGAACGAGTTGTCGCCCTCGCTGTCGTCGAAGAGCAACACCTCGATGGTGCCACCATCGGCGTCGATGGTGCCCACTTGATCAATGCGGAAATCCTGATCCACGCCGCTGACGATAAAGTCGAAGGCAATCAGGCACGGGTTGGACGCGTTGCAGGCATTTTCATCGTTCGGCGTGGTATAGATGGTATCGCCATCGCCATTGGTAATGGTCGCGCTGTTTTGAGAGATATTCTGGACGATCAGGATGTTGCCGAGCTGAAATGTGTTGGTCGCAGCACCGCCAGCGCCGACGCCGGGTCCGCCGTTTGCAACATTGGGTGTGCCGAGGTCGGTGTCGCCGCCGGTGCAGTGGGCCGTTGCAATGGAGCCGTCGTCATCGGTGCCGTCGGTAATCGGGCCTGGGTTGTCTTCGCAGTTGGCGTCGAAGACAACCGCGACATCAATGCCTTCATGGGGGTTGTTGGCGTAGATGACCATGTTCGTATACACGTCATTTCGGCCTGTGGCCGTACCGGCCACTTCGCCTTCTGAAAGGACTTCAGAAGGAATCCCCTGCTCAAACTCGATCAGGAAGGGAACAGTGTTGAGGGGACAATCTACAGGGGGAGTGACTTGGGCCTGCACCGTCGAAAAAGTGCATAGGGCCACAGCCAGGAGCAATAAATGTCTCATGGGTTCAGAGGGCGGACAGAATTCCGCGCGAGGAGTGAGGAGGATCAAGGGTGATGGCTGTCGGTCCTTTTTGCACCGACGGCCATACGGCATGTCCTAGCCAGGGAAGCAACCCGTCAGGGACGTGCATGGGTTTAGGGACAAATAATTAACGGCTTCGTGAATAAAAAATCTACCCACCTCCACCTTTGAAAAAAGCCAAAAAAAGAGGATTTATAGAAAAAGAGGTATTTTCTCCCTGCCCGACGTTGCGATTTTACCTATCTGTTTTCGGGCCACGTCTTCAAAACGCCTAATAAATAAGCCGATCATAGGTGCTGCCTTCGACGGGCTTGACCGGGCCCGATGAGGAAGGACTAGCTTGAGTACGTCATGGCCTGAGTCTTGCCGAAGCAGTTGTCTTCACCCACACGCTCCGCAGGTCGCTGCCGGTAATCGTCACCCCGTTTATCGTCACCTGCTGCCTCTGACGCGCCTCCGTTATGCCAAGAATATGCGTCGGTTGCGACGGACCCTGCACGAGAGCAGTACCTGCCCGAAGCCATGCAGGGGCTCTATTTCTACCAGCCCCGCGACATGGGCTACGAAAACGCATCGCCGAGCGCCTCGATCTCCTGCGCTGGCGCGACGCTGAAGAAAGCCCCGAAAAGCGCGTGCGGCGGTACGCAGACGACGACGCGCCGTCCACAGAGTGAGGCGTTTTCGCGCACGGCTGTTGCATAACGCCACACCAAGCTTGCAGACAACGTCTTGGTTTTGTTGTGTTTGGGTTGGGAATTGTTGAAGAAGTGCTGAAAGGAGAAGACCCACGCGTTCCTGACACACACATCCTGCGGCCTGCATCGGAAAAATGGTACGATCAGGTTGGGCATTTGGTACAAAAGCGCATTGGTTATGAGGGTGCTTAGGTTCGCAGCTGATAAAGTAATTACAGGTTCACGCCGTCGCGGGTACCTTTGTAAGGTGGACCTGCTGCGGGCGGCATATCTTTCATTTTGCAACACAAAAAGCCGGAAATGGCACCCATTCAAGGGTTGGTACGGCGCTTGTTTTTAGGACAAACGTTGGCACGCCAACTCACTGCCTTCGGGCAGTTTCTCCCATCTCCCTACCGTGCTAACGGCCCTGCGGCGACGCCCCAGTTGCCCTTGCCTTCCTTCCCAGGCACCCCACGCGTGTTTTGGCCGCCGATGTCCAATTCGGATAAGTCGCGTCTGATTTAGATCAGGCGTTGGCACGAAAAGAACATGGATTGGCCAACGTGGCATCACCGGTTTGGGGCACATTGGTCCCAGATGACAACGGAGGCGTGTTTGGCCTCTGTTGCCGGTGCCAAGGCCGCTGTGTCCATCGAGCCCGTTTGGCGAAGCCGAACAGGTGGTGTAAGACAACGCTTACTGCGATTTGCAGGTCGTCTTACGCGGGAACGGCCCGTCGTCCTGACAAGGAATCTTCCGATGGATGACAAGGGGCACCCTACGCATGCCATTATTCTGGCAACGGCGCCTGCAAAAGGGCAGCCCAGCCCGGATGGAAGGCGCGAAGTAATCCTCTCACTTTTTGCCATACCCATGTACTGTCTTGACGCTCCTCCTCCCTCCTCCCGTCTTTTAGCCACATGCGCTCCCGCCCTACCTGAAAAGCCAGCCCGCCTGTTTTGGATAGGCGTCGGGCTGTTGTTGTGTTTCCTGGTGCACGGGGCTGCCGTAGCCCAGGTCAGCCAGCGCGCCATGCCGCCGTCTGTACGCGCAGGGCTCGCGGAGGTGGATGCCACCGTCGCGGTTCCGGCCGCCGCCCAGAAAATGGCGGACGAAGAACGCCGCCCGTTCGCGGATGGCAGCATCCCCCTTCCGCACCGTCTTGGCGAGGCGGTGCCGATGGCGATGGATCTGCTGCAGCAGGCCGCCTGGACACCGCTTCCGGAAGGCGGGGCCGTAGCGCGGCTGCGCCTCGATGCCCCGGGGGCCACGGCCCAGCATCTGGTCTTCGATGATTTCTGGATGCCGCCCGGTGCCCAACTCTTTGTATACAACGAAGCCCGCCGGTTTGTACGCGGGGCCTTCACGCACGAAAACAACAAGCCCAACGGCGGCTTTGCTATCGACTATGTGCCGGGCGAGACGCTTATCCTGGAATATTTCCAGCCCGATTTAGTGAGACAGCCTGCGCGGCTCCACCTCGAAACAGTGATTCGAGGTACCGCCCAGGCCGCCGCCCACGATCCGTGGAGCGATGCGTGGAAAACCACCGATGCGACCTCCAGCTACACCCCCACCTCGTTGCCGTGCAGCGTGAACACCGCCTGCGAGGAAGCTGCGCCGTGGGCCGACGCCGCGCGGGCCTCCGTGATGGTGGTGCGCTCCAACGGAGCCGCGTGCTCGGGCGTATTGCTCAACAACACCGCGCAGGACGGGAAGGCGTACATCCTCACGGCACACCACTGCGGCGATCCGGTGGTGGGAGAGACCTATGAAAACTGGGTGGTTCGCTTTCACTATGCCAGTTCCTCGTGCGAAGACCCCGCCGAAATGCCCGTTCCGTACACCAGCACCGGGGTTCACGTACGCGCGGCCTCCGATTACAGCGATTTTGCCTTGCTGGAATTGATGGAGCCTATTTCCAATGACGCCGACGTGTATTGGGCCGGGTGGACGCGCAGCGCCGAGCCGCCCACCACCAGCGTCGCCATTGGGCACCCGGCCAGTGATATCCAGAAAATTGCGTTTTCAAATGCCCCGTCTACGGAAGGCGGTATTGCCAACTGGCGTACGCGGTTCGATGTTGGATGCATCGAAGGAGGGTCCTCTGGGTCGCCGCAGTTTGATGGGGATACCGGACGGGTCACGGCGTTTGTCCGTTCGGCGTATTCGCTCAGTAGTCAATGTGACGGCCCCGGAGGCGATGACAACCAGGCATTCATTTCCAACCGCCATCTGGCCTACCTCTGGGATGCCGATGGCGGCGGGGTCACCATCGCCGACTACCTCGACCCGCTGGACACCGATCCCGAAAGCCTGGACGGTTTGGCGATTGAACCGCCACCACCGCCCGCAGAGGAAAAGATCTGGATCAACGAGGTGAACGCGGTGGCAGCCAAGCGCAAAGAGTTTGTTGAACTTGCCGGAACAGCCGGGGCCACCTTCGAGGACCTGAACCTGGATATTTATTCGTGTGCGCAGGGGAGTGTTGCACTAGAAAAAACCATTGCGCTCCCTTCGGTTGGTTTTGAAGACGACAACGCCGGCGTGGGCTTTTTTGTGGTGGCAGGCAGCCGGGTTCAGGATGAAAACGTGGATATGTACATGAGTGGCAAGCGGGTGTTGGATGACACCCAAGGGCTTCTCGTTTTGCGTGACGCGGCGGGTGCTGAGGTGTCCGACTACCAATATGGGCCGACGGATGCGGCATGCCTGTCTACCCGTACCACACGTTCCGAAGCCGACCAGAATAATGCCGCCACCTTTGGGTTTGTGGAGGAGGCCCCTCCGGCGGAAGAGGCGTTGGGGACCAACCTGTTGCTGGCCACCATCGGCGGGCCGAATACAACGATGGGGATGCAAGCTGCGCTCGTTGAAGCGGAGCCGGTGCTGTGGGCAGATGAAGCAGGGGAGAGCGCCATGCGTGCGGCGGGAAGCCTCCACCTGGCCCCGGCGGCCCCAAATCCCTTTAACCCGACCACCACGTTTGCCGTGGAGGTGACGCAGGCGCAGGCCCTGGACGTGGCGGTGTACAACCTGCTCGGACAACGGGTGGCGCTGTTGCATCAGGGGCCGCTGTCTGCGGGTAGCCATCGTTTCCGCTTCGACGCCGCCCGGTTGCCCAGTGGCGTTTACCTGATTCAGGCCACCGGCGCAGGTGTGCAGGTTCGCCAGACGGTGACGCTGGTGAAATAATATACCCCAGGGTGCATACCAACGAAGCCGGTCGGAGGCACATGCTCCGACCGGCTTCATCCGTTTTACAGAAGGTGGCGGTGAACTTAATGGAGAGAAGAAGCACGAGGAGACAACGTGGGTGCTAGTGCGCAAGAAGTCTTCTTTGCCGTCCTCAGGTAATATTGAACCTCAAAATCTGATACAAAAGGTGAGAATTGCCGATTTCTAAGAAGGAAGGGAATCAGGAGCCGTATGCGGAACGTGGGCCAGGTTCTTTCGGTAATTTTGTAAAGTTCAGGTGATGTGTTAACTGGTGGCAGACCCCGCAAGCAGGACGCGGTATCGGGGGAAAACATGCGTTTTTTTTTGACAAAGTCACGTGCCCGCCGTGCCTTTCTGAGAAGGCACGCAGCAGGGGATGGGAGGGTAAAAAATTCCTAGGTCATGTAGGTTTGTTTTTTGCTTAACGAAGCATCTGCTTTTAATTAAGATGTTTGTAATAAAGAGGTTGGTTTGGCATAAAGATTGGCCATGGCCTCTTGTGATTTGCGCCCACGCCGTGATGCTCTTCCTCTGATGGCATGGGAGTACCGCCGAGGAGAACGTGGTGTGTTGTTTTCCCACTGAACCACCTACGTATTGATCTTGGAACGGTAGCTCTTCTGACCAGCTTTATGAAAATGACTCCATGATGGAGATGTAGCTATGTTTGGGAAAAGGACATCTCTGCTTATTGCCGCGGTCGTTATTGCCGGTATCATCACTTCGTTTGGGATAGGGAGTAACCTCGTTGAACCTGAGACGCGGATGACCGAGGATAACTTCAAAATCCTGGCCCGCAATGCTGCCCTGGCGGGCCAGAATCGGATGGAGCAGGTCTTGTTCGATGAGGTGATCAGCACAGGAGGCACCTTCACGCTGACAACCATCCGCGGTAACTATGACAACATCGAATACACAGCCAGCATTGCAGACGTGGATCCGCCGTCGGCCACGGAGGTCCGGGTGATCAGTACGGGGACGGCCACCACGGGGCGGGGCAAAGACGTGGATTTCAACGTGCAGAGTGAATACGAAATTGTTTTTGATGGGGCTCCCGGAGGAGGCGAAGTTCCCGAAGCGTTGCAAGAAGCCGTAACGAGCCAGTGCGACATCAACCTGGGCGGCAGCCTGCGGATCGACAGCCCCGATGGATCCAACGCGAGCGTACGAACCAATGGTGCGCTCAGTGCTGCCGGCGATGGCTGGACGGTGCACGGCTATGGCTACATGAGCGATGACATGGTTTCACTACCTCACAACGACCGCCGCTATTTAGAAACCAACCTGAATCCCTACGACGCCCTCGGGGCAGGTGTGCTGGTGGAAGTAGATCCGTTGGCGGATGAGGTGTTCGATGCTGTCATGCAGGTGCGTGCCGACTACTATGACAACGCCGATATTTGTGTGGGATGTGAAGAAGATGACTACGATGGCGTGACCGTGGTGGCAAGCCTGGGCGCTATTGATTTTGACGCCCTCAACCCGTCGCGCCAGAACCCGCTTGTTGTCATCATCAACGGTGACATGCACGTTAGTGGGGGGACCTTCCCCGCCTATACCATTTTCCTGGTCACCGGAGACGTGCATATTACCGGTGGGTATTATGCCAGCGACGGCGACCCGGAGGATGAATTCCTCAGCACGCTGGCGTTTTACATCGATGGCGATGTGCATCTAAACGGAAATGCCGAGATCTGGGGACAGTTCTTTACCGTGGGCGACTTCGACCTCGGCAACGGGACGCCCGTGATTAATGGCAACATCACCGCCCTGTGTGAAGATGGCGACGGCAACCTGCTCACCGGGGCCAGCACCGAAATGCGCGGCAACTTTACCATCAATTATTATGGCGCCAACCCCTTCCTTTCGGGCGGGGAGACGCAAGTAACCCTGGAACGGCGCACCCACAGCGAATGGTAACCCCCATTCCTTTTTTGCGCGTTGCGCTGTTCAAAGAGGGGAGCTTCAGGATAGCATAAACCAGCGGCCACCGGGTACTGTCCCGGTGGTCGCTTTTTTGTGGTACATCCCCCGGAAGGAACAACGCCGGTGCCCGCGTCAGGGATAACACGGGTCCATCCTATGGATGGCCGTGCTTAGGAGAAACGCGCCGTACACGACAAAACGTTCTTTCTGGTCATCTCGACGACCGTCGGAAGGCGACACAAGGCGACACGAGGGCCCAGCCTGACCGCACCGAAACCGAAGGTTCACGCAGGAATGGACAAGCGGAATGATGGGGCGTTGAATGATGAATACGACCCTTCTGAGCGCTTGCGCGGGAAAAGACGAAATGAAACGAGGAGGAATGCGCGTGCATCGAAGACTCCGACCCCGGGGTCTCGCGGATAGGCACCGCAGCCGATCACGACCTACGCCCAACCCCTCCCTTGAGGCAGGAGGCCGTGCCACAGGCGAGGACGGAGCGTGTCATACCCATGCATGTCATACCCATTCCGTTTGTGGCTGTCGCGATAGCGCAGGTGCTCCTTCCCGCGTTCCCTCTCCCTCGATGGGAGAGGGCCAGGGTGAGGGTGAAAGGTAGGAGGCTTTTCCAACGACTTCCCCTCACGCTGTTTAGCGCGCTACGCTCCTCCGTCGCCTTCGGCTCGTGTCTCTCCTGCCAGGGCAGAAAGGACCCCTTCTCGCAGGAACGTATCCAGACATCAACGATCGTAATCCGTGATCGTAATCCGTGATCGTAATCTGTATAACGCCCCTGTCGCTGCACGCCCAAACAGCAGAACGCCGACCGAGGCACGGTGCCCGGTCGGCGTTCAAGTCCCTGTTCTGCCAGCCTCCTGAAGGAGACCGCAGAGAGGGGGAGGATCTTCGAGGATCTTCTTCGAAGGCGCTACTTCAGCAGCGTGACGGTCTGCGTCTCGGCGAAACGCTCACCCACCACGCGCACGAGGTACATCCCGCTCGGCAGGTCGCTGCCGTCGATCGTCACCTGCTGCATCTGACCCGCCTCGGCCATGCCGGTGAAGAGCGTCTGCACCTGCTGGCCCAGCGTGTTGAAGAGCGCCACCTCGACGTGCTGCGCCTGCTGCACGGCAAAACGCATCGTCGACTCGGGGTTGAATGGGTTGGGGTAGGCGGCCTCGATCATGTAGGTCTCGGCAAGGTCGATGATAACTTCCACCTCGGGACTGAAGTCGAACGCGCCATCATAGTCGAGTTGTTTGAGACGGAAGACGTGCGTACCGGGAGCGAGGCCGGAGGCGCGGAAGGTGTAGTCCTGGGGTTGGATGGTGGTGCCGAAGCCGTCGACGAAGTGGAGGGTTTGCCAGGCGGCTTTGTTGGCGGTGTCGAGGCTGCGGTGCTGGACTTCGAAGCCGGCGTTGTTGGTTTCGGAGAGGGTGCCCCAGCGCAGGAGCACATCAGTACCATCAACGGTGCCTTCGAACAGGCCCAATTCCACCGGCAGTTCACCTGTGCAGGGAATAATGAATGGTTGATCTTCGCCAACTTGGTCCCCAATCGGCAACAGGTATAACACGTTTTGTTCGGTATAACTGCCGCCCGTATCAGATTCGGTGAGGATAATATCACGCACGTTGGTGTCTACCTGTCCTGAGCAACTAGAAGTAAAGCCAGGGTTAGTAATGGTCCACACCGCATGTTGCAAGGAGTACAGGATGCGGGCCACATTGTAGGTACCCGTGAGGGTGGGGTCGATATAGGCCTCGTGCATCCGCTCAATACGGGCTGCTTCGGTAGCAGTAAGGCCCGCCCCTGCCGCAGTGGTTACCTCGTAGGTTTGGCCGTTGGCGGGGATGTCGAGGTTAAAGTCAAGGCACATCCCGATCGCTCCATCGGGGTTAAAGGTCTTGGGTCCACCGCAAGAAATAGTTACGCCGCCCGCACCTTCGCGAGCAGGCGTTGCCAAGACGGTAAGCTGGGTTCCAACTGGAAGGTCACAGGTTTGCGCCTGAGTCACAATGGGACTCAGGCAAAGTAAAACGAAGAGAAGAAGTATCGTATGTTTCATGACGGAATTGGCTGTCTAAGCGTTACGAAGGGAAAAAGACGAGTTGCGAAAAGGTCGGAGCAAAGAGAGGGGAAATGAGGGCTCCTGAACCTGCGGTTGTACAACAGGTATGCCGAAAATAAGCGATTGCGAATTACATTTCGAGACTCCTCGGGTAGATAATACTTGTCTATGCATCTAATGAAGCAATTAACAAGTTAAGCAAATTAAAATCTACTGCTTATGATGCCCAAAGTGCGAAGAAAACACCACTTAGGACATGGTTATTCAGCAAAACGTAGGTTATTCATAAGATGAGATTACGATTCTTTTTCCCATACGGTTTTCATTTTTACAGGCCCCATTTATTGTGGCAGTCTCCCTTTTGTATTTCTGTGAGACTGAGTATGGGACAGATGGCGGGCCGGGCCTCGCTAGCAAAGGGCCTTTTTTTTAGGAGGTTGCCCTCTCCCATACGTTTTCCGATGGCGAATGACACCTGATCTTTAGCAAGGCGGTGAATTCAAAATGGAGGCATCTCCGCGAAGGCAGGGTTCCAGCATAAAAACGCTGCTCTGGATGCATGGCATCTGTCGGGCTGCGCCCTCGTGTCGTGCCTGTGCGTGAATCAATCCCTAACCCCGGGGTCTCGCGGATAGGCACCGCAGCCGATCACGATGTACGCCCAACCGCTCCTTTGAGGCAGGGGGCCGTGCCACCGGCGAGGACGGAGCGTGTCATACCCATGCGTGTCATACCCATGCGTGTCATACCCATGCGTGTCATACCCATTCCGTTTGTGGATGTCGTGATAGCGCAGGTGCTCCTTCCCACGTTCCCTCTCCCTCGATGGGAGAGGGCCAGGGTGAGGGTGACTCGTTAAACCGAGCCGAGCGCTTTCGGTGGCATATTTCCCCTCACTCTGGCGGGAGAGACAGAGTGAGGGGAACGTATCCAGACATCCGTGATCGTAATCCGTGATCGTAATCCGTGATCGTAATCCGTATAACGCCCCCGTCGCTGCACGCCCAAACAGCAGAACGCCGACCGAGGCACGGTGCCCGGTCGGCGTTCAAGTCCCTGTTCTGCCAGCATCCTAACGGAGACCGCAGAGAGGGGGAGGATCTTCGAGGATCTTCTTCGAATGCGCTATTTCAGCAGCGTGATCGTCTGCGTCTCGGCGAAACGCTCGCCCACGACCCGCACGAGGTACAACCCGCTCGGCAGGTCGCTGCCGTCGATCGTCACCTGCTGCATCTGGCCCGCCTCGGCCATGCCCGTGAAGAGCGTCTGCACCTGCTGACCGAGCGTGTTGAACAAGGCCACCTCGACGTGCTGCGCCTGCTGCACCGCGAAACGCATCGTCGACTCGGGGTTGAACGGGTTGGGGTAGGCGGCCTCGATCATAAAGGTCTCGGCCAGGTCAATGATGACCTCAACGGTGGGGCTGTACTCGAAGGCGCCGTCGTAGTCGACCTGTCGTAGGCGGAAGGTATGGGTGCCGGGGGCGAGGCCCGAGGCGCGGAAGGTGTAGTCCTGGGGCTGGATGGTGGTGCCGACGCCGTCGACGAAGTGTAGGGTTTGCCAGTCGGCTTTGTTGGCGGTGTCGAGGCTGCGGTGTTGGACTTCGAAGCCGGCGTTGTTGGTTTCGGAGAGGGTGCCCCATCGCAGGAGCACGTCCTGACCGTCTACGGTGCCTTCAAACTGGGCCAGTTCCACCGGCAGTTCGGTCTGGCTGCAGGCGTCGCCCACGGCAAGCAGGGCGTCGGCGGCGTCTCCAGAGGCTCCTGTGCCCGAAAATGCGACATAGTCATCTACAAGCAGATTGATGGCCGTGGTTTCATCCCAAACCGTGGATGACGTTCCGGTTATTTCCGAGACCGCATAAACTGTGGAGTTGGGAATGGCTTCCGGGAACTGAAGGTGAGGCGTAAGCAGGGCAAAGAGATGAGAGCCGCCCGTCTTAAATTCATCAGCCTCGTCCACGGCGTCATTTGCACACCCTTGGTTCGCTTGGTAAGATTCCGGGGGGTTGAGCGGATCATCATCACAGTTCTCTCCCATCACCGTGCCGCCGCCCGCTCCTTCATTGGAGGTGTTGGGGCCGCCATCGGTGAACCAGATGAGCCAGTCAGGCCAGCGGGCAGGCGAAAAAGAGTTGATGTGATCAATCGCTACCTGGAATCCATCTTCCCAGTTGGTGTAGGCATAGTTAAACCCGTCAAAGGAATCGCCGCCGTCGGGGTATGAGTGGTAGCAGTCTAGATCGAGCGGGGTAGTCGGGGTACTGGGGGTCGTGCACACAAAGTCGTCTAGTTCATCGCCGGTAACAACTTCGGTATACCCGAAGCGAAGGTTTGCCGTGGTGCCAAAGTCCACAATCGCGACGTTATTGTTTACGTTATTGGGATCGATTCCCAACTGGGTACCGACGGTGTTTCCTGAAATCTCACGGAGAAAACCGCTCAGGCCGGTGGTTTCATCGCCGATAAATTCGTCTTCTTGCGATGATATAGACCCCGAAGCATCCAGAATAATCATGATGTCGAGGTTTCTACAATCGGTGGTTCCCAAATCAGGATTATCGACTCCATCCAAAGGATCCTCTTGGGCGTGAGCCGTTTGCAACGGAAGGGCAAGGCATACGAATGCCAACGCCAAGAAGAACGGTAGCGTATGTTTCATGGATACAACCGCGGAGGGGATTCCGCATTGGGTTGAGGAAAACGAGAACAGGAGGCAAAAGGAAAAAACTACCTAGGGTTAACGCTTGGTTTTAAGAGCAACCGTAGTTTGTCTAGAAAATACTTAACAAAAAGGGTATGTGGGTGACTACGCCGGGTGTTTTGCGAACTCATAATATGAGTTCGCAAGGAATTAACTAATTGAACGGGTAAAAAGCTACGGCCCATCGGCTATTTCGGCTAAAAAATAGCGTTTGTTAGAGCCGGGTTGTTCAGGACAGCGGGGTTGTTCTACGCCGTGGTGCTTCTTTTCTACATCATTCCTTCATACAGGGAGTCCCCGCGCTCTGGGAAGAAGGGAAGAAACGGCCAGGGACCTATCTGTTTGAGGAATTTTGTACCATCTCCTCGCACGGCTTCCTTCCAGACTCCATGAGACCATGCATCGTTGGCTTCGTTTGGCCCCGCAACAGCCGACGGGCGACGTTCCCTCTCCCCCACGTGGGAGAGGGGCAGGGTGAGGGGGCAAACAAAAGAACGGCTCCCATGACCCCACATAAACCATCGCTTACTTCCACCGCCCGGTCGCTTCGAAAGCGGGCTACGGAGCCCGAGCAACGCCTCTGGCGCACCTTGCGCTCTCGGCGATCCGGTTTCAAGTTCCGTCGACAGGTGCCATTGTGTGGCTACGTGGTGGATTTCGTATGCTTTGGGGTGAAGATGATTGTTGAACTGGATGGAAGCCAACATGCCAGCACATCGGGGAAAACCGGTGATGGCATACGTGATGCGCGACTGGAAGAAGCCGGGTTTCAGGTCATGCGGTTCTGGAACCATGAACGCTATGAAGACATGGAGACCGTGTTGGAACAGATCTACGTCGTGTGTGCTGATCGGGGAGCGTCCTCGCTTGCGTAGAAGAAATGCTTTAAGCTATCGCTGTAGTCATGACTGCCCATCCTCATACCAACGCTAGGTGTTCGTCTCTGGAGACATTTGCCCGAGTATGGGTGCGCTCTCTCCTGGCGGGAGAGAGTCAGCGTGAGGGGGGAAATATGCCAAAGCCAGCGCCTGGCTCGGTTGAACATCTCACCCTCACCCTGGCCCTCTCCCATCAAGGGAGAGGGAACGTGAGTTTAACAGCTTTGCCCTCAATGGAAGTATCTACCTGAACGGCTACCATGCATCGTTGGCTTCGTTTGGCATCGGGTATCGACCGCGTGAGTGTTTGGACGGGCCGCATCGTCTGTTGGCTGACGCTGGCGATGGTGCTGCTGGGCGCGTTTAACGCCCTCGCCCGGTACTTCGACCGCTACACCGGCCTGGGGCTCAGTTCCAACCTGTACCTCGAACTCCAGTGGTATCTCTTCAGCCTCGTGTTCTTGTTAGGGGCGGCCTATACGTTGCAGCGCGACCGTCATGTGCGGGTGGATGTGCTCTACGGGCGGCTCTCGGCGCGGGGGCAGGCGTGGATCAATCTGCTGGGCACCGTGCTTTTCCTGCTGCCATTTTGTGCGCTGATGCTGTGGGCCACCTGGCCCTTTGTGATGCATTCGTGGGAACTGCTTGAGCAGTCGCCCGACCCCGGCGGCCTGCCCCGCTATCCGATCAAAACCGCCATCCCGCTTGCGTTCCTCTTGCTGATGCTGCAAGGGTTCGCGATGCTGATCCGTCAGGTAGCGGTGCTGCGCGGCGCGTCGCCCGATGAAACCGGGCTGTTGGCTCATGAGACGGGCGAGGCCACATGATTCACCGACTCTTCCGTCCCACCCGCGCCACCCGCCGCTCGCTGCTCACCGGCGCGGCCCTCTTTCTCCCCCTCTCGCTGGGTTCGCTCATCTTCCCGCCCGCCGACGAGTGGCTTGGCCCGCTGATGTTCGTGGGGGCGCTGGTGCTCATCTTCTCCGGCTATCCGGTGGCGTTTGCGCTGGGGGGCACGGCGCTGGTGTTTGCGTTTATCGGCATTGAGGCGGGGATGTTCGACCTGGCGCTGTTGCTGGCCCTGCCCGACCGCACGTTCGGGGTGATGTCTAACTACACGTTGCTGGCGGTGCCGTTTTTTATCTTCATGGGCACGATGCTCGAAAAGAGTCGCCTCGCCGAAGACCTGCTCAAAACCATCGGGATGCTGTTTGGGCCGATGCGGGGCGGGCTGGCACTGGCGGTGGTGTTTGTGGGAGCGTTGCTCGCAGCGGCGACGGGGGTGGTGGGCGCCAGCGTCGTGGCGATGGGCATGATTTCGCTCCCGGTGATGCTGCGCTATGGCTATTCGCACGAGCTTTCGGCGGGGGTGATTACGGCGTCGGGGACGCTGGGACAAATCATTCCGCCCAGCATCGTGCTGGTGGTGCTGGCCGACCAACTGGGCGTGTCGGTGGGCGATTTGTTCGTGGGGGCGCTGGTGCCGGGGTTGTTGCTGGCGGGGCTCTATGCGGTGTATGCCGTGGGCGTTGCCACGGTGCGCCCGCAGGTCGCGCCGGCATTGCCCAAGTCGGAGCGCGATGTGGCGCTGGGGGTGTTGTTCCGCCGGGTGCTGCTGGTGATGCTGCCGCCGCTGCTGCTGATTCTGGTGGTGCTGGGCAGCATCTTCGCCGGGATCGCCACGCCGACGGAGGCGGGGGCGCTGGGTGCCGTGGGGGCGCTGGTGCTGGCGGCGCTCAACCGCCGACTCACGCGGAAAGCCCTCACCGAAACGATGGACGAAACCACGACGCTCACCTCCATGGTGATGGTGCTGCTCATCGGCTCTACGGCGTTTGCACTCGTCTTTCGCGGCCTCAACGGCGACCTGTGGATCGAGGACTTGCTGACCAACCTGCCGGGCGGCGTCATCGGGCTGATTCTGGTGGCCAACCTCGCCATCTTCATCCTCGGCTTCTTCATCGACTTCTTCGAAATTGCCTTCATCATCATCCCGCTGGTTGCACCCGCCGCCACCATCCTGGGCATCGACCTGGTGTGGTTCGGGGTGATGATCGGGATGAACCTGCAAACCTCATTTCTGACGCCACCCTTCGGGTTTGCGCTGTTTTATTTGCGCGGCGTGGCCCCTCCCGAGGTGACAACCGCCCAGATTTATCGCGGCGTGGTACCGTTTATCATCATTCAGGCGATTGGTCTGTTGCTGCTCGTGCTGTTCCCCGAAATCGTTACGTGGGGATTGTAGGATAGCCGTTACACAATCCGGTCCGGGTCGGGGGTCGTGCGCCTCGGAGGCGGCAGTACGTTGGCTCTTTCGTCCTTCAAAGAACCAACATCTCCTTTGGCTTGGGTCGTTGCCCTAGCGTTCTTTTCAGGAAGTGGGTGCTCGTTAAGAAGCTCATTGGCCACCGGCGGGCTTGCTGGTTTTGTGTCCTTTCACAGCGGAAAGGACCAAACGCCTTGTCCCATCCAATCCCACGAAGCCCGTCCAACACACGATCCGTACCCGCTGGGCGGCACACGCGTCGCAATTCAATAGCCGCGGTGCTGCTCGCCCACCGGCTAAACGCACGGGCTTCTTCCGGCAGCACAGGCCGGGGATGGGACGCTGGTGCCACGTGCGGACAAGGCTGCTATTCAAAGGCATGTCGGTTGGCGGAGCAGTGACATCGAGCACCGGTGCCGCCTTCGTGGCATGGGCGCGGTGGGTGGAACCCCGGTGCGTTTAGCCAATGGGAAGCACCGGGGCGTGTAAGATGCTAGGGCTATTGTGCCCATTGGGTACGGAGTAGGTGGGGTTGGATCGGGGTTCGTGCGTTTCGGAGGCGGCAGGACTTTGGTTCTTTCGTCCCTGAAAGAACAAACAACTCCTTTGGCTGAAGGTGTTGCCTCAGCACGGCATTGAGGAAGTGCCATAATCCCAGATCACATCCATGAGGTCTGGCATGACGAAAAAAAAAGGGCAACATAAAACGGAGCATTCCGCCAAGCTACACAATCCGGTCGCGGTCGGGCGCAATCACAGGCCCCCGGTAGCCAAACACTTTCTGTAGCAGCCGCGTGAAGGTGGTGGATTGCTTGCGGGCGTACCACTGGTCGGCGGCGCGTCGCACAGCGAGGCCATAGGTCGGATACGGATGGATGGTGTCGGCGATCTGGCGCAGGGTGATGCCGTTGCGCATCGCCAGGGCGTATTCGCTGATCAACTCGCCTGCGCTCGTGCCCAGGATGTCGACGCCCAGGATTTTGCCGTTCCACGCCTTGGCATACACCTTAATCAAGCCTGTCGCTTCGCTTTCGGTAACGGCCCGGTCCACCTTGGTGTAGGGAAAGCGGTACACGGCGTAGCGGGTGCCTGCTTCTTTGAGTTGCTGCTCGGTCGCGCCTACATGCCCCAGTTCCGGATCGGTAAACGTCACCCAGGGCACATGCTTGGCGTCGATCTTCATAGGCAGTTTGAGGATCGCATTGGTCACGGCCACCTTCGCCATGTGCTCGCTCATGTGGGTAAACTGATACCGCCCCGTGATGTCGCCCGCTGCATAGATATGGCGCACGTTGGTCCGGCAGCGGTCATTCACCGTTATGCCGCGTGGCGTGTAGGCTACGCACGCCGCGTCAAGGTTGAGCGTGTCTACGTTCGCTGTACGTCCCGTAGCGAGGAGCAGGGCATCGGCTTCGATGTAGAGCCGTTGTCCCGTCACCTCGGCTTCTATGCTGATGCCTCCATCGATTTGGCGTACAGCCTTGACCGAGGCGTTAAAGTGGTAGCGCACGCCTTCCTGTTCGAGGACCTGTTGCAGCATCTGGGTGAGTTCGGGGTCGTCTCGCTGCAAAAGCCCGTCCCCTCGGTCGAAGACGGTCACCTGCGAGCCAAGGCGGGCAAAAGCCTGCGCCATTTCGCTGCCGATGGGGCCTGCGCCGATGATGGCGAGGCGGCGGGGTTGTTCGTTTAGCTCAAAGAGCGTTTCGTTGGTGAGGTAGGGCACCTGATCGAGCCCGGCGATGGGGGGCACCAAGGCGCGCGCTCCCGCCCCGATCATAAAAAACCGTCCGCTGATCCGCTCAGTGGTCTTGCCATCGGTAAGCTCGATGGTGTGGGCATCTACAAACGCCGCGCTGCCCGTTCGCACCGTGATCCCCATGTCCTCGTAAATCTTCGGATCGTCGGCCTCGTCATACACGTCTTCGCGGATCTGACGAAGGTACCGCATCATCGCGCCGAAGTCGAACGTGGGCGATTGGTCGAAGAGGCCGTAGTGGCTGGCGGTGCGGGTTTGGTGGACCACCTTGGCACTTTTCAGCAGCGTTTTGCTCGGCACGCAGCCCGTCCAGGTACAATCCCCGCCCAACTTGTGCCGCTCGATCATCAGCGTCTTTGCGCCGAAGCTGGCGCTGATGCCCGAGGCCGTGAGCCCCGCCGCACCACCACCGATGACGATCATATCAAAGTCGTAAGCCATGGGGAGGGAAGAGGTTTGTGGGAAGAGGGAAGAGGGTCAGGACGGCGGAGCTTCCTCGGAGGGTGCCGCAATGCCGGTGCGGATTTTCTGCACGGTGGAATAGATACCGAAGAGTACCATCAGGACCACGACGCCATAGACCCACCACGGGATGTTCTGCCCGGCCACGAGCAGGTACAGATACGCCGAAATAAAGAAAAAACCAGCCAGCAAGGCCGGAGCCACAATCGATTTTCCGCGTCGGTAGTTGCGGATCAACCACGCCACGCTGGCCGAAAAGAACGGAATAGCGCCCACATAGATGGAGCCAAAGATGAGGGGGTTGACGCCGTATTCCGCGCCGAGGCCCAAAAACCACGTTTGAATCGTTTCCCACATGATCACGATGATGATAAAATTCGGTGGTGGGTGTTAATCCACAGGGCTGTGTTACCACACGAAGCGGATAAAAATAAAGAAGGCCCCGCCCGCCGAAGCGAAACGGAGCCCTCAGAATAAGGAAGGTGGAGGCCTACGGATGGTAGAACCGTTCATCCACGATCTGTCCGTCTTTCCAACGCTGGACGGCCACTTGCTGGTAGGTCTGGTCGCCCCAGTCTTTGTGGGTGTAATCGAAGAACCACTCCGACATGGTGAGGCCCTGTTCTTCATCCACGACCGTGCTGATAAGCTCGGCTCCGCGAAACTCGGTGAGGCCATTGACGAAGGCGGTTTCAAACGCACGGTTGGCGTCTTTGCCCACACGCGGCTCCTGACCCATGTCGGTCATCACCACATCGTCGGCGTAAAATTTTTCAAAGGCATTCAGGATATCGCCTTGAAGGATCATGCGATTCAGTTCGTCCAGTTTATGCTGCAAGCTCATGGTCGTTGAGGTCTTGGTGAGGAGGTGAATAACGTTGTGTATAATATATTCGTTTAAACAAATAATGTTGCAACAAAGAATGTGATAAACTTGCAAAGTGACCTGGGTAGAAGTGAAAGGAGAAGCATCACGGCGGCACTGGAAAGTGCAGGGGCAAGCATCCAAGTTTTTGGTCTCAGAAGCAGGCGACGAAGTCGCGTAGACATCCACTGGAGAATGGCAGGAGATAGAGCATAATTGTCTATCTCCTCAGCACAATTATTCGGGATAGTGTTTGATTTGGTGTTTTGAGGCGGCAGAAATAGATGCCTGGCGGCAAATTATCTCCTCTCCATTCTATCCGATGTAGACCCAGAGATTGAAATTCATTAATGAGAGTATTCACGCGTCGGCCCAACACATCAAAAATCTCAAGATTTATGTGTCCTGGCTCGGCAAGGTGATAAGAAATGACTGTGTTGCCCGACGAAGGATTGGGGTATGGGTTATGAAGGATTGGGACAGGAATGCTTTCAGTAGGTAATCCAGTATCTACGGAAATTTCAGCTAACTCATACAGGTACGCCGCCCCTGTCACTCCTGACATCAATAAGTCAAGTGTAGCAAATGCAACAACCCCCAACAGATTATCTTCAAGAACAACAGATGAGCCAAAATTATATGCTCCATCGCTCGGTATCACGCGCTCGGTCAACTCCCAATGACCCCTTTGGCGGGAGTACACATAAACGGCACCATGAGGGTGTTCTCTTCGCCCTCTAGCCCCTATTGCAAGGCTCGCTCCACTAAGCGAAACGTCCGAACCAAAGTAGAGTGAAGTAGCTAGATCATCGCCTACCAGCTTTGCGGCTTCATGCCAGCCTGTAGGGGTTCGTTCAAAAACATAGGCGGCCCCATTTCTTTTGGGAGAAGTTGGTCCCGGAGCACCGGCGACAAGGTAATCTCCTGCAAAAGCAATTCCGCCTCCAAAGCCAGATCCATTCGTGTCATCATGACCAACCAGTTCTGAAACGTGTATCCATTCCGTCCCATTGTGCTCAAATAAATAAATTTTCTCAACACCCTGGGCACCTACAGCAAGGCGATCACCGTTGAGGGCAACGCCTGATCCAAAGAATGCTTGATCCACTGGCTGCTCTTGAAAGAGTTGTGTGGTTTGTACCCACGATTCTCCGTCAAACTCAAAAATTCGAACTGTTCCCCTCCAAAACCCGTCAAGGTGCTCGTGAGGGGCACCGATTACGAGACGATTACCCTCCAAGGAAAGGGCATAGGGTGGATCATTGAACTCCTCGGAGATAAATCGGGCTTCCTCTGACCAATCTGCGCCATTCGACTGATAGATATAAACACCTGCTGTATCGCCTTCTGTCCATTGTGTGACGATTCGACCATCGTTAATTTGCCCCCATTGCGAGTTGGGAATGCTCGATGTTTGTACCCAACTATGCATGTTTTTCTCAAATATCAACAATCCTCTAAGGGAATCGGTGGGTGCATAAACAGCGACCCTTTGATTACTGATATCGATTGTTGTGGCGCTTGGGGTATCCCAATCCAAGGGGAAAAGAATCGTTTCGACAGACTGACTAAAGCAAGAAGTGACTACAGCCGTAGAAATACAAACGCCAAGTAGGGCCGTGACTACATAGTATTCAATGCTCTGGTTTACGAAAAGAGCAGTATGGGAGGGCAAATGCTTTCGAGAACTTCGTTGTGGGCTAAACATCTCGAGGAATGCATTCTTTGAGCAAAAGGCGTTCTGAATTACCTACATTGATGTCGATAGTTTCTGGAATAGGTGCCAAGGCAAGGACGTTTCCGCTAAGACGTAGCGTAGGCTTCCATAGGCGGGCAGGCGCAGACGAGGTTGCGGTCACCGTGGGCGTCGTCTACGCGGCGGACGCTGGATCCAGAATAGGCATCAGGTGCTGTTCTATATGCTTTGTCAGGTGGGGACTGACATATTTTGCAGGGACCAGATCTACCGGGCGCTGGAGCGTCTTTTCGAGTAAATCGGAAAGATCAAGGAAATGGTCCAGGGTAGCCTCGCCTTCTTCAAACTCGTAAAGCAAATCCACGTCACTTCCGGCTTGCTGCTGATTGGTAGCCCATGAACCAAACAAGGCCAACGTGCGCACGCCCAATGCGCGAAGCGCTGCTTCCTGTGCACGGACTTGGGTGATGACGAATTGTTTATCCATTGTCCGGAGGCAAAAGCGCCTCGATTTGCTCTTTGAACACAGGGATTTCAGTGGTTATGACATTCCATATGATGTCATAATCTACGGCCCAATATACATGAGCGACAATATTCCGAAGTCCACGAATCTTAACCCAGGGGATATGTGGGTGGGCTTCCTTAAAATCGTCGTCCAGTTTTCCTACAGCCTCGCCGATGATTTCCAGACTACGTTCAAAGGCGAGGATAAGTGTCCGATTGCTCAGAAATTCCGCTTTGGTTAACCCCTTTGATGACTCCAGCAGATAGCTAGCTTGATCGTGAATATGGGCAAGGTAAAACGGGGCCGTTTTCATAGGTACGGCTTTGCTTGAGGGAGATGACTACACGGCGTAGGCTTCCATGGGCGGGCAGGCGCAAACGAGGTTGCGGTCACCGTGGGCGTCGTCTACGCGGCGGACGCTGGGCCAGAACTTGCGTTCCTGAAGCCACGGTGCCGGGAAGGCAGCTTTTGAGCGGGAATACGGCTGGTCCCAGGTATCGTTGACGACCATCGGGGCGGTGTGTGGGGCGTTGTGCAGCACGTTGTCTTCGGCGTGGGCGAGGCCCAACTCCACCTCACGGATCTCGTCGCGGATCAGCGTCATCGCCTCGATGAAGCGGTCGAGTTCGGCTTTGCTTTCGCTCTCGGTTGGCTCAATCATCATCGTACCCACCACGGGCCAACTCATCGTCGGGGCATGGTAGCCGTAGTCCATCAGCCGCTTGGCCACGTCCACTTCGGTCAGCTTGGTGTCGCGGCGCAGCGCCCGCAGGTCGAGGATAAACTCGTGTGCCACGCGGTCGTTTTTGCCGGTGTAGACGATGTCGTAGTGTGCCCGCAGCCGCCGGGCGATGTAGTTGGCGTTGAGAATGGCGATCTGCGAGGCTTTGGTCAGCCCATCGGGGCCGAGCATGGCAATGTAGGCCCACGAGATGAGCAAGATACTAGCGCTGCCAAACGGAGCTGCTGCCACCGGACCAATCGCTTCGGTGCCACCTGTTGTTACCACCGGGTGGCCGGGGAGGAATGGCGCGAGGTGGGCAGCAGCGCCAATCGGGCCCATGCCGGGGCCGCCGCCGCCGTGCGGGATGGCAAAGGTCTTGTGCAGGTTCAGATGGCACACGTCGGCCCCAAAGTCGCCGGGGCGGCACAGGCCCACCTGCGCGTTCATGTTGGCGCCGTCCATGTACACCTGCCCGCCGTGGGCATGCACCACGTCGCACACGTCGCGGATGTGGGGCTCAAAGACGCCGTGGGTAGACGGATACGTCACCATCAGCGCGGCGAGGTTATCGGCGTTTTTCTCTGCCTTGGCGGTCAGGTCGTCAAGGTCGATGTTGCCGTGGTCGTCGGTTTTGATGGGCACCACCGTCATGCCCGCCATCACGGCGCTGGCGGGGTTGGTGCCGTGTGCCGACTGCGGGATGAGGCAGACGGTGCGGTGGTCGTCGCCCCGGCTGCGGTGGTAGGCCCGGATGACGAGCAGTCCCGCGTATTCGCCCGACGCGCCGCTGTTGGGTTGCAGGCTGAAGGCATCGAAGCCGGTGATTTCGGCGAGCCACGTTTCGAGGTCGTGCACAATCCGTTGGTAGCCCTTTGCTTGTGTGGCAGGCACAAACGGGTGCAGTTTGTTGAAGCCGCCCCAAGTGATCGGCAGGAGTTCGGCGGCAGCGTTGAGTTTCATCGTGCACGAGCCGAGCGGAATCATGCTCGTGGTCAACGAGAGGTCGCGGCTGGCGAGCCCCTGCAGGTACCGCATCATCTCTGTCTCAGAGCGATAGCGGTGGAAGACCGGGTGCGTCAGGTAGTCGCTCGTGCGGGCGAGGTGATGAACGAAGCCCGGCTCGACGGCCTCGGCGAGTGTGTTCAGGTCGAGGCTGCGCCCGTTGGAGCCGCCGAAGATACGAAGCAGCGTTTCCAGGTCGTCGGCGCTGGTGGTTTCATCCAGCGCAATGCCGATAGAGCCATCTTCAAAATAGCGCAGGTTGACGCGGTTTTCGTCGGCGGTGCGGTGGATTGCCTCGGCATCAAGTCCCTGGAGGTCGACGCGCAGGGTGTCGAAATAGTATTTGTGGCGAATCGTGTGCCCGAGTTCAGCGAGGCCTGTTGCCAGGAGCTTGGTGAGGGTATGCACCCGCGCGGCGATGGCTTTGAGACCATCGGGGCCGTGATAGACGGCGTAGGCGCCCGCCATCACAGCGAGCAGGACCTGCGCGGTGCAAATATTCGAGGTGGCCTTGTCGCGCCGGATGTGCTGCTCGCGGGTTTGCAGGGCCATGCGCAGGGCAGAATTGCCGTCAGCATCTATCGTTACACCGATGATGCGACCGGGCACCTGCCGCTTGAAGGCTTCTTTGGTGGCAAAATAGGCGGCGTGCGGACCGCCATAGCCCAGCGGTACCCCGAAGCGCTGGGTGTTGCCCACCGCCACGTCGGCCCCAAACTCGCCCGGTGGGGTGAGCAGCGTCAGTGCCAGCAGGTCAGCGGCGACGACCACGTAGGCATCGTTGGCGTGCGCCATGTCGCAGAAGGCGGCGTAGCCGTGGATGGCCCCGTCCGTGGCAGGATATTGCACCAGCGCGCCAAAGACATCGTCGCTAAAAGCAAAGGTGCGATGGTCACCCACCACCACGCGTACGCCAATCGGTTCGGCACGGGCTTCCACCACGGCGATGGTCTGCGGGTGGCAGTCTTCCGAGACAAAAAACGTCGTGCGGTCGTTGCGCCTCGTCGTCCGTTGCAGCATCATCATGGCCTCGGCGGCGGCAGTGCCTTCGTCGAGAAGCGAGGCGTTGGCGATCTCCATGCCGGTCAGGTCGATCACCATCGTTTGGTAGTTAAGAAGCGCTTCCAGTCGGCCCTGCGAAATCTCGGCCTGATAGGGCGTGTACTGGGTGTACCAGTTGGGGTTTTCGAGGATGTTGCGCTGAATAACGGGCGGCGTCACGGTGTCGTGATAACCCATGCCGATAAACGAACGGTACACCTGATTTTGTGCAGCGATCTCCTGCAACTCATTCAGCAAGACGCTTTCGGCGCGGGCCGGGGGCAGGTTTAGCGGGTGGGCCGTGCGGATGGCCGCCGGAATGGTTTGCGCAATGAGTGCGTCGAGGCTATCGAGCCCGAGCGTGTCGAGCATATCGCGGATTTCGGCGTCGGAGGGTCCGATGTGGCGGTCGACAAAGCGGTCCGTGGGGCGCAGGTCGATGGGCATATAGGATCAGCGTTGGAACGTGGAGACACAGCAAGAGGCTGCGCTGGAAGCAAGACGACGTCCAACCCTACGCCAAAGGCAGGCCAGAAACAAGGGACCAGTCCTCCCGAAATCCATCCGCGTGTATTTTTTACCAGCGCGTGGTTAGCAGAGGATGGTTCATCGGGCTTCCGAGCGTCAGCGCTGCACGTTTTACCATCCGTTTTTCGGGAGGTTGTGGAGGTTGTGTGAGAATGTGGTGGGGGCATGGGGAAGAGGGAAGAGGGGATAGGAAATAGCCAGTCGGGTTTGGTCGCAGGTCGGGCAGGTTAGCAGGTCGCAGGTCGCAGAAGCTAAGCCCAGCGTTTGAATACCTATGTTGTTATTCGCCCGCTATCTTTTCTTCCGGAGAAGACAGGGAAGCGGTGCGAATGTCTCGCCAGCGTGTGGTAAGGGGGGTCTCCCGGAAATGGCTGCCGAGCACATCTTGAGGCATCAGCGAACCCGCGTGTCCGAGGCGAATCTGCCCGTCGCCGCGTGGGGCTTGGGCGCGTACGTGTAGCTTCAGGGTAAATACGGCGCCGTAGCCAGATGAGGTGTTGGTGTCCGAGCGGGTGGCGTTCCAAATACCGACGACGCCGTTGCGATTGTCGATGGCAAAATCCAACTCGGTATCGGGGCCGTTGGCCTGGAAAACTGGACCTGGCTGGACGTGGGTCACGGCAAACCGCGCTGCATCAAAAAACACCAGCAGGTTTTTGATGGCGTGCACGTCGCCCATCCCGTGTCGTTCATCGCCCAGCACCAGATCCACAGTCAGCACATCGCCGCCCACCACCTCGGTGGCTTGTGGCTGGACGTAGAAAATGAGCGGTTGGGCTTCGGCGTGAGACGGCGCGGCAGCATATAGCAGGAGCACGAAAAAAAGAAGACGAAAAGGCATAGCGAGGGGGGGAATGTTTAAGAGGTCTGACAAGTCATTGAGGTCAGCAAGTCATAGGTCCGCATGGTACAATGCCGTGCCGAGAGGCAGACAACGCGGCGGTTATCATTGCAAGACGGATCGCAGAAAGAGACCTAGTCGACCTGCCGACTAAATCCTAAAACTCTACCTCCAGCCCGAAGATGGGCAGCAGCGAAAACAGCGTCGCGTCGTCTACCTGCTGGAGGTTGAAGTTCCAGTAGCGGTCTTCCACATTGCTGCGGTTGTAGGCATTCCACAGGCTCAGGTACGTAACCACGTTGGCCTGGCGGAACATAAACCGGCGGTCGGCGCGGAGGTACAGCGAATGGTAGGCGGGCAGCCGTTCTTCGTGGAAGCGATCCGACGCGATGATTTCGGTGTTGCGGGCCAGCGACTGCTCCACGTCGATGGGGGTGTAGGGGCGGCCGCCACTGTAGCTCCACCGGATGCTAAGCTCCCAGGTGTTGTTGGGTTTGTAGCCACCCACGGCGCTGAACTGGGTGCGGGTATCAAAGGCCCGGTTGCGCCATACGCCCTGATAATCGGCGTAGCGCGAGCGAAACACCGACGCGCTGGCCATGCCGTAGATTTTTTCGGCCAACTTTTTCTGAAGCATCAGTTCCATGCCCCGTGCATAGGCCTCGCCATCGCTTTCCAGGCCACCGGTATACTCTCCCCGGTTGTCGAGCAGGTAGCCGGGGTCGGCCAGCGGGTTGTTGGCGACCAACTGCGGGATGTTGCGGTATTCCTTCGCGTAGGCTTCCAGCGTCACGCGGGTGTCGGGCGTGAGCAAATAGTGGAGGCCGACGATGTAGTGGTGGGCACGGAAATGCGGCAGGCTTTCGTTATCCGGGTCCTGCGAGGTGATATACAGCGGCACGGCTTGCCGGAAAATGCCCGTCGATGCGTTCAGCGACAGCCGCTCCGTCAGTTGGTACGACGCGGCGAGGCGGGGCGAGAGGTAGGCGTCTTCATTGAGCGAGTCGAAGTCGCCCCGCAGCCCCAGCGTGACGTGCAGGCGCGGCAGCGGATGGGTGATGGCGCTGGCAAAAGCGCTGGTGCGAACCGAACGCAGGCTCAGATCGCGGGCGAATCCGGGTTGTTCAAAGCCGGTGCGGTGCACAAACGGGTCTTGCGCATACTCGAAAGAGCCATGCTCGGCCACGAGTTCGGCACCAAATTCCAATTTCAAGCGGGCATGGGCCTGGTAGAAGTTGACGTTGCGCAACGCCACATACCGGCTTTGCAGCGATTCGTCGAGCAACCGCGCGTCGGACTCGGTGAGGCGCGAGAGGAGGTCGCGGTGACGCTGCGAATAGGAGACGGCGGTGTTTGAATAGCCGTTGTTTCGCCACAGCGCCCGCCACGTCAGCCCCACCGTATGCTGGCGGTTGTTGATGTCAAAATATTCATCGGTGCCTTCTTCGCGGGCATCTTCCACATCCTGCACAAACGAACTCCACCCGTTGAGCGAAAGCACCGACAGCGTGTGGCGCGGGTTCAGGTCGAGCGTCACCTTGCCCTGCACGTCGCCAAAACGAGGCGCCCCGCCTGCGTTGATGGCGTTGGCGATGAGGTCGAGGTAGCTGCGGCGGGCGGAGAAAAACCACGCGCCCTGTTGCCCGGCCCACGGGCCTTCCAGCACCGCCGTCCCGCCCGACATGTTGAGCCCCACGATCCCACCTCGTCGGTCGCGGTTGCCCTCGCGGTAGCGGATGTTACTCACCGACGAGGCGCGGTCGCCATAGGCCGCCGAAAACCCGCCCGTAAAAAAGTCGATGTCTTCGATAAACATCGTGTTGATCATACCAATGGGGCCATACGACGAGCCGTTGCTGGTGGCAAAGTGCTGCGCATTGGGGATCAAGACGCCGTCGATGTAAAAGGCGTTTTCCATGGGGCTGCCGCCGCGCACAAACATGTCCTGGCTTTCCTCGCCCCGCGAAGCTACACTGGGCAGCGCCATCAGCACGCGGGTGACCTCCTGCCCCGCGCCCGGGGCACGGCGGATCTCTTCGCTCGAAAACGAGGCGACGCTCGTCAGTTCGGTGTCGTTTTTCTGGTAGTAGCCTGCCGTCACGGTCACGCCGTCGCCCTGCAACACCGCCTCGCGCAGCGACACGTTGACCACGGTAGTGCGCCCCGTGCGTACGACCACATCGGTTTGCACAAACGCCTCATAGCCGAGGTATCGAAACTCTAGCCGATAGGTGCCCGCTGCCAGTCCGTCGATGCGGAAAGAGCCATCGAGGCTGGTGGCGCTGCCCTGGGTGGTGCCCTGCGCCAGCACATTTACGCCTACCAACGCTTCCTGGGTGCTGGCATCAGTAGTGGTGCCGCGGACGGCGCCTGTTTGGGCAGAAGCGGTCAAGGGGATAAAGAACAGAAGAAACGCGATATATCTCATGGCAAGGCCTTCCTTTTGCAAATGGTTACAGGGGATGGCTGCAAAATGGAAATTGCCGTGTGGAAACAGGAGGCGGTGCCGACGAGCGGCGGTTGCCGCCGACGAGCGGTTCTCTGATCCCGACAGGCGGCCCTAAAAAAAGCCTCCTACCCGAAGGCAGGAGGCGTCAGTACACCCGATAGGTGGATCGCAATTCAACGCATGGGCTTCTTCTGGCAGCACAGGCCAGGGATGGGACAGAGGGACCCACTCCCCATATTCGCGCTATTCTGAACGAAAGAAAGGCGTTCTACCAACGGACCACCCTATCCCAAGAGATCCTGGTGCCCTGTTCGTTTCATGGACGCGTAGTGAACAAGCCATTAGCCAACTTCTTCCACCTTCCGACCAAAATACGCCCGCGTCGCTGCCACCACCTTGGGAGCCAGCAACACCGCTGAGATAATCGTCGGAATCGCCATGAGGGCGAAGCTGAGGTCGATGAGGTTCAGGATCAGCGCCAGCGAAGAGGTCGCCCCGATGAGGATGCTGAGCACATACGCGACATTGTAATACGACGCACGCTCGGCATCGAGCAGGAACGACAAGCATTTCGTGCCGAAGTAGGAATACGAGAACAGCGAACTGACACTGAACGACAGGATGCAAACGAGCAGCACGTAGCCGCCCCAACCCGGCAGTGCGGCGTCGAAGGCATTGGCGGTGAGCGTGACGCCGTTGGCTTCGGTGGTTTGCCACACGTCGGTCATCAGGATAGCTAGGGCGGTGAGGGTACACACCACGAGCGTGTCGATGGCGGGACCCAGCATGGCAACGAGGCCCTCGTGTACGGGCTCTTTGGTCTTCGCCGCACCGTGCGCCATCGGGGCGGTGCCAATGCCGGCTTCGTTGGAGAATGCCGCCCGCCGCATGCCCAGGACAATCAGGCCGCCCAGCGCTCCGCCCAGCAATGGATCGCCGTTGTAGTTTTCAGCGGAAAAAGCGTTGCTGACGATGAGGCCGAGGTAAGGCAGAATTTTGTCGGCGTTCAGCACCATGATCAGGATAACGGCGGCGAAATAGACCACCACCATAAACGGCACCAGCCGCGCCGCCACCCGGCTGATGCGGTGCAAGCCTCCGAAGATGACGGTGGCGACAAGAATGGCAATGACGATGCCAACGACGAGATTGACACCAAAACTAGGGGCTACGCCCGATGGCACCAGCAGGATGTCGCGGACGGCCTGCGTAAGCTGGTTGACGTTAAAAATGGGCAGGCATCCGATGAGTCCCGCGATGCAGAAAAACGACGCCAGCGGTTTCCATTTCTGGCCGAGCCCTTCAGTGATGACATACATCGGGCCGCCCTGAATGTCGCCGCGTGAGTCGCGCCCGCGATACAGGATGGCGAGGGTACAGGTGAAATACTTCGTCGCCATGCCCACGATGGCGCTGACCCACATCCAGAAGATGGCCCCGGGGCCGCCGACGGCAATCGCCACCGCCACGCCGCTGATGTTGCCCATGCCCACGGTCGCCGCCAGCGCGGTTGAGAGTGCTTCATAGTGGCTGATCTCGCCGGGGTCGTTGGGGTCGTCGTGCCGTCCGCGCAGCACCTCGATGGCGTGCCGCAAATACCGAAACGGCAGCAAGCGCGACAGGACCAGAAAATAAAGCCCGCTTCCCATCACTAGAATCAGGAGCGGCAGCCCCCAGATCCAGTTGGCAGCGGCGACGATAAGGTTTTCGAGGGTTTGCACGCAGGAACTGGTTTGGTGTCAGCAAGGACGGCGCAGGGAAGGTACGCACCGGATGACTTTGTTGCGTGTTTCCGGTTGGTGATGTGGTTTGTAGAACTGAAAGGGCGCAGTCCGTAAGGAAGTGGGGCGGAAAACGCCTGGGTACAGCGCTAGGCCAGCACAATCTCTTTGCGCAGGCGGGCAACCGGGATGTTGAGTTGCTCGCGGTATTTGGTCACCGTCCGCCGGGCGATGTTGAAGCCTTCTTTTTCCAGCAGGTTGGCGATTTTCTGGTCAGACAGCGGCTTCCGTTTGTCCTCTTTGGCAATGATGCCTTCGATAATCGCCTTTACCTCTTTGTTGGATACTTCGTCGCCGTCGTCGGTCGTCAGTCCTTCGGAGAAGAAATATTTCAGTTCAAACACGCCGAAGTCGGTCTGCACATATTTGCCATTCACCACGCGGCTGACCGTGGAGATGTCCATGTGGATGATGTCCGCGATGTCTTTGAGGATCATCGGGCGGAGGTGGCCTTCGCCGTAGCGGAAGAAGTCTTCCTGCAACTCCACGATGGCGTGCATCACCTTCATCATCGTCTGCCGCCGCTGGTTGATGGAGTTAATAAACCACCGGGCCGACTCGAACTTGGTCTTGAGGAAGTTACGTGTCTCCGTATCGACGCCGTTGCGGCGCTGCTGGGCTTTTTTCTTGCGCTCCGCCGATAGTTTTTCCAGCATCGTGCGGTATTCCCGCGAGATGCGCAGTTGCGGGGCGTTGCGGCCGTTGAGGGTGATGATAAACTCCTCGTCCACAAACTGGACGGTGAAGTCGGGGGTGATGTAATTCTGCTGCGCGGTAAACTCGCCTTCGCCGGGTTTGGGGTTGAGCCGCTGGATGAGGTCGAAGGCTTCCTTGAGTTCTTCCGGGCTGATATTAAGTTTTTTCTGGATGGTGGAGAAGTGCTTCATGGTGAAGGCTTTGTAGGTCTTCTCCAGTACATCAATGGCGTGCTCGCGGGCATCCACATCGTTCGGCATGGCTACGAGCTGCACAATCAGGCACTCGCGGAGGTCCCGGCAGGCGATGCCTACGGGCTCCAGCCGCTGTACTTTCTTCAGCACCCGCTCCACGTCAAACTCATTGAGCATCTCGCCATAGTTAAACATGATGTCATCAACAATGGACTCCAGCGTGCGGCGCAGGTAGCCATCTTCATCGATGGAGCCGATGATTTGCTCGGCGATGAGGGTGTCCAGTTCGTTCAGGTCGAGGAAGGCCAACTGGTCACGCAGGTGTTCCGCCATGGTCTCACGGGAGGGCATGGGGAGATCCCGGCGGTCTTCCTCTTCGCTGTGGTCTACGCGGGCCTTGTAGCCATACAGGTCTTCGGTGCTATTGAGCAGTTCGTCCCAGTCGAATTCATCCTCGGTGCTGCCTTCGGTATCACGCTGGTCGGCTTCGCGTACTTCCTCGGCTTCGGCTTGGTCATCGGGGCCGTCGGCATCCAGCGCCGATTCGTCCTGAATCAAGTCGTCTTCTTCCAGTCCTTCTTCCAGCAGCGGGTTGGTTTCCATCTCCGCTTTGATCCGCTGTTCCAGCGCCAGCGTGGGCAGTTGCAGCAGCTTGATATACTGGATCTGCTGCGGCGAGAGCTTCTGGGTAAGTTTTTGGGTCTGGCGTAGGTTAAGCATCACATCCCCTCCTCAGCCGCCAGGGCTGGATAGATGGTGGTGCGGCGCGCCTGCCAGGTGGCGCGGAACGTGGCGAACCACTCGGGGCCATATTTCCGTTCAAGGGGTTCCTGGAGGAAGTCCACCAGTTGAAGGCCGTTGCGTTGGCCCAGCGCGCGCCCAGGGGCACACAGGTCGATTTGTTCGTAGTTCAGCGCCTCGAAGCCACCGAGTTGTTCGATACGGATTGGGTAGAGGTGGCACGAGATGGGTTTGGGAAAGTCAATCCGGCCTTCGTGATACGCTTTTTGCAGGGCGCATTTGGCCACGGGGCCTTCGTAGCGTACAAAGACACACTCGGCCCCGTCGATGCAGGGCGTGGCGAACTTGCCGGGTTCGTCTTCTTCCCACACCCCCCGTTCTTCGATGACAGCCAGCGCTTCGGGGCGCAGGTACTTACGCACACGCGGCAGGGCGGCTTCTAGCCTTTCGCGCTCTTCGGGTTCGAGCGGAGCCCCGGCCTCGCCCTGTACACAACAGCCGCCCAGGCACGCCCCCAGGTTGCAGGTGAAGGGTGCGTCCAGCAGCGCATCAGAGATGAGGATGTCGTCAACCACAAACATAATGCCTGAAACGTAGGGAGGCGCACGATGTTTGTCAACAGCATGTTGTACTTTCTGTGAAGCGAGGCCCGAATTAAACCAGAAAAGTGGACGAAAGACTGCATTTTTAATCCTTCGTGGCTGACATACTCTTGTCACTTCACGCTTGTATTTTACACAAACACTTAATCACGCCCCTATCTACGCTGCGTATATGGAACACCGTCGCCCTGCTCTCACCCCCAGTCCCCAGCGTGCCGAGGAGGACTATGAACGCCTGCTGCGCCCGCGTCGGCTCGACGATTTTATCGGGCAGCAAAAGATCAAGGACAACCTGCAGGTGTTCATGACCGCTGCCCTCCAGCGCGGAGAGACGCTGGATCATGTGCTGCTCTCAGGTCCACCGGGGTTAGGGAAAACGACTTTGGCATTTATCGTGGCGGAAGAGATGGGCGCGGGCATCACCACCACCAGCGGTCCGGTGCTCGACAAACCGGCCCAGATCGCCGGCGTGTTGACGAACCTCAACGAGGGCGACGTGCTGTTCATCGACGAAATCCATCGCCTGCCGCCCGTAGTGGAGGAGTATCTGTACTCGGCGATGGAGGACTACCGCATCGACATCGTCATCGACCAGGGGCCGAATGCGCGGAGCGTGCAACTGAACCTGCCGCCGTTTACGCTCGTCGGGGCGACGACGCGCAAGGGTTTGCTAACAGCTCCGATGCGGGCGCGGTTTGGCATCGACTTTCGGTACGACTACTACACGGCCCGCCTGCTTCAACAGATCGTCCAGCGCTCGTCAGACATCCTGGGCGTGGCCATCACGGACGACGGTGCGTTCGAGATCGCCCGCCGGAGCCGGGGCACGCCGCGTATCGCCAACCGGCTGCTGCGACGCACGCGCGACTTCGCCGAGGTGAAAGGTGACGGTCACATCACCCGCGATATCGCGGACATGGCGCTGAACGCGCTGGATGTGGACGAAGAAGGGCTGGATGACATGGACACCCGGATCCTGATGACGCTCATCGAAAAGTTTGGCGGCGGCCCGACCGGCTTGTCCAACCTTGCCGTTTCCGTCGGCGAGGACGCGGGCACCATCGAGGAGGTGTATGAGCCGTACCTGATTCAGGAAGGGTATCTCGAGCGCACCGCCCGGGGCCGCGTCGCTACGCCCCGCGCCTACGGGCACTTCGGCCTCACGCCCCCGCCCCGCGTCGGCGATTTGTTCACCTGAGTTGGTCTATCACATCCGCTGGTCTGTCAGGTCTCAGGTCATTTTTTACCAAACGTCTGTAACACAACCAGCGGCATACTCTGCTTCCAACATTGCAGCAAAAGAGACCTGTGACATGCTGACCCAATAGACCTGAGACCCCCACACTCCCAAACACCCACACCCCTTATCCCATGTCACAATCTTCCCTCGTCAACGGCATCGGCGGTGCGTTTTTGTTTTCCAACGACCCAAAACGCCTCGCGGATTGGTATATCGAACACCTGGGCCTTCAGTTTGAAGGCGGCGGGTCGGCCTATTACCAGACGTTTTACGGCCTCGACCCGCGCAACACGGCGCAGCAGCTGGATACAACCTTTTCCATCATCAAAGCCAAGGCGGACTTTCCGAACCGCACCCCGGCGGACGAACCCGCGTCGATGTATGGAGATCAGCCGTTTATGGTGAACTTTCGGGTGGACGACCTCACGGCGCTGGTGGATCAGCTTCGGCAGAAGAACGTTGAGGTGCTGAAAGAGGAGGACGAAGGCTATGCCCGCTTCGCCTGGGTGCGCGATGCCGATGGCAACCGGATTGAACTATACGAGCCCACCCCTCCGCCCGCTGCATCGTAAGATTCCCTGGCGTTGTGTTGTTTATGCGCGTGAGAAATGACCGGTCTGTTTGTCCTGTGGCAGGAGCCACGGTGGAAGCGCCGCCGAAGCCGAAAAAAACCGAGAAGCAGCGCACGCGCAAGGAAACCCAGCCGATTCACATCCCGCAGTACCACGTGATTCTGCTGGACGACGATGACCACACCTATGCGTATGTCATCGAGATGCTGGGGGCAGTGTTCGGGCACAGCCGTGCCCGTGCCTTCTTGATGGCGTGTGAAGTGGACGCCGCCGGACGCGTCATCGTAGACACCACTACGAAGGAACGCGCCGAGTTAAAACGCGATCAGGTGCACGCCTACGGGGCCGACTGGCGCATCCCGCATTGCAAAGGCTCGATGTCGGCGATTGTTGAGCCTGTGGAGTAGGCCAACGGGGCAGTCTCCCTCTGTGGGTTCAGAAGAGAGATGCGAAGAAGAGGAGGCGGGCCATGCAAGAGATGCTTATGTTGGCTTTGTGCTGGTTCAAAAGCTCAACCCAGGAACTCTCATGCCCCATTTTAATCGACGCGACTTTCTGAAAACAACCTCGGCGTTCGCGGCTAGCGGACTGCTGACGCCTTTGCCCAATCTGTTTGCCTCCGCTGCTGCCGAACGTGCGTTTAAACTCTGCCTGAACCCGGGTAGCATCGGCGTGTCAGCCGATCAGCAAACGCTGCTGGATATGGCCATTCGGCATGGTTATGAGGCCATGATCGCCATGCCTGCGCGGTTAGCGGCGTTTTCTGAAGGGGAGCGGGCGGCGTTTCTCGACAAAATGGATGCGCATGGCATCTCCTGGGGGTCGGCCAACCTGCCAATCGAGTTTCGGCAAGACGAAAAACAGTTCAAGGACGGGCTGGCGGCGTTGCCGAAGGCGGCGCAGGCGTTGGAGCAGGTAGGGGCTACACGAATGAATACGTGGATCTTGCCCTCGGACCCGAATCTTACCTACCACCAAAATTTTGCGCAGCATGCCGAGCGGCTGCGGGCCTGTGCTACCATCGTGGGTCATCACGGCATCCGGCTGGGGCTGGAATACGTGGGACCGAAGACCATGCTCACCCGCGATCGGTATCCGTTCCTCCGAACCATGGCGGAAGCCCGTGAACTCATTGCCGCCATTGGGGCACCCAATGTGGGGCTGGTGCTCGACAGCTTCCACTGGTTCTGTGCCGAGGACACGGCAGACGATATTCGCGCGCTGCATCCCAGCGACATCGTTACGTGTGACCTCAACGACGCGCGTGCCGACCTCAGCCGCGAGGCCCAGATTGACAACACCCGCGAGCTTCCGACGGCCACCGGCGTTATCGACTTGCGCACCTTCTTGCAAGCGCTCGTCGACATTGGCTACGACGGCCCCGTCCGTGCTGAGCCCTTTAATCAGCCTCTGCGCGATATGGAACCCGAAGCGGCACTCAAAGCCACCCACAATACCATGCGGCAGGCCTTTGCGCTCGTGGAGTGAAGGGATTATCGCTGCACGTCGTAATACAAGATAACGTGCCCGCTGGCGATGGCTTTGTGCTGGGTGAGTTGCAGCGCAGTAAGCGGGATGCCGCCGGAGAAAAGCGGGATGCCGCTGCCAAAAAGCACCGGATTCAGCTTGATGATAAGTTGATCGATAAGTCCAGCTTCGAAGAGTTGCCCCGCTAGTGCGCCGCCGCCGCATAGCCAGATGGCCTTGCCAGGCTGCTGCTTCAGGTCGCGCACCACGTCCACCGCGTTGTCACGGACGAGCGTGACCTGCGGATCGGGGCTTTCCGTCATCGAGCGCGAAAAGACGTATTGGTCCAGCGTGGGGTACGGACTTGTGAGGCCGCCTTGCAGGCCCACGTCATACGTCTTGCGACCCATCAGCACGGCGTCGAAGTGCTGGTTGTCGGCGCGGGTGCGGGGTTCCGGGTGGAAGGGCGCGGGCAGGGTTTCGGGGAACGACGCGAAGATCTCTGCGGCAAACGCATCGTCCCACGGGAAGCCCTCAAAGGAGCCGTCTTCGTGCGCGATGTAGCCGTCGAGCGTGAGGGCGATATAGTAGACGAGGGGGCGCATGAGCTATTCTGTAAACCTGAGTTGTACTTTAGTGTCATCTCGACGAACAGCGTGAGGAGAGATCTCCCACGTTGGGAAATCGGCCCGTCGGTCAATGGCAAAATAAGATCTTATCCGTGAAGCTACGGCATCACAGGTGATGGATACTGGCAAAACAGACGTGCCCCGATGGAGTGGCAGGCTATTCGGCATTTTCGGTGTGCCATGTCTTCCATTTTTCCTCAAAGGTTTCCCGACTGATACTTTTGCCCTCGAAGTTGTCATGCTTCATGTTGGTTCCAACCAGAAGCGGTAGTTCTTCTCATCTGGACCTGCGAGTACCGGTGGTCCCGTTTCGTTCAACCCAACTTCGCGTCCCGGATTCCCTTCGTCGTCGAATTCTACCAGCCACTCTGCGACCTGATGGAAATGAGACTCATAGTCAGGGTTGGCCGACACGCGCCGCAGAATCTTAGCGAACAGGCTATTGCTCGGCTCCGGCCAGTCCGTTGCCAGTCGCGTTCGGATGAATCGCATCTCTACCGTTCCGTCATCGGGCTGACTTACCGCCCCGACACAAACGAGAGCCACGCGCTGTCTTCGGGGTAGTCGTCCACGTAGGCGGGGACGAGGCTGGTGTGGAAGCGGGTGATGAGCATGTCCACGTCCTGCTTCAGCACATTCAGCGTGTTGGCGATGAGGTCGGCGTGGAAGCCGCGCTCGCCGAGGCGGATGGTGAAGTCCATCGAGATAACGCGTCCGAGCACCTGCCCGAGGTCGACCAGCTTGCGCTGTGGCATCTTCGGGTCGATGCTGAAGTTGAGCGTTTCCTTGAAGTAGTCAGCGGCGTGCTCGGTGAGGTTGAAGCCCTTCAGGTATTCATACAGGTTCACCTCCTTCATCCGCCGCATCGACTTGAGGATGGCTTCGGAGATCTGCTGGTACAGAATGTCGTTTGCGCCCTCGAAGATCTGGAACGGACGGCTGTCCACGGTGGCACGGCCCGCGATATGGTCGAGCCGATAACCCTTCGCGCCGGTGAGTTGCAGCAGCGACTGGCTGGCCTCCTGCATCATGTCGGTCACGACGGTTTTGATCGCATTTGCCGAGATGTTTTCCTTGGCGAGGTCGTTCTCGACGCCTGCCGTCTCGGAGCTAAACGCGCACATGGCCGAGCACGCGGTGAACCACGCCTGCATGCGCGTGAGCCGTTCTTTCACCTGGTCGTAGTTGAACAGGCTCGCCCCACCCACCATGCGCTCGCGGCAGTGCGTCACGGCTTCGTCCAGCATCCGCCGCAGAAAGCCCATGCCCATGCCGGGGAACTGGATGCGGCTGCGGTGCAAGATGTCGAGCATCATCTTGATGCCCGTCGACTGGGGTTGCAGCTTCTGGTCTTCGGGGAGTTGCACGTCCACGCGGTTGCGTCCGTACGGGATCATGTACAGCCCCAGGTTTTCGAAGTATTCCTCTACGTGGATTTGTTGGCCCGGCGCGGTGTTGTCGCAAATAAAAAAGTCGATGTCGCGGCTGAGGTTGCCGTCGCCGTCGCGTTTGCGAGCCGTCATCAGCCAGTAGTCGGCCCAGCCGGTGAGCCCTGCCCAGTGCTTCGTGCCTTTGATGTGATACATGCCGTCGGCGTAGCCGTACGACGTTTGCATGCTGAGGGCATCGGAGCCAAAATCGGGCTCGGTGATCATCAGCCCGCCAAGGCGTTTGTTCTCGATGAAGCTCCGCAGGACGCGCTCTTTGACGTCATCGGTGGCGTATTTCGTCACCGGCTGGATGAACAGCGCCCCGTTGATGCCCATCGTCAGGGACAGCGCCAGCGACTCGTACGACGAGGCTTCCAACATCGAAAGACACTCGTGCACATGACCGCCGCGCCCGCCGTACTCCTTCGGGATAAACACTGCCAACGGTGTCTTCGACTGGATCTCGCGCATCAGGAACGGCGGTACGCCCCGCTTCAGGCCGAGTTGGTCGGCGTTGGCCCGCACGTGAAAGAGGTTGCGCAGTTTCTCTTTGTACTCGTCGATGAACACACGAAAGTCCATAGTGCGGACCGTTTCAGGCAAGTAGGATGAGATCACAGACATGCAAACTACCCAAATGGGAAAAATAGGTGGGGTTTCAGTATACGAGGGGCGAATAACACCCGCTAACTAGCGGATTGCCCCGAAGGTTGCATTTTTACTAAAGGAAGCCGGCACAACGACTTATCTCAACGGTGCAGATCTATCCGCGTTGTGTCTGGATGCGTAAGATAGCTTTCTGCGGTATCGGATGCTGTGGGGCATTTCCTTAAAGCCCCTGTGAGGACCGAAGCAGCGACTCAATACCAGAGCGGGGCGCATTGCTCCATCAGTGCTGTGACGGTCTGGCGGTTTTCCTGCTCGATGAGGGCGCGGCGGGGGATGGAGAACGTCATCGGTGGGTCGTGCAGCGTCGGCGTGAGGGAGGCGTCGAGGCGGTTGCTCCAGTGCGCCCGCCAGTCGTTTGGAAGCACGTCCGGCAGTTCCAGGTCTTGCATCACATGGTACAGCAGCGCCCACACGCGGATGGTGGCGTCGAGGTCGTAGCCGCCGCCTGCGGCACAGACAAGATGGCCGCCCGCGCAGGTGTCAGCGAGAGCGAGGATGCGGCGGAAAAGGGTTTCATAGGCGTAGGTGGTCAGCATGAGATCGGCGAGGGGGTCGCGGAAGTGGGCGTCGGCCCCGCATTGCACGAGCAGCACGTCGGGTTTAAAGCGGTCGAGGGCTTCGGGCACCACGCGCTCGAAGGCGTCGAGGTAGCTGGCGTCTTCGGTGTAGGGCATCAGCGGCACGTTGAGGCTGGTGCCACGGGCCGCGCCCAGCCCCAGTTCATCGATGCTGCCGGTGCCGGGGTACAAAAACTGCCCGCTCTCGTGCAGGCTGATGGTCAGCACGTCGGGATCGTCATAATGAAACCACTGCACGCCGTCGCCATGATGCACGTCGATGTCAAGGTAGGCCACACGGCGTCCGGCCTGGCGCAGCGCGTGGATCGCCACCGAGAGGTCGTTATAGACGCAGAAGCCTGTCGCCAGCGCGTGCTGGGCGTGGTGCAGGCCGCCGCCCATCTGCAAGGTGCGTTTCGCCGTGCCGTTGATGACCAGCCGCGCCGCCGTCAGTGTGCCGCCCACGATGGTGCGGGCAGCGGTGTCCATGCCGTCGAAGATGGGCACATCGCCCGTGCCGAGGCCGTATTGCTGTGCATTGGGCTTGGGTGTGCCTGCGGAGGCAGCTTCCACTTGTTGCACAAAAGGCTCCGTGTGGATCCAGCGGATTTCTTCTCGCGTGGCGACTTCCGGGAGTACGGTTTCAGGAGCCACGCCCAGCGCCTCCAGCAACTCAAACAGCATCGTCAGCCGCGTGGGCGTAAACGGATGGTCCGGCCCGAAATTGTATGTGCGGTAGTCGGGATGGTAGACGGTGGGGGTGGGAAGGCTTCGCGTCATGTGCTGCGCGGTCATGTACTTCGTGTCATGGGCAGGCTGTGCCTGCGTCAAGTGCGGACTTCGTCCGCGTCAGATAGATTTGAGGCGTTGATGGTAGATCGCAAAAAATGACAGCCCCGAAGGGGCAAATGACAACACATGACGGATCCAGAGGATGCAAATGGCCATCCCTCACTGCAACTGAATCTTCAGCGAAATATCCATAGCCTTAACAGAATGCGTCAGTGCGCCGGACGAAAGGGCGTCTACGCCCGTAGCGGCGATGGCAGGAACTGTTTCGAGCGTGACGTTGCCCGAGGCTTCGGTCTGAAAGCGGGTGCCGATGCGCTGCACGGCTTCGGCCAGCATCGAGGTGTCCACGATGCCGTCGTCATGGCGGACGACCATGTTGTCGAGCAACACGATATCCACGCCGCCGGTCGCGATGATGGCATCGACTTCGTCCAGCGTTCGCGCCTCGATCTCGATCCACAGGTCGTGGTGGTGGCTGCGGCACCAACGCTGGGCGGCCTGGATGGCCTGAGGGATACCGCCGGCCGCGGCGATGTGGTTGTCCTTGATGAGGATCTGGTCGTAGAGCCCCAGGCGGTGGTTGTGCCCGCCACCGAGCCGCACCGCCCACTTGTCCAGCAGCCGCAGGCCGGGCACAGTTTTGCGCGTGTCGAGGATACGGGTGTCATGGGGTTGGGCGGCTTCCACGAGCGCGCGCGTGGCCGTGGCGATGCCGCTCATGCGCTGCAACAGGTTGAGCGCCAGCCGTTCCGCCATGAGCAGGCTACGGGCGTGGCCCTTTACGGTGCCAAACACGGTGCCGTTGGTCACCGCTGCGCCGTCTCTCTGTGTCCATGCGACGTTCAGCTTGGGGTTCACGGCGTGCATGACTTGTTCGGCGACGTACAAGCCCGCGAGGACGCCGTCTTCCTTCGCCAAAAAATGCGCCTCGGCGGTAGTGGTGGGCGGAATGGTGGCCTGGGTGGTCGCGTCGCCCGGCCCGATGTCTTCGGCCAGGGCACGGGTGATGAGCATGTCGAGGTCGGCGACCGAGAGATACGAAGGCAGATAATCCACAGGAGCGGGGCGCAGGGTTCGAGCAACAGGCACGTTCAGAATCGAGAACGCCTGTTTAAAAGGCCAGCGCCGCCGATGATTCCACGGACGGCTGCTTATTTACCCAAGGGAAGGGGTGGGGGAGTGGCATCGTCGCACATTTCGTAGATCGCTACCAGCAAGTATATTGCCTCGACGCAGTTTCCGGGATCAGTAGAGCAGTTCGCAAAATAGCCTTCTATGATAAACCAAGATCGTTTTATGCTGAGAATTGGATGCTGGATACTCACGACATGGGCTGCGCTGAACCTCGTCGCGTCGCTCAAGGTTGTCATCGACACCCTTTTTCTGGGTGGGCATACTCCGGCACTATTTCTACTTCTCACGGAAGCAAACATACAGGCATTGAGCCCCGACGTGCTGGCTACGATGGATTCCATCGCCGTGTTTGCCAATGGGCTCAACATCGCGTTCTGCCTCGTTGCTCTGTTGGTGATCTGGCGCGCCCTGTTCAATCGCCACAGGTGGAGTTTCGGGGGGCTGTTGCTGGGCTTTTTGGTGGCTTGGGGCGCGGGTACAGCCGCCGACGGGGTGGTGGGCTTTGCTGCCCCGTGGGTCAATGTGGTTTCCCTTGGAATGCTGGGCGTGGGGTTTTTCTTTGCAGGCGTTGGATTATTCAAAAAGGGGCCGCTGCATAAAGACGCATAACCCCTCGCCCTCTGTTTTATTCCTGAACAGACCCATCGGAGCCGGGGCAGCATCGGCTTGTTTCCACACCCACGGGTGTGCTTATCTGTTCGGCGGAACCGGGCCGGAAGGGCTCAGCCAAGCGGCATGGAGATATACCGAGACGGGTTGGCGTTTCGCAACCTCATGTCGTTAATTCTTGAAACATCGCTGTCGCTATCCGACGAAATGCGGAGGGTTGTCATGTCGATTTTTTCATCCGATAGAGAACGACGCCTTTGGTGGTGGACGCTGGCGGTGGTGGCAGCCATCTATGCCACCCTGGGGCTGGCGTCGGTGTTGGCCGGGGTGTTGTACAACCAGGCACTGAGCGCGGCCGCGTTTCTGGGCTGTATGTTCTTGATTGCGGCGACCATCCTGACCCAGGGACTGAAGGTGCGGCCTGGGGGGCGGGAGATCGGCGTTTTTCTGGGCATCGTGGCCGTCTACTTTTTTCTGTTCTTCCGCATGGCCATTCCGGAGCGCAGCCACCTAATGGAGTACA
>JAUIDY010000185.1 GCA_030428385.1 Rhodothermia bacterium | reverse complement strand
GCGCTAACGTCGCGTCGTCGCTCGGGGTAATGATGCCACGCTGGACCTGTTTGTGCAACGGCGTGCGTTCTTCTACCGTCAGGCTGTAGGTAGAAAGGTGGGGGACCTCCAGGGAAACGGCTTTTTGCAAATTAGCGGCCCAGTACTCCACGGGTTGATCCGGAACGCCAAAAATAAGGTCCACCGTAAAATTGTCGAACCCTGCTTTGCGCGTAAGTCCAACAATGGATTCCGCTTGTTCAACCGAGTGGCTGCGGTTCATCCATCGCAAGTCGTCTTCAAAAAAAGACTGAATCCCAATACTCAGCCTGTTGATGCCCATAGAACGGAGGCTACGCAGGTAGTCGAGATTGGCGTCTTCAGGATTAAGTTCGAGGGTCACTTCTTGGAGATCGCTGGTGTCGAAACCGTCGTGTATGGCGTTGAAAATGCGATACAGATCATCTATGTGTAGCAACGATGGGGTGCCTCCACCGAAGTAGATGGTCTCCAAGGACTCTCGTTGACCGTGCGTCTGTGCATAGTGAGCAATCTCCTGACACAATGCCTGAACAAAAGAGGTGTGCGATTTTTGGGTGGTGACGAAATAGAAATCGCAATAGACACAGCGCTGCGAGCAAAACGGAATATGGAGATAGAGGCCAGCCAAGAGATTGAACTCAGAAGTGAAACGATTTTGCGAGCGGAATATACCATTGCTACCTTTGCTTCGTGGGTATTCTTTTCTCTCAGCTACCAGGCGCTTGCTCGATCTTAACCGACTTCACGCCCAGTTTGCGGGCTTTAATGCCTATCAGTCCGACGAACAGCGTCAGCGGGCCGATAAACTCCGGCGCGCCCTCGAGGCGTTGATCGCCTGTGGGCCGGAATGGGAAGCCTTGCTGGAAGAACAGAAGCGGGCAAAGCCCGGCTGGTTGTCGGCGGGTTTACTTGAAAGCCCAACGACTTGCTATGCCCCTATTGACCGGCCTTCACCCCTCACGGTGGTTGCAGCCGACGGCTCGCAGATCTACCCAGACCGCCACGTTGAGCCACATTGTTACTTGCTTAATGTGAGCCGCATTGCTTTTCAATACGGCACCGCTGAACGCCCCTTGATGGAAGCCGTGCCACATTTCCATTACCGGCGGGAGGACCTGGAGACGTTTTACGAGGATTTAAATGAAGACCTGACGGCCAAAGCGACAACCGAAGTAGTATCTGCCCTACGGGATGCATTGGAACTGAAGCATTTGTTCGAGACCGCGCAGGCAACCCGCATCGATGGACGACCGCTCGTGGCGATGGCCGACGGGACGTTGATCCGGTGGATGCTTCGCAAGATGCAAAACCACGCCCTTGAACAGATTCTGATCAGGCAGTATACCGAGACCCTGACGCAGTTTTATGACGCCCAGGTGCCGCTCTGCTCCTACATCAGCATGCCCGGGAATACGGAGGTGGTGAACCTGCTTCGGTTGTACCTCGGAGAGCACAAGGAGCCGCCCGTGCATTCCCTGGAGGGATTAGCAGACCGCTGGCTTTTTGAGCAGGTGCTGGAACCCGGCGAGCGCTCGGCCATCTTCGAGTCGTCGTCACACATCCAGCGCGAGTATGATGCGCGCGACCGAATCTGCTATTTTTATGTTCGTACGACTGGCCGCGGTGTCATGTCCGAGGTGGGGCGTGTCGAAGTTCCTGCATGGGTGGTTGAGGCACCGGGCCTCCTCGACCTCATCCATGCGACTATTCTAAGCGAGTGCGAAAAAGGCGACGGCTACCCGATGATTCTGTCGGAGGCGCATGAACAAGCGGTAATACGGGCCCGAGAGCGTGAGCTTTTTTATGAGCTTGTGGAGCGCAACATGATGACAAGCGGGCTTGGATTTACGGCGTCCAACAAATCGGCGTCGAAGCGAAAACCGCTCGTGTGAAGCTAGTCGCCAAAAATAAGATCGAGGTTGCCGCTGGCCTCCTGTTTTAGGCGTCGTTTTTCGGCGTTGGAGATGGCGTTCCAATGTGTGTCGGTGAGTGCTCCGTGTAAGGCATACAGCATCAGCGTGTTGATGCCGGGGAAGTGGTGCTGTAAAATTTTATAGGCGAGGAGCGCGCCTGCTTCCTCAAGATCGGCGAAGGTGTGAATGCCCACCGATTCCAACTGATGCGCACTGACGGGACCGAGGTTTTTGAGCTGCGCGACGGGTGTGTTAGGGGAAAGCATCCGACAATCTGAGATTTATTGCGCTTCCGTGACTGACACCGCATACCGATCGAATGGTGCATTGTCGCCGAGTGGAAACTTGCCAATCACCCGTACGACCCGGGTTTCACCTGCCCGCAGGGCGGGGCCGTTGGTCAACACCACCAATTTATTCTCGGATGTGAGGGGTTGATCCTGCGCATCAAACCAGGTCACGGAGAACGTCAGTCGAGAAACCGTTCGTTCGCCGGTGTTCTGAACCGCGAGGCTGAGAAAATGCGCCCGCTCTCGCACCAGCGAGGTGATTCGGCTTTCTCGTTCAGACAGTTCTAGCGAGAACCCGCCCGTTTGGGCTGTTTCCCACGTGAGAGGAACAGAAACAACGGGGCCATAATCAGCCGCAGCGGGTTCCCGCTCCACAATCTCGGGGGTCAGGCGTACCAATTGGACATCAGGCGGTGCGATAGATTCATGGATCAAATCGCTGATGGGTGCCGAGTCGCCAGGGCGGAGGGGCGGCATGTGATCACTGAGGGCATCAAATGATTTGCTGTGGAGCACCTGTCCGCCGTCATCCAACATCTCCATCTTTAGGCGCAACCGATGGAGTTCGGCGTCGGCCACTAGCACGTTGGCATGGAGGCGAAAGGAATAGCTATCGGTGTAGCCATAGATTCTCGAACGCTGCGTATCGAGTTGCAATCCTTCTGTATTCGTTCCAGGAATCCATTCGAGAGGAATGTCCCGCTCAAAAGTGCCCGAGGTGGCAGGGGACGGAGCGGGAGGAGGAGGTGGTGCTTCAACCGGTGGCGGCGGAGGGACCGATGATTCGACCGGAGGCGGCGCTGGGGTGTCGTCCACCAGTACGTTGCTAAACACATAAGCGACAACAAAAGCAACCAACAAGGCAAGGCCAATCCAGATCATCTGTTTCGGTTTAGGAGGCGAATGGTGGACCACCACATTGGGAGCAGGGGGCTCTTTTAACGTGCGCATCAACGCGTACGACGCCTTATGGTTGGGGTCTAGCTGAACGGCCCGCTGGGCGTAGCGTTGGGCGGCGGCCTGGTCGTCATTGAGATACGTCGTCTGCCAGCGCTGGTGGTGGGCGGTGGCGAAACTCGTCAATGGCTTCATCCCAGCAATCATGCTCCAAATAATGAGTGCCGCGTTGCCGGTGGGCCTGCACCGCGGCTTCCATCTGTGCCAACTCCTCATCGGTGAGACCCAAGTCTTTCGCCGCTTGTTGAAGGTCGGCTTCATCCAGCCATTCCTCACGCTGATCCTGCATGGTCAGCAGACGGGCGATGTAGTCCTGCAAAATCTGATCGTCGTCGAACGCCATAAAACGCGGGTTGGATTAGAATAAGAGCATCAACACGCCACCAGCAATTAATGCCGCGAGCGCAAGCATGAAAGCGAGAAGTAGGGCGTTAGAGAATTTTTTCTGTGAAGCAGTGGGAGAACCCGTTGTAGCGCGGATCGGCGTACGGTCCAGTTCTTTGAGTAGTTGGTACGTGGCTTCGTTGTCGGCATCCAACTCGATGGTGCGCTGAGCATACCGTTCGGCGAGGGCGCGGTCTTCGGCGCTGCCGGTTTTTTGCCACCGGCCTTTAAATGCCGTGGCGAGACCCAGAGATAACTCGGCACTGAACGGTTGCAGGGCCACGGCCTGCCGGAATTCCTCTACGGCCTCGTTCCAGCGGTTATACTTGAGGTAGTTGGCCCCGCGCTGCTGGTGCGCCGCCACCGACGCTTCGATCTTGGCGAGGTCTTCGTCGGTAAGGCCCATGTCGCGGGCGGTGGTTTCAAGGTCGGCTTCTTCCAGAAACGTCTGCCGCGTGTCCTGCAGGTTGAGCAGGCGGGTGATATAGTCTTGCAGGATGGCTTCGTCCTGAAAGTCGCTATCCAGCGGGGATTCCTCCGATGGACGCGGACGTTGGCGCTCTCGGCTCATAATTATCGGGGCTTGGTGCTACAGCGCGTTCAAGGCAAGGTACGAGGAAAAAAGGGCATTGGGAAAGGGAAACTTTATCATGGTGGCACAGCGTGCGAGGAAGTGGTATTATCTTCCGTGTTCGCTTAAAAGAAATCCCAAAATGCAATCCAACGTTCTCGCTGAAGTCATCGTCTCCAGCACCACAGAATTTATTGCCGAGGTGTACCGTGACCAAGTACCGCCGGCGTTTGGCACGTGGGTGCAAGTGGAAACGGAGGAGGGACACACATTGCTGGGGCTGGTGAGTCATGTCGAAGTCACATCGCGGGCACCGAACCGGCAGGCTGTCGCCCTTGGCAAAACCAAAGCTGAACTCCGCGCCGAATACCCGCAAATCTTCGAACTGTTACAGACCACGTTTCGTGCCCAGGTCATTGCCCACACCGACACCAATCGTCGGCTGCGGCAGACGCTCCCGCCGCTCCCCGCAGGCATTCACGACTTCGTCCATGCCTGCGCACCAGATCACCTCCTGGCATTAGGACAGCCGTACGATTTTCTGCGCACGCTCGTCCGCAACCCAGACCCAACCGTGCCTGTGGACGATTTGCTCGTTGCCGTGCTTGCCCAGATTTACGAAGCCCATGGAGGCCGCCACGGAGGTAGCAAGGAACTCATCCACGCAGGTCGTGCCCTCAGCCGCCTGATGAATGACGACCATGAACGCCTGCATTCTATTCTGCGCCGGGTGGCGCGCTAAAGAATCACGCCAATACGGAAGGGTAATACCAAGTCCACGGCTGTTTCGCCAACAATCAGCGCTGGGTTGATTTCGTAGAAAATCGTCGTGGCATTGAGTTGCTGCACGCGTCCAATGCCAAGATGAATAGTAGGCCCGCCGTCGGCGTTTTCGTCGTTGTCGCTGTCTTCAAACGCGAGATACGCCCCCACGCCGCCCATCAGGTACGGGGCTTGGTTGCCGCGAAAAGGGAGCGTGATGATCATCGAGACCTGTGGGTCAAAGACATAGGTGGCATCATCGCGCCCGCCCAATATGAAGCCAGTGAGTCCAAGGTCGAGCGCTGCCGATAGGTCGGTGTTGATAGGTGCGGCGATTCGCCCTCGAAAACCCAGTCCGAAACCATCAACCGTGCTCAGCATCCCGTTAAAGCCGAACCCAAAACGGGGCGGGGGTTTTTCCTGTGCGTCGGCAGTCGAAACAAGCAGCAGGGCACCCAAGAGGGATAGCAGGAGCCCGCGAAAAAAAACACGGTGGGTCACGTTGCTCATAGAAAGAAAAGAAACTGGATGGGCAGTATCAGTGAATGGCGCTGAATAAAAAGGAAGACGCTCGTTTGACAGGAAGCGTCACAGCCTGCCATACGCATGAAGAAAAAAATCGTTTACACCTCTGTGAACAAAAGCAAATCGTTTGTCAAAAAAGGGAGGTAGTAAGCGGAATTAAATGACGTCGCAAAAACCAGGAGCAAGACAGAGATGTTTGGGTGTACAAAATATTGTGATTGTTGGTCTTGTGGAAAATTTATTGGCATGCGGGAAATGGCGAAACAATCTTAAAAATCGGGCAGTTTGAGCGCCGGTTTTTTGGAAATCCCGATTCAGGGAACTGCTCGTTCATCTGCGTTGCGAGGTAGGAGGTGCTAATGAATGGAGCCTCTTCCTCAGGATGCTCGTCTTGTAGGTGTTTGATGATCACAGAATTCGCCCGGCGTCACTTCCGGCACTTTAACGCGGCGGCCTTGGTGGATGCCGCCGACGCCTATACGAACCACCTCCGGCAAGGGGGGCAGATGATGTTGACCCTGGCGGGCGCAATGAGTACCGCCGAGTTGGGCTGTTCGTTGGCAGAGATGATCCGGGAGGAGAAGGTGCACGCCATTACCTGTACCGGTGCAAACCTTGAGGAAGACCTCTTTAATCTGGTGGCGCACAACCACTACGTACGTATACCCCAATACCGGGATTTAACTGCCGCAGACGAAGAAGCCTTGCTGGCGCGTCATCTAAACCGCGTGACAGACACTTGCATTCCTGAAGAAGAAGCGATTCGACGCATCGAGCAGGTCGTCCTTGAAGAATGGACGACGGCAGACACTACGGGACAGCAGTTTTTCCCCCACGAGTTTTTGTACCACATTCTTCGGAGCGGAGCGCTGGAACAGTTTTTCCAGATCGACCCGAAGGATAGCTGGCTCCTGGCGGCAGCTGAGCGCAACCTGCCTCTTATCGTACCAGGTTGGGAAGACTCGACACTGGGCAACATCTTTGCCTCACATTGCATCCGGGGAGAAATCAAGAACATCCACACGGTTCGCACCGGCATCGAATATATGATGATGCTGGCCGATTGGTACCAACAGATAGCGCCCGTGCACTCGATCGGCTTTTTCCAGATCGGGGGCGGCATCGCAGGCGATTTCCCGATTTGCGTGGTTCCGATGTTGGAGCAAGACCTTGGGTTTGCGGACGTACCACGCTGGGGTTATTTCTGCCAGATTAGTGACTCGACGACCAGCTACGGTTCGTACTCTGGTGCTGTACCGAATGAAAAAATCACCTGGGGCAAACTCTCGGCTGAGACCCCCAAGTTTATCGTTGAATCGGACGCCACCATTGTCGCGCCGCTCATCTTTGCGATGGTCCTCGAAGCAGAAACCCAAAATGGGTTGGGGGCTGAGAAATCAATGCTGGCCTCAACAGCAGGTTAACGGATCGTCCATTATCAATATTCACGACCAATAGAGGAGCATCTCGATTGAAAAAAACAGCCGTAGACGTACTAGACGTAGTGTTGCCTGCAGAATCACCCTGGAGCGAAGCTGATGCTGAAGAATTGTATCACGTAGACGCGTGGTCAGATGGCTACTTTTTCTTTAATGAGGAAGGCCATGTAGCTGTCGCCCCATCTCGTGATCGGATGGCGTCGATTGATGTGTTTCAGGTTGTTCAAGATTTGCAGACAACGGGTGTGTCGTTGCCGGTCCTGCTTCGGTTCCAGGATGTGTTACACGCCCGGGTGGTGCAACTCAACGAGGCATTTCATGAAGCGATTTGGGCTTTTGACTACCAAAACCGCTACATCGGCGTCTATCCCATTAAAGTGAATCAGTTGCACGAGGTGGTTGAGGAAGTGCTGCATGCCGGGATGCCCTATGGAATGGGGCTGGAATGTGGCTCAAAAGCAGAATTAGTAGCTGCCTTGCCTCACCTTGAATCAGATGAGACATTGCTCATCTGCAATGGTTACAAAGATGCCGAAATGCTTCGGTTGATTCTTACCGGACAGGAATTAAACAAGGCCGTGATTCCGGTGATGGAGAAGTATGACGAATTTGAACGGTTGGTGCGACTGGCAAAGGAAATGGACGTGTCACCTC
>JAUIDY010000184.1 GCA_030428385.1 Rhodothermia bacterium | reverse complement strand
TGTCGAGATGACATATCAAAACGAATAGCTACGCTATTGACAACCAACCACCGTGCCCGACGTTGAAGCCGACTTCCTAGCACCGTGCGACAATACGTTCTATGTCCGAACCCACAAAAAAACCCGCCAATTTCATTGCCGACATCATCGAAGCCGACCTCAAGGCGGGCAAGCATGATGTCATCATTACCCGGTTTCCGCCGGAGCCGAACGGCTATCCGCACATCGGTCACGCCCAAAGCGTGTGGCTGAACTTTGAACTGGCGGACGCCTTTGGTGGGCAAACCAACCTGCGCTTCGACGACACCAACCCCGAAACCGAAGACATCGAATACGTCAACGCCATCAAACGCGACATTAAGTGGCTGGGCTATGAGTGGGAGCGGGAGTTGTATGCGTCGGATTACTTCGAGCAGTTGTATCAGTGGGCCGTGCAACTCATCAAGGACGGCAAAGCGTACGTGGACGACCTCAACGAAGAGGAAATCCGCGCCTATCGCGGCACCGTGACGGAGCCGGGCAAGGCAAGCCCCTACCGCAACCGCTCGGTGGAGGAAAACCTCGACCTGTTCGCCCGCATGAAGGCGGGCGAGTTCGGCGACGGCGAGAAGGTGCTGCGGGCCAAGATCGACATGGCGCACGTCAACATGAAGATGCGCGACCCGCTGATGTACCGCATCCGCCACGCCCACCACTACCGCCACGGCGACAACTGGTGCCTGTACCCGATGTACGACTGGGCGCACGGCCAGAGTGACGCCATCGAAGGCATCACCCATTCGATTTGCACGCTGGAGTTTGAGAACAACCGCGAGTTGTACGACTGGTTTGTGGACAACCTCGGCATCGAGAAGCCGCCGCATCAATACGAATTTGCCCGTCTCAACCTCGAATACACCATCACGAGCAAGCGCAAGCTGCTGCGGCTGGTAAATGAAGGCAAGGTGGCTGGCTGGGACGATCCGCGCATGCCTACGCTGTCGGCACAGCGGCGGCGCGGCGTGACGCCGGAAGCCATCCGCGCCTTTGCCCGCAAAGTAGGCGTGACCCGCGTAAACGGACGCATCGACCTTGGCGTCTTCGAGCACGCCATCCGCGACGACCTCAACTTCCGCGCCCCGCGTGTGATGGCGGTATTAAAGCCGCTAAAAGTCGTCATCACCAACTACCCCGAAGATCAGGTCGAGTGGCTGGAAGCGCCCTATTGGCCCCACGACGTGCCGAACGAAGGCTCGCGCACCGTGCCGTTTTCCCGCGAGTTGCTCATCGAGCAGGACGACTTCATGGAAGACCCGCCGAAGAAGTTTTTCCGCCTCGCCCCAGGCCGAGAAGTGCGCCTTCGTTACGGCTACTTCATCACCTGTGATGAAGTGATCAATAACGACGACGGACAGGTTATTGAACTCCGCTGCTCCTACGATCCCGCCACCAAAGGCGGCGACGCCCCCGACGGCCGCAGCCCCAAGGGCACGCTCCATTGGGTCTCCGCTACCCACAGCGTCCCCGCCGAGGTGCGGCTGTACGACCGCCTCTTCGCCTCACCCACCCCCGACGAAGGCGAGGAAGACTTCATCACGCACCTCAATCCTGAGTCCCTGGTAGTTCTCAAAAATGCCCGTGTCGAACCGAGCGTCCTCGACGATCCCGCCGACACCCGTTACCAGTTCGAGCGGCAGGGATATTTCTGGCGCGACCCCGAAGATTCATCGGAAGACGCGCTCGTGTTTAACCGCATCATCTCCCTGCGCGACTCCTGGGCAAAGCGAGCAAAACAGCCTGCACCTCCCCGTTCTTCGTCCAAACCCAAGCCAGAAAATACCAGGAATCAGTCCCAGGAGCGCCGTGACCCGGTGGCCGAACTTTCTGCCGTAGAAAAAGCACGCTTTGACCACCTAAACCAGCGCTTTGACTTGCAGGACGAAGAAGCGGTGGTGTTGGCCCGTGAACCTAAATTTGCTGATCTGTTTCTTGAAGCCGTCGCCGCGCACGACAATCCGCAGGCCCTCGCAAATTGGACGGTACATGAACTCCGCGCTGCCACCTCCGAACCCTCCGCTTTGCCATTTGGCGGTGCTGCCCTGGGCCAACTGGTCGCGCTGATCGACGCCAATACCATCTCCACCCGCATTGCGAAAGATGTGTTTGAGGAAATGCTCAACACGGGCGAAGCACCAGAAGCCATCGTCGAGAAACGCGGCTTGAAGCAGGTCTCTGATGCGGATGTGCTGGTCCCGGTTGTTGAGGAAATCCTAGACCGTTTCCCTGACAAAGTCGCCCAGTACCGCGACGGCAAAACTGGGCTGATCGGCTTTTTTATGGGCCAGCTTATGCGTGAGACGAAAGGTCAAGCAGATCCTGGGCTCGCAAAGTCACTCCTGCAAGCAAAGTTGGGCGCTTAGCGCTGAACAACCCGGATGTGTATCTTCTCGCTCCGCCAATCAGTTCTGAGCAAATGTCGCATCCTGTTGTCAGTGTCATCATCCCCACCTTTAACCGCAGGGTATTGCTAGAACGGGCCGTTCAATCGGTGCTGGCTCAAACGTTCGAGTATTTTGAACTGCTTATTGTGGATGACGGATCGACGGACGACACGCGTCTTTTTCTTGAACGCTTGAGAAGGCGAGATCCCCGCGTCCGCTTTCTCGTGCACGAAAAAAACCGGGGCGGATCAGCCGCACGGAACACGGGCATTCGGGCTGCAAGGGGCGCCTATCTCGCCTTTCTCGACTCGGATGACACCTGGCATCCTCAAAAGCTGGAGCGTCAGGTTGATGTACTGCGCGATGCCCCTGCGAACGTAGGCTTGATCTTCTCTGGACACCGCCTGATTGACAAAGAGGGTACGGTGATGCAGACATGGGCGGTAGATCCCGAATTCCAAGGTGAACTGGCGGAGCCGATCCTCAAGGGTTACTTCTATAGTATCATCACCGTCCTTGCCAGGCGGGAGGTATTCGAAACGGTGGGCCTTTTCGACGAACGCCTTCCCAGTTGTCAGGATTGGGACATGTGGATCCGTGTTTCGAAGCACTACCGGATGCGTGGCGTTCCTGAACTCCTGGCTGACATCCTCGAACACGTGGAGCCGCAGCGTATCTCAAACATCGTCCAAACCCGAACGGATGGATACGACGCTATCGCACGAAAGCATCTAAGGATGACTTCGATCTCCGACCGCAGGATTCGCTCGAAACATCTGTTCAAACAGGGACGGAGTTTTATCAAGCGGTTTCAGCTTAAGGCAGCCCGGCGTAGTTTTCTTCGGTCGTTTTTTTACAACCCTCTCCATGTACGTGCTGCCTTTTATTGGGGAGCCACGTTTTGGGGCATAGGCGTCTTCTACGGCTTGGAGCCTTCAACCACAGCCATTCTATCCTTGCATAAACAACATCTGGACGCCCTTTCAAGCGAATCTACTACTCCGCCACCAGGTGTTCAGAGAAAAATGGGAGCACGAATTCCTGAATCCGTTCCGCTATACGATTAATGTGGTTTCCCTCGTAGACCTCATAACCATGTGGAATGTCGTAGTTCGTCAGCACATTGTCTAACGTCTTGCACGTCTCCGCTATTCCCATGTCCTGAGCCCCCACATCGAAGGAGAGCGCCTTGAGCTGTTTAATTTGGGAGATATGCTGGTGGAGCATCACCAAGGTGGCATTGGCTGCTAACCGATCATCGCCTTCCTCTGGCGGCAAATCTAAATAAAGCGGTGGATTGGTGGGATTCGGTGCCCATGCCGCTGCGGATGCCAATACCGCGCTGGGAAAAAAGCCCAAGGCATCAATGTCCCCCGGTGTCTCAATGTCCCTTAACATTTCCAATACTCCGAGTGGAAACGTCTCCGAGGGTGCCATACAACAAGGGCTCATCAAATACACGGCGGTGAACACGTCAGGATGTTGCATGCCAATTCGCATGGCACCATACCCCCCCATCGAGTGGCCCGTGAGCCCCCGGCTTTGTGGCTGGGCCAACGTACGATACGTGCTGTCGATATGCGCCACCAGTTCTTCCGCAATGAAGGTTTCCCAATCCCCTGTGGTCACCGAGTTTGAATACATACTCCCTTTGAAGCGGGTGTAGGCGTTGGGCATCACCACAATCACCTCGGCAAGGGCCGCGGATGCGAATGCCTCATCCAACGTGATTGGCAAGTTTATCCAGTGGTCAACCAGGCCAAACCAGCGATCATCGCTGTCCGTGTATCCGTGTAAGAAATAGACCACAGGGAATCGGCGCTCGGGTTGTACGTGGTAGGCCGGAGGAAGATAAACCGAGACCTCCCGATCAGGCGCATCGCCACTCAGGTTTCCTTCAAGGGCTGTACTGTGCACCACTATTCGTTCCACACTTCCTTGCGCAAACGTTGGGTTTGGGAACAGGATGAAGCCCCACAGGGCACAGCAAAGCGGATAATAAATGATCTTTCTGGTCATGATATTTACACTGGCAAAACAAAAACCCACTCCGCTAAAAGTACCCCCAAACCCTTCGTCAATCAATGGTATTTTTTTCTTGGACTTCCAAAGCAACGATACTCGCAAGTGCGCTATTCCTGAGCGTCTTTTTGGGATGCAGCCAGCCACCACTGGCAGATGCTGCCGATGAGGAGCTTCGGGTCTTATTTATTGGAAACAGTTTGTCCTATACCCATGATGTACCCTCGCTCGTTGCTGCGCTCGCCGAATCCGTAGGGCTATCCCTATCTGCCTTTGCCTGCGTGTGCTTTCCAAATTATAGCCTAGAAGAACACTGGAGCGATACGCGCACGCGAACAGCCCTTGAGAACAACGCGTGGGACGTCGTGATCATGCAGCAGGGGCCTTCCTCCTTGCCAGAAAGCCAGGAGCATCTTCGCACATGGGCTACCCGTTTTGCGGAAGAAATCCGGTCCCATGACGCTGAACCCGCTTTTTACATGGTGTGGCCTTCCATTCCCCGCCGCGCGTTTTTTGATGATGTAATCCATTCCTACGACCAAGCCGCGTCAACTACCGGGAGCCTTCTATTTCCAGTCGGCGAAGTATGGAAACAAGTCGATGCCTCTACAAGCGACTTCTCCTTGTACGGTCCAGACGGCTTTCATCCCAGCCAGGAAGGTGCATATACGGCTGCTGTGGTGATTTATTCAGCACTTTTCGATCGTTCACCGGTGGGACTGCCTGCTCGCCTCACGCGTCCAGACGGTACAACCTTTGACATTTCTCCGGCACATGCCCGCACGATTCAGGAAGTTGCCCAGCAGGTACTTTCGCCTTAAGAATGGGGTTTAATTGGCGGGATGATCTGCTTGCTCAACGTTGTAGCTCCGCAACCCAACCTGGCTAATCATTCGGCCATCTGTGAACGGAATCCAAAATAACCCGTCCTGGTCCCCTGTCCGTCGTTCTCCTGCCTCCAGCATCCCTTCTACCGGTTCCACTTTTTCTTCGTCGCCCGATTGAAAGACAATGTTGAAACGATACCGGACGGGGTATCCATTCTGGTTATGGAGACGAAGGACAACACCGTTATATTGGGCATTGGCCATGGGATAAAAGAGAAATTTAAATTCGACCCCTTCATGAAGGAGCAGCGGTCGCCACGCCCGCTCCATCTGCGACGTGTCTTGTGCAGACAGGGAGAGTGTAATCAGGCACACTAACGGAAACAGAACAGGTATGCGCAGTGCCATCTGACTTCTCTGTTTATTTCAAACAACAATGCCCCAGGCTCAACATGAACCTGGGGCATGACTCAAATCGTGCAAGAACTACTGGGCTTCAGCACGCGCCGCATCAATCATCTGCCCCAAACAATCCACCGATCGAGAGTGGGATTCAACCACCCGTCCATTAATCATGACGGTCGGGACTGAGGTGAAGCCGTTTTCAACAAACCGATCACGCTCCCGCTTCATCGTTGGGTTATAAATACCACCACGCATGCGGCCTTCCATCACGTCGGGGTCGATACCAACCTGTGTGGCATACCCTCGCAATTCCTGTAGCGAATACCCCTGTGGCTTCTGGTTGGCAAAGATCAGATCGAGCATTTCGAAAAACTTCCCATTCTGCGCCGCCACATGAAGAGCAGCGACGGGAAGGACCGAAGCCTGGCTGATCAGCGCAACAGGTTTATAAACAAACTGGGCCCGGTCCCCATGCGAGGCCGCGATTTCTTTCATTATGGGATGCATGGTTTTGCAGTGGGGACACATTGGATCAAAGTATTCCACAACCACTACCGAGGCGCCCATTTCTCCTTTGAAGGCATCTGCCATCGAAATCTGTTCCGCGAAATTGCGCACCGGATCTTTCTCCGGATCATAAATGCAATCCTCTGAGAGGGCGACATGCTCGACGGGTACCGGTTCTGCCTCGGCGGCTGATGCCGTTGCCGCCTCAGGTTCGGTTCCTTCAGGGATTGTGACAGGCGTCGCCTCTGGCGTGGTGGGCTCATCATCAAACGCCTGTTCAAAATTGATTTCGTTCGGGTCTTCAAGGCTGCCGAAATAAGCGAGGTCAGCCCCTACCAAGACAAAGATTAATACAGCCAATCCCCCATACATACTGAGCTCTTTCATGAGTTTACCCGAGTTCAATTTTAATTTATCTGCATCAACAGACGCGAAAACTTCCACCATTAGTAATATAAACAGCGTGGTGACCAGCAATGCTGAAATCAGACACAACAAACAAAACTCGCCGACTTCTGCATATTGGTAGTAACTGAGATACAGCGAATAGGCAAACCCAGCAACAATCATAAAGAGCCGAATACGCTTGAGCAGCTGCCGCATCGACCCCGAGGTGTAAGCAATACCTCCACAAAGGCCTGCAATCCCCAAGTAGAAAAACATCCCCAGGATCGCATTTGAGATTCCGAACATGGTCCCGGCCCGGCTTCGGGTAACAGCATCACAATCAAACGTGGCTTGAACCGTGGCAGGATCAGAAAACCCTAAACATCCTCGATCAAATCCCCGGTCTTGCTGAACCTTAAGATGAACGGTTGCGAGCACACCGATCATCGCGATCACAAAAAAGAATCGATCGAGGAACGGGCGGTACGCTTGGAGTCGGGTGCTTAATGAGACAGTACGGGATGCCGTAGACATAATTCGGAGGGCTGCTGGAAACGGTGGATGGAGCGTGAAAAGAACCATGTGTACACAGGTTCCTCCTCAATACCCCCAGAAGGGATTCGATACGCAACACCCAAACGCCCGCACGCCCTTTTCTATTGCCCTTTTCTATTGCCCTGTTCGATGCAGTTCTTACTGAAGAACTAGGGTAGCGGGTATTTTATCTGAGAGGACACACTTATCCCTGGCAAGGAGGCGAAAGCCCCTCTTGCTCTACTTCCCTTTAGATAAAATCAATCGGGATTCCTAGGAAAAGGATCTGCAGCTGATGTGCTGTCAGGACGTCCGGTCTAAAAAAGAAGACGGACGCTTATTACCAAAGCTTTCTTTCGAGACACGACGTGCAAACTGCAAGGTATCACTTTCACTTTGGTCATCTGCTTCTGGCGGTTTCGGAAGGGCATTTGCATCCTTGGAAAACCGCTTGGGGGCATCTTCGCAGAA
>JAUIDY010000035.1 GCA_030428385.1 Rhodothermia bacterium | reverse complement strand
AGATGCGGACAGAAGAGCAGAAAAGAAAAACGGCCTAAAATCCGCAATTATGCTTCATTTAGGCCGTTTTTGGTGGCGCGCCCGGGATGATTCGAACACCCGACCTTCTGATCCGTAGTCAGACGCTCTATCCAGCTGAGCTACGGGCGCGTGGCTGCAATAAGTGGGTCGAACGCGATCTCGAAACGATGGTTTCGGGCGGTTCGGTGAAGGGGCAAGAAGATAGATCGTTTTCCTTCGCCCTGCAAATGAAAGCGTGGTTAAGACCTCGACTTCGAGTACCAACCGCCACTCGGAATGGGGACCTCCTAGACCTTCGCCGTTGGCTTTGCTTCATCGTCTGCGGGAAAAAGCCCAGAGCCCTTGAGAAAGTAGAAGTGATGCGTCGGGCCGTGCCCCTTGCCCAGCGGCAAGCCATGCCGGATGGCTCCCGTAACATACCGCTTCGCCCGATCGATGCTGGTAAAAAGATCAAACCCCTTCGCCAGGTTGGCCGCGATGGAAGCGGCATACGTACACCCCGTCCCGTGTGTGTGGGGCGTGTCGATGCGTTCGGTGCGCCACACATGAAAGCCGCTGCCATCAAACAACACATCCACGGCGTCTTCCTCCGCATCGAGATGCCCTCCCTTGATCAGCACCGCCTGGGAGCCAAGATCATGGATCTGCCGGGCAACCTCTTTGGCTTCGTCTACCGTCTGCAGCGTGCGCCCCGTCAGATGCGCAGCTTCGTGCGCGTTGGGCGTCACCACCGTCGCCAGCGGAAGCAGTTGTGTTTTTAACGTGGCAACCGCATCGGGCTTAAGCAACGCAAAGCCGCTCTTCGAAATCATTACGGGATCGACAACAAGCGGGGCCACCCCACGCCGTTCGATTTGTGACGCCACCACTTCAATGATGCCCGTAGAGGACAACATGCCGGTTTTGGTAGCGCGAATGGTTAGGTCATCGAAAACAGCATCAAGCTGCGCGTTGATCAGGTCCAACGGGAGATCATGCGCTGCCGTGACCGCCTGGGTGTTCTGTGCGGTGATGGCCGTAAGCACCGACGCCGCATAGACGCCATTGGCCTGCATCGCCTTGATGTCGGCCTGGATGCCCGCGCCACCGCTCGAATCGCTGCCTGCTATCGTGAGGGCTACTTTCATCTTATTGAAACGTGAGGATGTGAATCGTAAAACGTGAGGGGGCAATGGTCCAGCGCGGGTGGTCTACTGGTGTGTCCTGGAGGATCTATCGCGTTGCTGGCTTCGAGGATTCAGGGCTGTGAGGTAGGCTTGCACGGCCGGTGCAGGATCGGTGGCGTCCATGATGCCGGACAGCACGGCGACCCCGTAGGCACCCGCGTTCAGGCATGCCACCTCATGCTCGGGGCGGATGCCACCCAGCGCAAACACCGGAACCGGTGCGACGAAACGGCACGCGATTTCCAGCGCCTCAAGGCCCACTGCCGGTGCAGTTGGCTTGCTGGTCGTGGGAAAAACGGGGCTGTAAAACAGATAATCCGCTCCCTGCGCAACGGCCTGCTGGGCTTCTTCCAGCGTATGCGCCGAAAAACCAAGCACGGCACCCGGCCTCATGTGCTTCCGCGCTTCGTGCAGAGACGGTCCGCGAATCCCGGTGTGAAACCCCACCTCTAGCATTAAAGCCGTTTCCAAACGCGCATTGATGGTAACCTGTACCGATGGCGTCCTCGCACGGAGTCGATGGACAAGCACATGGGCCGCCTCTTCAAAAACGCCCGTTTCCGCACCATGATCACGCAGATGTACCCACCGCACCCCCGCCTTGACAGCTTCCACCACCCGCTCTGCCCGGTCTGCCTCTGTAAACCTATCCGCCACCAACACCAACCGAGGCATCCCCGCTTTGTCCTTTCCGCGTTCTCCTTCCCTCCCCGCTTTCACGACGCGATGCGACCTTCGAGCGGCGACGAGGCCTGGGCATAAAACCGGCGCGGAATGCGCCCCGCCTGAAACGAGAGCCGCCCGCCGTCTACGGCATGGCGCATCGCGGTCGCCATGGCTACGGGGTGCTGGGCGCCCGAAATGGCGGTGTTGAGCAGGATACCATCGTAGCCCAGTTCCATGGCCCGCATAGCATCGCTGGCGGTACCGATACCGGCATCTACCAGCAGCGTCGTCTCGGGCAAGAGTTCGCGGATGAGGGCCAGGTTGTAGGGATTAACAAGGCCCATGCCACTGCCAATCGGCGAGGCCAATGGCATCACGGCGGCACAACCCAGGTCGGCCAGCTTACGGCACACGATGGGGTCGTCGTTGCTGTAGGCACACACCACGAAGTCGTCGTCGATGAGCGTTTTGGCGGCCTTGAGCAGTTGCTCGCTGTCGGGCAGCAGCGTTTCGTCGTCGCCGATAACTTCAAGTTTGACGAGGTTGGTATCGAGCAGTTCGCGGGCAAGTTGCGCCACCAACACCGCTTCTTTGGCCGTGAAACAGCCCGCTGTGTTGGGCAGCAACGTGTACCCCCCGGCTTGTAACAGCCCCAGCATACTTTCTTCGCCCTGATCATGCAGGTTCACGCGGCGCACAGCAACGGTAACCAGTTCGGCCCCGGCCGCATCAAGCGCCTCCAACATCACCTGGGGGCTTGGGTACCCGCTCGTACCCACCAGCAGCCGCGAGCGAAAGGCGTGGTCGCCGATCTGGAGTACGTCGGCGGCCGTCTGCACAACGGTGCCATTGTTGAGCGATTCGGTAGCGATCATGATTCAGCCTCCCTGCGTGGCGGTGACGATCTCTACCCGGTCGCCTTCGGTGATTATGGTTTCTGCCCACAGCTTTCGGCGCACCACTTCGTCGTTAATCGCCACGGCAATACCCCGCACCGTCGCAGGGTCGATGTCGAGCGTTTCCAGCAACGCCGGAAGCGACATGCTGCCCGGAATGTGTGTTGCTTCGCCGTTTAAAAAAATCGGAACCTGATCGATCGCCACACTCATGGATTTGCCGGTTGATGGGGGAGCCTAAAACGCTGGGGAGAAAACGGTGCGATCCAAGCGGAGGTTTCTCCCGTAACCACCAACCGGGCCATCTCTTGCGCGGTGAGGGGTGCCAACAGGATGCCGTGGCGGTAATGCCCGGTTGCAAACAAGATTCCGGGATCGGCGGAGGGGCCCAGCAAGGGCGCATGGTCGCGGCTCCCCGGACGCAGCCCTGCCCAGGTGTTGGTCACAGGCAGGTCATAAATCCCTGGCACCACTTCCCAGGCTCCTTCAAGCACCTTGTACAAGCCACCCGCTGTCACGTCGGTGTCGAAGCCACGTTCTTCGCTGGTCGCCCCCACCAGCAGTCGCCCGTCGCTTTTGGGAGCCAGGTAGGCGTCGGGACCCCGCACCACATGCCGGAGCCCAAACGGGCGCTCGATGCGCAACTCCAGCATCTGCCCTTTGACGGGACGCACGGGGGGACGGGCTTCGGGCGAAAGGCCATCGAAGTTTCGCGACCACACCCCAGCCGCCACCAGTACATGCGAACCCGCGACGATATCCCCAGCAGCCGTAACCACGGCGGGGGCATTGGCATCCGGCACCACGGCTTGTATGGCGGTGTGTTCGTGCACGATGCCGCCACTTTTTTCAAACGCTGTCCGTAGCGCCTGGATCAACCGCCGGTTGTCCACCTGATGATCCGAGGGGGCAAACACCGCTGCCGACAAGCGCGGAGCCAGAAAAGGCTCAATCTCCAACGCCTCGGCTCCCGTCAGCCACGACACATCCAGTCCGTGGGCCCGCTGGAAGTCGTAGCGCCGCCGCAACGCCTCGGCGCTGTCGCGGTCGTCGGCGACGAGCAAGGTCCCATCGTCCCGGTAGTCCACGGCTTGCCCGCTGGCGGCTTCTACAGCGGCTGCGAAAGCGGGCCAGCGGCGCAGGCTTTCGCGGTTGAAGTGGTAGAGTTCGATTTCTTCAAACTGGATCTCGGCATCGGGTGCCAGCATGCCCGCGGCCAGCCATGAGGTGCCGTGCCCCACTGCGTCCCGGTCGAAGATATGTACCGGCTGGCCGGTACGGGCCAGTTCCCAACCAATCGCGAGGCCAATCACGCCGCCGCCAACAATAAGCACGGGTTGGTTTGTCATGGACTGCACGTCGTGGGCAGGCAATGCCTGCGTCATCTGGTGGAATCGAAAAGCGGATAGCCTCAAAGCCTGTGGCTTGCCAACCTGAAAGACCTGGCAGCCAGCGCTATATTGTACAACCGCTAGCCTCCTCAGATCAGCTTATTCTCCGTGAAAACGACAGGTGACACCCTTATTGTGGGAGCCGGGCTGGCTGGTGCCTGCGCCGCCCTCACACTCAGCCGCCATGAAGAGGTCGTGGTGATCGACGCGGGAGAGGCAGCCAGCGGAGCGTCCGGGGCATCGGCGGGGCTGGCGAACCCACTGCCCAGTCAAAAAGCCAAGCAGATGTGGCGCGCCGAGGCGGCCCTCGACGCCTTGCATCAAACCCTGGCACACGCCCAGGTCCCGTCGCTTTTCTCCACGGGCGGCTTGCTGCGGCCTGCGCAAACAGAACCCCAAGCCGCACTCTTTCAAGAAGCGGCGAACAAACGTTCTGCCCATGGCACCTGGATCGCGGCGTCGGCCTCGCAGGAGCGGTTTCCCTGGCTCGCGGCTCCCTTTGGCACCCTGCATGTGCGCCAGGGTGGGGCGCTGGCGGTCCCGCTGATGGTGGAAGCTGTCCTGCAACAAGCTGTTCGACAGGGGGCTACCTTCTCTCCGCACACCCCGGCCCTTCACTGGGGCGAAACGGCAAACGGTGCTTTCGTTGATGCCGTGCTTGGTGGCTCCCCGGTGCGTTTTGAGTTCCGGCGCGTCGTACTCGCCCTCGGATGGGGTTTGCACCCGTTTCCGCTGTTTCCGCTCCTGCGGCTGCACGGCGTCAAGGGCCAAACGGTACACGTCACCCTTCCAGAGCCGCTTCCGCTGCCGCTAGCAGGCAGTGGCTATGTAGTCCCGACCGGCAACACCGCTGTTGTGGGCAGTTCCTACGAACATACGTTTGCCGACCTGTCGCCTTCCGACACACAAACCCGGCTTATCCTTGAAAAAGCCACCCATGCCCTTCCCGCCCTGGCTGACGCCACGGTGCTGGAAGCCCGGGCAGGCGTACGTGTTACGGCACGTACCCGCCTACCCCTGCTCGGCCCCGTATCGCCGAGCCAGCGCATCTGGGTTTTTACGGCCCTCGGCTCTAAAGGGGTGCTGATGGCCCCCCTCCTCGCATCGCTCCTTCCCGAAGTCTTTGCCAACCCCGACCGAATTCCCAAAGAAATACGGGTGGCGTAGCAGCCGTGCCCTTTTCAGCGCCTACGCGTAAATCCCACGTATCCGCAACGCACTCGCGACCTTGTCGATGGACAAGACGTAGGCCCCAATCCGCATCGAGACGTCGTATTTTTGCGCGGCGTTGTAGACTTCATCAAAGGCGGCCCGCATGATCCGGTCGAGGCGGCGGTTGACCCGTTCCAGCGACCAGAAATAACCCTGCCGGTCCTGCACCCACTCGAAGTACGACACCGTCACCCCGCCCGCATTGGCCAAGATGTCGGGGATAACCAGTACGCCGTTTTCGTTGAGAATATCGTCGGCAGCAGGCGTTGTCGGGCCGTTCGCCCCTTCCGAGATAATTTTCGCCTTGATGTGCGGCGCTATCGACTTGGTAATCTGATCCTCTTTGGCCGCAGGAATCAAGACCTCGACGTCAGCCGTCAGCAGTTCTTCGTTGGAGATGGGATCGGCGTTGCGGTAGCCTTCCAGCGAGCCCCGGTTGGCGGCGGAATAGTCCATCATCGCCTGAATATCGAGGCCGTCGGCGTTGTAGTAACCGCCCGAGATGTCGCTCACCGCTACTATTTTGCAGCCTTGCTCTTGCAGCAGCTTGGCGGCAATGGAACCGACGTTGCCAAATCCCTGCACTGCCACGCGGCAGTGCGAGGGCCGCATTCCGAGCCGCGCCATCGCCCCGAGCGTCACGGTCATGACGCCGCGCCCGGTGGCCTCTTTCCGCCCGTGCGAACCGCCGAGCATAATCGGTTTACCCGTGACCACCGCGTTTTCCGTACGCCGCGAGTGCATGGAGTACGTGTCGAGGATCCACGCCATGATCTGCTCATTGGTGTTCATGTCCGGCGCGGGGATGTCTTTGTCCGGGCCAAACACCCCGATCATGTTGGCGGTGTAGCGCCGGGTCAGGCGTTCCAGTTCTCCCGGCGACATTTCGCGCGGGTTACACACCACGCCGCCTTTGGCACCCCCAAATGGTACACTCACAACAGCACATTTCCATGTCATCCACGCCGCGAGGGCCTTCACTTCGTCCAGCGACACATCAGGGGCATAGCGGATACCGCCTTTGGACGGCCCCAGTATTTCGTTGTGAATCACCCGGATGCCTTCGAAAACCCGGATCTCGCCGTTGTCCATCGTGACGGGCACCGCCGTAATATGGACATGGGCCGGGGTACACAGGTATTCATAAAAGCCAGAGTTTAATTCGAGGATTTCGGCGGCTACATTAAACCGCTCCATCATCGCCTCAAAGGGGTTTTCCGAGTCTCGAATGGGCGCAGGCTCGCGGTAGATGGCCTGGGCGTAAACGTTGCGTTTGCTTGGCATAGGAGTTCTATAAGTAAGATGTTATGTTGGAAGCGCTTCCGATTAAGATACTTTCGAGAAAGCAAAGTGGCAGGCGAACGAGCATAAAAGGAAGAATATTCGGAAGAAAAAATAAATGTGGTCGAAGAATCCGATCTTGTGAACCGGACACCCTCGCTTGCAGGGTGTCGCTGCACCTCAACCACTCCCTTTCTTAATGCCGCTCACACACCGCCGCCGCAAAGAAATCGCCTCGCTTGCGCGTAAAAAAGGGCGCATGCAGGTGCAGCAATTTCTGGTGGAGGGGCTTCGGTTGGTGGAGGCTGCCCTCGATGCCAAGGCAGACCTGACGGAAGTGCTCATTGCCACGCAGGTGCAATCGGATGAACGCGTGCTGGCGCTTTTGCACCGGGTGGCGTCAGAATCAACCACTCCCCTGATAATCGTTCCCGAGGATACATTCGCCGCTTTATCTGCTGTAGAAACCAGCCAGGGCATACTGGCCGTAGCGACGATGAAGACGGTTCCGCTGGCCGATCTCGCCTCCAAACAACGCCTTCTGGTACTTGATGCCGTGCAGGACCCTGGCAACGTAGGCACGCTGCTCCGCACGGCGGCCTGGTTTGGCATCGATGCCGTGCTGGCAGGGACTGGGACGGCGGACTTCTTTAACCCCAAGGTGGTGCGGTCGGCCATGGGCGGCTTGTGGGATGTAGACCTCGCCGTGGGTGCTTCCCTCCCCGCTTTGCTTAAGCGATGGAAAGAGCAAGGCATCCGGCTGTATGGCGCCGACCTCGACGGAACGCCCGTGCGCCACTGGCAGCCCGTCACGCCCTCCGCGCTGGTGATGGGCAGTGAGGCACATGGGCTATCGGAAGAAGTGCAGGCCCTGCTCCAGGAGCGGGTGACCATCACTGGCACCCCCCAGCGACGCGGCGCGGAATCGTTAAATGTGGCTGTGGCGGGTGGCATTTTGATGCAAGCATGGGCCGCGTGATAGCGTTCGTACTTTTTCAATCAGGCGGGGCCCTGCCAGATAAGGTTTGAATACCGTATCTTGCCCTGTCTTTCCTTGTCTTGCTCGAATCAGAGGCATTATGGAAATCCCCGCTCTCCAGGGGTTGGCTCTCGAACGGGGGTTGATGACGATGGAAAAGCCCTTGCGGCTGCGCGAGCAGCACAAGGCGCTGCGCATCGGCGTGCCCCGCGAAATCTCCAACGAAGAACGCCGGGTGGCTTTGGCACCCAGCGGCGTCAGTGCGTTGGTGGCCAGCGGCCATCAGGTGTATGTGGAAGCGGGCGCAGGCTGCCAGGCACATTTCACCGACCAGGCCTATGCCGACGCGGGCGGGGAAATTATCACCGCCCCGGCCGACCTGTACAGCCAATGCGAGATGGTGGTGAAGGTAGGGCCGCCAGAGGACGACGAACTCAACCTGCTCCAAGAAAAGCAGATCCTGATCTCGGCGCTGCACCTGGGCAACACCACCCCCGACTTTCTGGAACACCTGCGCGGGCTGAGCATCACCGGCATCGGCTTTGAGTTCATTCGCGACACCGATGGCAGCCTGCCCATCGTGCGGATGATGCACGAAATCATGGGCTCGCTGTCGGTGCAAATCGCGGCGCGGCTGCTGGAAAGCAACGAAGGGGGCAAAGGCGTGATGATGGGCGGCATTTCGGGTGTACCGCCCTCTACCGTCGTGATCCTGGGGGCAGGCGTGGTGGGCGAATGGGCCGCCCGTACCGCCCTCGGCTTTGGCGCACACGTCATTGTGCTGGACACCGACCTTGGGGCCCTCCGCACGCTGGAGCATTTCTTGGACCGCCGCATCACCACCGCCATGGCAACCACACAATACACACGCCACGCCGTCGTCTCGGCGGATGTCGTGATCGGGGCAATGATGTCGGACGGACAACGGTCGCCCGTGCTGGTCACCGAAGAAATGGTGGCCGCCATGCGTCCCGGCTCCGTCATCGTCGATGCCGTCATCGACCAGGGGGGCTGCATCGAAACGAGCCGCGCTACCACCCATTCAGAACCGACGTTTCGCCAGCATGACGTGATTCATTACTGCGTGCCCAACATGCCCTCGAACGCAGCCCATACGGCCACCTATGCCCTCACCAACGTGCTCATCCCCTATTTGCTACAGATTGGCGAGGTCGGGTCGATTAATGAAGCATTGTGGCGCAACGTAGGACTGCGCAATGGGACGTACGTGTACCGCCGTCATTTGACCAAAAAAAGCCTGGCCACCTTGTTTAACATGCCGCACCGCGACATTGAACTTTTAATCGCGTCAGGGATCTGAACATATTCCGGGTAATATTTTTTGCACACGGGCGACGGCTCGTTTAGATTGTGCTTACGCACGCTCCTCTTACTCCTTGGAAGCACATGCAAACGCTGGGTAAATATGAGATCATCGCCGAACTAGGTCGGGGTGGCATGGGAATGGTCTTCAAAGCACGCGACCCGATCATTGGTCGCGATGTGGCCATCAAGGTGATCTCCCGGCATATCGTGAATGATCCGGTGGTTCGGAAACGGTTCTACCGGGAAGCCCAATCCGCAGGCGGGCTGTCCCATCCCAATATCACCGTGATTCACGACATCGGCGAGCACGAGGAGGTCCCCTATATCGTGATGGAGTTCCTGAGCGGCACCGACCTGCGCACGCTCATGATGCAAGGCGCGGGGCTTTCGTTGCAGGAAAAGCTTTCGATTGCCGAGCAGATGTGCCAGGGCCTGCATTATGCCCACCAGCACGACATCATCCACCGCGACATCAAGCCGGACAACGTGCGCGTGCTCGACTCGGGGCGGGTAAAGGTGATGGACTTTGGCATCGCCCGCATCGGCTCCGACAACTCCAGTACGCTGACCGCCGCCGACAAAAGCATCGGGACGCCCAAATACATGTCGCCCGAGCAGATCGAAGGCGGCAACATCGACCGGCGCGCCGACATCTTCTCGTTCGGTGTGGTGTTTTATGAACTGCTCACGGGAACGAACCCGTTTGAAGGGGAAAACGTGGGGGCCACGATCTACCGGATCATGGACCATGACCCGACCCCGCTGGATATCGCCGCGAGCCCAGTGCATGCCGACCTTCAGCACATCCTGAACAAGTGCCTCGCCAAGAAAAAGGAAAACCGCTACGATAACTTCGGCGCGGTGGTCGCGGATATCCGTGCGGCGATGGAAAACCTGGGCAACGAAGAGGTTGAACTCACCGGCATCCAGGGACGCCCCCGGCGAAGCACCGACGAAAACAAGAAGCCGGTGGCGCTGTGGGCCGCCCTGGGCCTGCTGGTAGTGCTGCTTGCCGCAGGCGGAGGCTACTGGTTCCTCCAAGGTGGGCAAGATGACCCGTCCACCGTGCCCATTGCCCAAACCACCACGCCCGTCGACCCGTTGCCCGTCGAAATCGATTCCTCTGCGTTTGTGGAGCCTCCGGAAGTGTTGCCTCCGGAAGAGATAGAAGGCCTTGAAGCGGAAGCTCTGATGGCCGCCGCCGAGCAACAACGCGACGCCATGCTGGACCAAAAGCGCCGCGCTGACCGGGCCGGGGGACAAGATGACGGGGCCTACTTGCTCGCTCAGGACAGCGAAAACGAAGCCCAGGCCGCCTTCGATGAAGGCACCCGGGACGGCTACCTGACCGCCATGCAAGCCTTCGCCCAGGCCATGCGCGGCTATGCCACCGCGGCCGATGCTGCCACCCGCCGCCCACCGCCGGTCGTGATCCGGCAGCCTCCGGCCCAAACACCTACCGAAACACCCAACACGACGACACCCGTTGCGGCAGCAACCGACCCGCCTGCCACCCCTCCTGTGGTGGAAGAACCCGACGAAGAGGAACCCGCCGTCGAAAGCGGCCTCTCCATCCGGGGCGGATCGCCCGTACAGCGCAACACCCCGCGCGTAACCACCGCCAGCCGCAAGCCTGCCGCCGACCGGGCACGGAGCAACGTCGAATCGGCGGCCACATCGGTACCCGCCGACCTGCGGGCCGACGCCCGGTATAAACTCGCCGTGGACGCCCGGCAAGTAGCCAATGAAGCCTACGCCGCCGAGCAGTACGACCGCGCGGCCCGGCTCTATGCGCTGGCGCAGGACTTTTATGGCCGTGCCGTGTTGCGTAATTCTTCTGACGACGCCCTCGACCAAGGCATCGAAGACATTGTTACCACCTACCAGCGGGCGTTGGAGCGCCGTGACATCCACACCATCCAGGGGTTGTTTCCCCGCCACACGCAACGTGACCTGAACGTGTGGCAACAGTACGTCAATGAAGGCGGCACCGTGGAACTTTACACCACCACCTCCAGCTTCGACACACGCGGCGATGAGGCCACGGCCAACATGGGCTTCCAGCTAGACTTCACCGATGTGCAGGGCAACCCGCACCGGGTGGACCTGCAATACCGGTGGGAGTTTAAAAAAATCACGGGCGGCTGGATCATCACAGAAATGTCTCCCCGTTGACCTCTTTTTAAACCAAACGGAGCGTATACTACCAAGCAAATCCGCAGAACATAGGGTCATGTACCGTGCAGCGTAGTCTGCAAGCAAGGGCGGTGTTGTTGGGAATGCATGTGCTGAACGATGCAGATACCTACAGCAGTAATTTCATCATCTCATCCACCCAATCTCATAGCGTACTATGTCTCTTTCTCTCATGCTTCTTACCCCTCAAAGCGATGCTGCAGGTGCCATTGGTGGCCTTATCGGGGGCCTGCTCTACATCGGGATTATTGTCCTCGTTATTGCAAGCCTTTGGAAGGTTTTTGTTAAAGCAGGACAGGATGGTTGGAAGGCCATTATCCCGATCTACAACTTGTATGTACTGCTACAGATTGTGGGCCGACCAGGCTGGTGGCTGATTCTGATGCTCATTCCGATTGTTAACCTGATCGTAGGGATCATCGTTTATATTGACCTTGCCAAGTCGTTTGGCAAAGGCGTCGGGTTTGGCATTGGGCTGTTGTTGCTCGGTATTATTTTCTTGCCCATCCTTGCTTTCGGCGATGCCACGTACCAGGGACCAGCGGGCGCTTGAGGATTGTGTTTTTCTTATGCAAACAACGCCTGCTTCTTTCGGGGAGCAGGCGTTGTTTTTTATGGGGCAGACCTCTTGACCCTCGGCCTCGATGAAGAACGGCAGGCTTTCCCCACAGGGTCATTGCGAGCAGCCGCAGGCAACGTGGCGATCTCACCCTGACAGGAAACAGCACACCCTCACTCGTCATCGCGAGGAGCACTGAATCAAGTTCAGCACAGGCTCCGCGACGTGGCGATCTCACCCCGTCTGCGATGCCCTATCCTGACGGGGTGGGATCACCACACCCCTCGTGATGACCATAAAAAGGAAGTAGGCGTACGTCCTGTCTCACAAAACAAGCAACGTTGTATCCGGCCTCACAGCGGCACCACATGCCGGTAGCGCCGGAAGCCTGCGAAGATGCCGAAGCCGTCGTTGATGTTGGTGTGCACCTGCACGGGCTCGGCGAAGGGGTTGTCGTAGCTTTCCTCATACCGCTGGTAGGTGCGGGCGTACTGGTAGAAATGGTCGCTCACATGATACAGGTCTACCAACAGGGCCTGTTCGCTTCCGGCAAAAATAAACGACTCTTCCACCTGAATCGTAAACGTGTGCATGCGGCCCGCAAAAAGGGGGTCCGCGAAATACACCTCCTGCACATCGCCGTTGAAAGCAAGATCGCTGTAGGCCAGCAGCACCGGGTCTTCGGAGCGAAAGGGTAAATCGTAGAAGAACACCTCGCCGTTTTCGTCGCGCACGCGCAGGTACACCATCAGGCGGTAGTAGTTGGACGCATCCGGCGGGTCGGTGATGGTGAGGTCAATGTCCACGCGGAACCCGTCCGCGCTACGTGCCAGCACATCATACGTCATCGCAGTGGCGAGGGTCTCCGGGATACGGTCAGTGGCCGAGACAGCATCGTAGTCGGGTGCGGTCACCTGCACCGTGTATTCAACATCCGGTGCCGGAAACACCTGGGGTGCCCGGTACAGCCCATCGCCCATATAAGGCAGGGTGACGACAGGTACGCCGTCAGCCAGAATCTCCACGGTCGCTTGCTCAATGTTGCGGATGGCGCGTTCGCCGTCGCTCACACTGCGAGCCTCGCTCAGGTGCACTTCCCACGGCGCGTCGGGAAAGAAAAAGCTGTTGACGGCAATACGCGGTGCATGCCGGGGAAAGTCAACATCCACCGTTTGCTCGCACGCCGCAAAAACCAGCGCCAGACTCAGAAACAGCATCAAGCGGGTCATAACGTCCGGCGGTAGGAAAGGTACGGGATGATGGTGAACAGCGTGAACTCGGTGAGGGTGTAATCGTCGTTCAGCGCCACGAAGAACGGGTTTTTGCGGTTGTAGGCGTTGTACGCGCCCAGGCTGAACACCTGCTCCCCGCGCCGCGTCGGCTTGTGGAAGTTAACGCCCAGGTCCAGCCGGTGGTGCGCCCGGATACGATAGCCGTTGCGCTGCCCAAAACTGGTGATGGTGCATCCGAGACAGAAATCGCCATCCACGTACGGGTTGATGTAATAGCTGGTGGTGGGCAAGGTGATGGCGCTGCCCGAGGCATACACCCACGTCCCCGACACCTCCAGGCGCGGCGACAAGCGATGCACCACGGCAACGGCGAGGTCGTGGCGGCGGTCATATTTGAAGGAGAACGAGCGTCCGCCGTTCAGGTCGTCGAAGTGGCGGTTGCTCCACGAGAGCGTGTAGCCCACCCAGCCACTCGTCCGACCCTGTTTTTTCTGGAGCAGCAGTTCCACCCCGTACGCATCGCCCTTGCCAATCGTCACTTTGTCCTGCCAGTTCTGATCCAGCCCCAGAAAGCTCGCGCCGTTTTCGTACTCGATCAGGTTGTCCATCGTCTTGTAATAGCCTTCCACGCTGGCATCCAGCAGCCCATCACGCAGGGTGTGCGCCACGCCCAGCGCCACCATCTGCGATTTCTGCGGCGGGACGCGGCGGGTGGCGGGCAGCCAGAGGTCGGTGGGCAATCCCGCCGAACTGCTAGTAAGGAGCATGATGTATTGCTGCATGGTCGCATACGACGCCTTCACGGCCCAGTCGCCCGGCAGGAGATAGCGCATCGAAAGGCGGGGCTGTACGGAACTGTAGTGGGTGTCTTCGACGAAGAAACCCGACGCATGCACGCCCACGTTCACCTTCAGGCGGGACGACAGGCGCAGGTCATCTTCGGCGTACGCGGCATATTCGGTGGCGTTGATTTCCTCGGCGGGAATCAGATCCACGGTTTCGGTGCCGTCATCGTTCAGGTCAATGCGGACGTGTGACGCGCCGGGGCGGAAGGTGTGGTAGGTGCCACGTGCGCCGAAGCGCAGGTAATGGTTGGGCGAAGGGCGAAAGTCGAAATCCACGGTACCGCCCCAGTCGCGGATGCCGGAGAAATACACCAGTTCGTAAAAGTCATCCGCAGCGGGCCCGCCTTCCTCCGCGCCGATGTCGAACTGGTAGCGGCTGAACAACGCCGTCACGTTGCTAAACAGGCGCGGACTCCACACGTGGTTCCAGCGCACCGTAGAGGTGAGGTTGCCCCATTGCAAAAAAGCATCCTCGGTGCGGGTGCCAAATTTCTCTTCCACGGAAAACCGATCCTTGCCCCGATACACGCTCGCAAAGAGCCGATCCCTCGGCGAGAGGATGTGGTTGATCTTGGCGTTGAGATCGTAGAAGAAAATCCCGGTTTTCTGGTCGCTGCGCTGAAACGGGCGGCTGATGGCGTCGAAATACGTGCGGCGGCCTGACACCATAAACGACGTGCGGTCGGTTTGAAGCGGTCCTTCGATCAAGAACCGGGACGAGATGAGGCCGATGGCGACATCAATGCGGCGTTTGCGCAGGCTCCCTTCTTTGAGGCCGATGTCGAGCACCGATGACAGCCGCCCGCCGTAGCGCGCCGGGAAGCCGCCCTTGATGAGTTCGACGTGCTGGACGGCGTCGGAGTTAAACACCGAAAACAGCCCGAAGAAGTGCGAGGCGTTGTAGACCGGCGCGCCGTCGAGCAGGATCAGTGTCTGGTCCGGGCTACCGCCGCGCACGTACAGCCCGCTCGATCCTTCGGTGCCCGACTGCACGCCCGGCAGCAGTTGCAGCGTCCGCAGCACATCCACCTCGCCGAGGATAGACGGCAGCGCCTGGATCTGTTGCACCGGTACGTCTACTGTGCTCATCTGCGTCTCCTCGGTGATGCGTTCGCCGCGTGCCGCCACCACCTCCACCTCGCCGATGCCAAGCGTCGTCGGCTGAAGTTCCAGTTCGAGTTGCTGGTCCTGATCAAGCAAAAGTGGGAAGACTGCCGAGGTGTAGCCGATGTACGAGACGTGTAGCAAGACGGAGTCGGCGGGCAGCGTGAGGCTGAAGAAGCCGTACGCGTTGGTGGCGGTGCCCACGCCACGCTGTAACTCGTACAGGTTGGCACCGATAAGCCGCTCGCCCGTTGTGGCGTCGATGAGAAAACCGCTGAGGGTGTGCGTCCCCTTGTTGCGGGAAGTCGTGATGCGCTGTATCGCGTACGCCCCTGAAGTCAGCCGCTGTGCTTGAAAGCCCGTTCCGCGCAGCACGCACTGTAAAAGGTCTGCGATGGCTGCGTTTTCGATGCGGCATGCCGAGGCCCTGTCGCCGAGTTGATCCGGGGCGTACACGAGGTCGATGCGCGTGACTTCCACAACCTGACGCAGCGCCTCCGCCAACGGCACCCCCTGCACATCGAGCGAAAAAGTGCTATCAGATACCTGGGCCTGTGCGGGGAAGATCAGCCCGAAGATCAGAAGCAACGCCAGCCAGCCACACAAAATGAATCGGCTGTTCTCCTTACATTCCACCTCTTTTATTCTTCCCCTCCTGGGAGGCAGGAGGGGATTGAGGGGAGGTCGATCAACGCCATGCCCACCTTTATTAATCCTCCCCCCGACCCCCTCCTTACTACGCAAAGAGGGGGAGAGAAACGGTGGGTGTTTTCGGAAGAAAACGGTGCGTAACAGCAGCTTGATATGTTTTTTCCAGCACAAAAGCATCAGTTGTAGGGTTCGGCGACCGGGCGGTCGTCGACGTCGGGTTGCGTGGGTTGGGCATTGCGAAACCAGAACGGAATGGTCTGGCAGGCGGGTAAGGGTACCGCGCAGCCATGCGTCACGTCAAAATGTAGATGCGGTAAGGTGCTATATCCCGTGTTGCCGCTCAAGGCCAATGTGTCGCCCTGGACCACAACGTCGCCCACCTCCACCAACGCACCATCCACCGTGAGATGCAGATACCGGGCAAAGGTGCCATCGCCGTGGTCAATAATCACCATGTTCTCATGCCCGAGTGCATTGTCGCCATCGAGATACTGCTCTTCGACAAAATGGACCACCCCGCCGTGGGCTGCGGTGATGACGGTGCCAATAGGCATGCGAAAGTCAAAGGCGTAATGAAACGATCCGTTGTGCGTAAACGACCCGCCGATGGCCTGTACCACGCCCCATGCCTCGCCCACGGGGTAGGGCAACACAAAGCCCGTGACCACGGTTAGCCGGTGTACATCAATCACCTCATCCGCCGTGGCGCTGATCAGCGTTTCGCCAATGCCGTGCGACGTAGCGATGCCGTTGGGTGCAATGGACAGGATGGACGGATCGGCGCTGGCCCACGTCACCGCGAGGTCGCGCACCTGCACCCCGGCTCCATCGAAGGCCCGCACGTCCAGTTGCAAGGTATCGCCGACACCGTATAGCCGGTCCTCGGGCGCAAGGATTTCGACGGTCTCCACCGGAGTGACCGTGGCCGTAGGCGCGTCGGAGCACGCAGCAATTACGCTGATGCCCACGAGGGCCAGACAAAAGAGCAAACGATTAGGCATGGGAATCGGCGCTCAGAGGCGTTGAAAGGTAAACTGCATGGTGCCCGCAAAATTGTCGCCCGTAAGCTCATTAAACCGGGCAGCGGGAAGGCGCAGCAGCAGGGTGTTGTCGTCCGAAAACGAATAGGTAAACGGCAGGGGGAACTGAAAGCCGCTGGGGTCAGCGAGTGTGATGTTGAGCTCGTCGTCGGCTTCGCGGACGGAATAGGTGCCCTGAATGATTTCATCATCAATGTCGTCGACGCCATCCTGATTCCACACAAACGCGCCCTCGTCGGCAAACGTGAACGTCACCTGGTGGAAGTCATCAAGGAGCAACGCCGTGTAGTCTTGGTTCGTGTCGGCGATGCCAACGGCTTCCCAAACTCCCACCACCCGGTCGGTATCGCTGGTCGGGGTGGTGCTATCACAGCCGGTGCTGATAAACAAAAGTGTTAAAATGCCAAGGGTAGAAATAAGGTGTTTCATGGTTCTATCGATTAAGCCGTGGTCACGTTTGAAAGCGTCACGGGGTGGCAGAAATCACAAAGCCGTCGTTGGTGGCGTGATACGTGCAATCGAGGGGGGTGCAGAGGGCTTCCAGGAAGGCGTCCGGCGAAGCGTCGGCGTTTAAAAACAGGCTTAGGCGGGTGTTGACAAAGCGCGTGTCGGCGAGTCGCATCGAGAGGCCAAAGCGGCGTTCGGCGGCATCGAGCAGGGCGGGGACGGACTCGTTGTCGAATGCAAAACCACCGGTTTTCCACCGCAAGAACGGTTCGGGCTGGACGGCTTCGGGCATGGTCGGTTGAGCTGCGTCCTGATGCACGCGGGCGGTTTCTCCGGGAGCCAGCGTCACCGAGGCGTTGGCGTTGCGGGCCGCAGCGAGGCGAATGCTTCCTTCCACCAGCACCACCACGGTTTCCCCTTGCGAGGCCCGTTCCCACGTGCGGACATTGAACTGCGTGCCCAGCACCGTCACGGTAGCCTGCGGCGTCTGTACGTCAAACGGCGTCGCTTGGGATGTGACATCAAAAAACGCCTCGCCGTCGAGGTGCACCGTGCGGGTGCGCCAGCCAAACGTGCGGCGGTACTGCAGCGTCGCGCCGCTGTTAAGCGTGACCGTTGAGCCGTCGGGCAACACCTGCGTCTCCGTGAAGCCGGGTGGCACGGTCACCGTAATTGGAACCATCGCCCAGCCCATCCCCACGGCGACAAACAAGGCCACACATGCGGTAAGTACATAGGGCCAGCGGACGGATCGGCGACGGGACAGACGGTCGGTCGCTTTTTTGCGGCCAGCATCCGTGGCTTGTGGCAGCACAGCGAGACGGGTGCGGATCGCGGCCACGCGGTCGGGGTCCGGCACAAAGGCAACATCGGGCGGCGGGGCCTGCTCGGCGAGGTGCCACACGCGCTCGAACTCGGCAGGGTCGGCGTCGGGGTGGGCCGCGAGCCAGTCGTAGGCTTCGGGCGGGAGGCCGGGATTGGGCGTAGTAGGCATGGGTCAGGCTCCGTTGGCTTCGAAGGTGCGCAGGCGGTTGCGCAGGTGCTGCAAGGCCAGCATGATGTGGTTGGTCACCGTGCGGGGCGTCAGGTTCATCACCTGGGCGATCTCGTCGTGGCTCAATCCTTCGAACCGGCTCAGTTGAAACGCCTCACGGCGGCGCGGGGCCAGTTCGTCAATCCACGTCCGCAGCAACACGCTGAGGTGGGCCGTCTCATAGGTTTCTTCGGGCGAAGGCACGGACGCAGGGGGCTGTTGTGCCAATGCGTCGGTACGGGTAGCGGCGTGCTTTTTCATGCGCAGGTGGTTCAACGACCGGTTGTGAACGATGCGGTAGAGCAGCGCCTTCAGCGAGCGGTTCGGATCGAGCGTATGGCGCCTCTCCCACAGCGTGATGAAGGCCTCCTGCACCACGTCATAGGCTGCGTCCTCGTCCTGCGTCAGGCGCAAGGCGTAGCGTAGCAGCGACGGATGTAGTGCATCAAAAACTTCGGTGCAGGCGTGGGCATCCGAGGCGCGCAGCCGGGTGCTCCAGGCGGCAAAAGGATCCACAGGGGAAAGGGTTGGCGTCGTTGAGGTTTATCTCCAATACACCGGGTAGCCAGACAGGTACCAACGCCTCGCCAAGAAAAAAGCAGAATCCGCCAAGGATTTGGGTTGATGGCCTACAACTCCTAGATTTGGCGCGTTGCCTAGTACATCCCGCGATAGATTGTCTTGATTCATTATGGCCGTCCGAACCAGTTCTAAAGTCCTGCTTTTTTTCGTTTTTGTGGTAGCCGGGGGGCTGATCTGGATCGCTACCCGCGCCAACGACGCCGAGATCGACGCTGCCGTGGCGGAGCAACTGCAAGAAGCCTATGCAGCGCAAGAGCGCACCTTGGCAGAACAGCAAGAAACCCTCGAAGCGGAGTTTGCTGAAAAAGAAAAGGCGCTGGAAGAACGGGCAGAGGCGCTCGAAACCGCCATTGCCAACGTGGAAGAACCGGTGTTTTATGCCGTGACCCCTGCGCATGTGGAAGCAGTGCTGCAAAAGATGGGCATGCAATATGAGCAGGGTGTGGATGGGGACGATGACCCTAAGTTCACCTTTAAACTCGCCACCTATGACGTCACGATGTATTTCTATGGATGTCAGGTGGGCGGCTGCACCAGCCTGCGCCTCTACTCCGGCTTTAACCTGAACGACCCCATCGATGCCGACCACCTGAACGAGTGGAACCGCACCAAACGCTTCGGAACCGGGTACCGGACTAACAGCGGCGCTTTTGCCCTCGACGAAGACCTTATCGTTAAAGGCGGCGTGACGGCGGGCGCCATCGAACAATTCCTCATCTACTATCGCGACCGCCTCAACGAATTCACCACCCATATTGGGTTTTAACAGCGGCGATGCCAACCAAACCGGCCCCCAACCGCGAACTTGCAAGGCGATGACCTGTTGACGTGCCACGTGCTCCCTCAACCCAGCCGCCCCGCATGAAGCATTCGGTTGTATTGCTAGGCCTCGGGCTGTGCATGATGACCTCTGTGATCCGTGCCCAGCCGGCCCCTCCTCCATCCAACCTGGATGTATACCAGCAAATCGCGGTTGCCTGTGTGACCGAGGCACCCGCTGCGCTGGATGCCTTTCGGCTTGCCATGCCCGCCCAGATGCCGTATCTGCGCACGGCGCTGATGGAACGTTGGCAGGCCCAGCAAAAGCAGGTGTACCTCGCCGACTCCAGCTACACCGCCGCGCCTGCGGCCCTGTCCACCCTCACGGTGCAGATCGAACAGGCCGAGGTCCACTATGAGCGGGCCGCCCGCAAACAAGTGCAGCGGGCCGTAACCCTGGGCCTTCAGTATACGGTGGTAGGGGGCGACGGGCAGTTGCTCCATGAAGCACGCTGCGCCGATACCGTGCGCGACACCGTGCCCCGCGACCAACTCGACGCCCTGGCATCTCCCTATCCCGAAACCCAGGCCGAGCCTCCCGCCGCCGGATGGTTTCGCCGCCATGGCCAGCCCGCCATCCTCACGGCCGCCACCGCCGTAACGGTATACCTCTTCTTCGCCCTCCGCAGCGACCGCGCGAATAACACCCCGTAGCAGAAGCATGGGCATTTTTCATCGCATCGCTTCTACGCACCGCCGTGACCACGCCATGCCGCGGTGCATAACAAGGAACGCACCCGTGCACCAGTGGAAGTTTTTCAACCTCCGAGCCCACCTCCCTTTCCTCTCTCCCCTTCCCTCTTCCCTCATTCTCCTCCTGTTCCTCGCTGCCTGCGCCGTGCCCCAGCCTCCCACGGGCGGTCCCACCGACAGCACCCCCCCGCTGCTTGTCGAAAGCGTCCCCCTTGCTGAAGCCGTCAATGTGGACACCCGAACCCTGACGCTCACCTTCAATGAATACCTGGACCAGGCGTCGTTTGCACGGGCCTTGTCAATAACGCCGGAGCCGGAAGGGCAGGTGAAGATTTCCTGGCGGCGGCGCACCGCCACCCTCACCCTGCCCGACGCCTTGCTACCCAACACCACCTACATCGTGACGCTGGACAACACCCTGCGCGATGCCCATGGCGTCACCCTCAAACAACCAATCACGCTGGCCTTTGCGACGGGGCCTGTCATCAACCGGGGCCGCCTGGAAGGGCAGGTGGTGCACGCCCGGGATGGGAGCGGCGCGGCGGGGGTAGATGTGTATGCTTATGCCGCCCCCGCACCGCCCGATTCCCTTCCGGAACGCCCCACGTACCGCACGCAAACCAACGAAAGTGGGCTGTTTTCGTTTGCCTTCTTGCGCGAGCAGTCCTATTTCGTGGTGGCCCTCGAAGACCGCAACCGCAACCGCCTTCCCGACCCCGGCGAGGCCCTTGCCGCACCGCCCGTAGCCACCCTGATGGCCGACACAACCGCTTCGGAGTCGGCGGCTGCGTGGATCTTGCATCTACCAGACACCACCCCGCCCCAACTCCAACGCCTCCGTTCGGTCTCAAACCGGCGCCTCACCCTGCGCTTTTCCGAACCCGTGCAGCTTCTTCAGCGTGCAGCAGACAGGTGGTCGCTTTCCGATTCTACCTCCGGCACCCCGGTGGCCATTCACAGCGTGTACCAACCGTTTGACGAGCCCCGTGATGTTGTCCTTTTAACGGACTCGCTCCCCGCCATCCCCCACCGGCTTCTCCCAACAGCCGTTGCCGATTCGAGTGGCAACCGTTTTCCTTCGGATACCCTCTTTTTTAGCCCGTCCCCTACCGCCGACACCCTCCGCACCCAGTTTGCGGGCTTCTGGCCTGACAGCAGCGTTTCCGTCATCACCCTGCCGCCGCCGCAGGCACCCGCTGTTCGTTTTACCCAACCGCCGCCCGATGGCGTCTTGCCATCCGCCCTCGCCGTCCGCGACACCACCAGCCAACCGCTGGCTTTTTCGACGGAAACGCGAGACGGCACCACCTTCCGCCTGCTCCTCTCGCCTCCTTTTTCCAGCGCTCAAATCATTGATGTTGCCATCGACAACGCCGCTCTTGGCTTTGCCGACACCGTTTTTGTGCAACGTTTCCAGCGTCTTTCCGACACCGCTCTTGGTGCCTTCAGTGGCGTTGTTCAGCCAGCAGATACTGCAACAACTCCACCGCCTTTTCTGGTTCAACTCTTCAACGGCACCCGTTTCACCACCCAAGCGGAGGTCAACCCAGACGGCACGTTTCTTTTTGAACACATTGCAACTGGAACGTACCGCTTTCGGGTGTTTGCTGACCAAAATGGCGATGGCCAATGGAGCGCGGGCACGTTGACGCCGTACAACCCGGCGGAACCGATCCTGTGGGCGGCAGCTCCAACGTGGCGCGCCCGCTGGGACACGGCACTTGCCGACACCTTGCGCCTTTCGATCCCTCCACCCTGACCGATGGAAACTTCTGCTCCTGTCCTCACGGCCGCCGCCATGCGCGAAGCCGACCGTATCACCATCGAAGACATCGGTATACCCAGCGTTACACTCATGGAATCGGCAGCCCGCGCTGCTGCCGACCGCATCCGCGCGCGGTATGGTCCGGTTGATGGGAAACGGTTCATCTGCTGGTGCGGCAAAGGCAACAACGGCGGCGACGGGTATGTGGTGGCGCGGGTGCTGCATGCACACGGGGCCCATGTCGAGGTCATCAGCCTAGGTACGCCTGACACGATGACGCCCGACGCTGCCCACAACGCGCGGCTCCTCGAAACCATCGCGGCACACGACAACCGCCTCACGCTGACGCTGTTTGATGCACTGTCGTCGCTTGACACACTCCCACGCCCCGATGTCCACATCGACGCCCTGTTGGGCACCGGCCTCACAAGCAGCCTGCGCGAACCCATCCGCACCATCGTCGATTGGTTGAACACCCAACCAACGCCAACCATCGCCCTCGACACCCCGACAGGGTTACATACCGACACCGGCATCATCCTTGGCGCGGCGGTGCGGGCCACCTGCACCATCACCATGGCGGCGCTAAAAACGGGCTTGCTGCTGCATGACGGCCCGGCCTGTGCAGGCGCCGTCGACGTCGTTGAAATTGGTATTCCCCGCTTTGTGCTGGACCAGGTGAGCGAGCAGTTTGACGGATGCGCCCGCCTCACCGACGATGCAGCTGTCCGTTCGTGGCTGCCCCAACGTGACCATGACGCCCACAAATACCGCGTGGGACTCGCCCTCATCGTGGGCGGTGCACCGGGCATGACGGGTGCCCCTGTGATGGCCGCACAAGCCGCTGCCCGCGCCGGGGCCGGTTATGTACAATGCGCGGCCCCCACGACCATCCTGCCAACGCTGGCCAACAAACTCACCGCCATCACGGCACTCCCCTTGCCCGATGATCCAGATGGCATCATGCCTGATGCGGCGATGAACGCCATGTCGCACCGACTCGAAAAGGCGCAGGCGTTGCTCGTAGGCCCCGGCCTGGGACGGCAGGAAAAGACACAGGCGTTTGTACACACCTTGCTCCAACATGCGCGTTGCCCCACCATCATCGACGCCGATGGGCTGAACGCGCTTGCCCAAAACCTGGATTTATTGCAGCAACCAAACCGCGCCCCGTGGGTCCTGACCCCGCACGCAGGCGAGTTTAAGCGGCTGACGGGTGACGCCGTCGACCTCACCGACCGTATCGGGACGGCACAAGCGTTTGCCAAAAAGTGGAACGTGGTGCTGCTCCTGAAAGGCTTGCCCAGCGTCGTGGCGGCCCCGGATGGCAGGGCGTATATCTGCGCCACCGGCAACTCCGCGCTCGCGACAGCCGGAACGGGCGATGTGCTCGCGGGACTGTGTGTGGGGCTCCTCGCCCAAGGGCTGCCGCCGCTTCATGCCGCCGCCGCCGCCCTCCACCTCGGCGGAGCTGCTGCCGACCGCTATACGGCGCAGTTCCACGCCCACGCCATGACAGCTCCAGACCTGATAGACCAATTACCGCTGGTCCTCCACGAACGTTTTCGCTGATGCCTACCCGTCCGCCCTTGTTTTCGACTCCGCTGTGGATTGCCCTCGCGATTGGGTGGACGCTGGCGATCCTCGTTGCGTGTTCGATTCCGGGCAGTGGATTGCCCAAAGTCCAGGTATTTCAGTTCGACAAAGTGGCCCACCTCGTCATGTTTGGCGGCTTTGGGCTGCTGTGGATGCAGGCGTTGGCCACGCCGCTGGTCAAGCGAACATGGCATGTACTGGTACTCGGCACGGCCTACGGCATACTGACTGAGTTTTATCAAGGCTGGCTTCCTTTCGATCGGACCCCTGATGTCTTCGACATGCTTGCCAACCTGGTGGGACTCGTGCTTTCGCTGCTGCTCTTCCGCTGGCTCGCCCCTCGTTTTTTGGCGCAGTGAGTCAGCAACTTTGCACCGAATCTCTGGTCTTGCCTCCATACGATCCGTTGCACCGGGGATTCCAGTCATGTCTACAGCCTTTGAAAACCGCCGCCGTCGCTTTCGGCCCTACGGCCTCTTCAACCAAGGGCGGGTGACGCTCCAATTTATCGTCGATCAGGAAGGCAACGTACAAGACCCTGTGGTGCTCAAACCGGCGCATCCGCTGATGGATGCGGCAGCGCGGTTCGGTTCACCCCGGGTTGGCAGTGCAACAAGGCTGTAAATGTGAAAATGTCACTGCCCATCACGTTCACTCTGCACTAAATGCAGCATTAGCGAGCCCTTGGCCCATGTATATCTCCCGCTTGCACTGGAACCCTCCCTAGCAACTTCCGTTTTTTACATTATCCCACATGAATCTATTTCGATTCCCCTCGCATTGTGCTATTTTAGTGCGATCTGCCTCTAAACCGCAGCAGCGATACCATTATGGCTCTCAGAAAAAATCCCAAGGCTAACCTGCGCAACCAGTATCCGTTGGTGGTACAGACCGGCCTCATCATCGGGTTGGGCATCCTCATTACTGCTTTCCGTTTCAATTTTACGCCCGAGACGGCGGTCGAATTCACCGTCGACGAGCAGGAAATTGTGCAGATGGAGGAAATCCAGCAAACCAAACAAATTGAACAACCGCCCCCACCGCCACGTCCGCCGGTGCCGGTCGAAGTCCCGAATGACGAAATCCTTGAGGACGACGACCTCGACCTCGACGCCTCGCTCGACATCGACGAGCCGCTAGCGGACCTCCCGCCGCCGCCGCCGCCGGAAGAAGAAGAAGAAGAACCCGAACCAGAAGTGTTTGTGGTGGTGGAGCAGATGCCGGAAATCATCGGTGGCCTCGGCTCGATCCAGCAGCAAATTCGCTATCCTGAAATTGCCCGCAAGGCTGGTGTCGAAGGCCGCGTCATCGTCCAGTTTGTGGTCGATGAACAAGGCAACGTGCTGGAGCCCGCCGTGGTGCGTGGCATCGGCGCAGGTTGCGACGAAGAAGCCCTGCGCGTCGTGCGTACCGCCAAGTTTCAGCCGGGTCGCCAGCGCGGCAAATCGGTGAAAGTGAAAATGTCACTGCCTATTACGTTTAAGTTGCGCTAAGCTCCCGCCGCACTTGACGTCCAAAGCCCCGTTGCACTTGATGCAGCGGGGCTTTTTTTGTGCCTACCGGGGCACAACCTCTTGCACGGACCCATCAGGGTTGCCGATTAATCCCCGCTTAGCCATGCCAAGGAATAGGCCATGGTCGAGCACGCCTGGCGTATGCAGCAGCGCCTCATTGAGGGCCTGCGCGTCGCTAATGCCCCCATCGAAATAGGCATCCACGATCCAGAAGCCCTGATCCGAAACCACCGGGCCGTCTTTGCTTTTCGCCATCCGCAGCACGGGCCGTGCGCCCAGTTTTTCCAATCGGCGCGTCACCGGCCCCAGGGCCATCGGCAGCACTTCTACAGGGACGGGTGCCGTGGTGCCCAGTTGATCCACCAGCTTCGTGGAATCGGCGATGACGATGAAGGGGTCGGCCAGCGACTCGACGATTTTCTCGCGGGTGTGTGCTCCGCCCCGGCCTTTGATAAGGTTCAGCCCCGGATCAATTTCATCGGCACCGTCAAACGCAATGTCGAGTCGCTCAATCGCGTCGAGCGTGACTAGCGGGATGCCTTCGGCACGGGCCAAGCGCTCGGCGGCAAACGAAGTGGGCGTCCCGATGATGTCCAGCCCTTCTTCGCGTACCCGGCGGCCCAGCGCCTTGATAAGATATGCTGCCGTAGATCCCGTCCCCAGTCCCACTTTCATGCCCGAGGTGACGCGTTGCGCCGCGGCTTCTCCGACGGCCCGCTTTCCCGCTTCTTGTGTGCTCATGATGGTGCGTGGTTAAAACCCTGAAAACATGGCGTCCAAGGTATTAAAACACGCCGGACAAAGCACCTGTTATTCGTAGCGCAGTGACTCGATGGGGTCGAGGCGGGCGGCTTTAAACGCTGGGTATCCGCCGAAAACCAGCGCGATGACCGTCATCGCTATCACGGCTCCAAAGGCCCAGCCCCATGGGAACGCCGCTGAGATGTCGAAATAAAGTGCCACACCGTTCCCTACCCCGGCACCCATCAAAATGCCGAACAGCCCCCCGATCTGGCACAAGAAAAAGGCTTCGAAGAGGAACTGCCGGAGGATGTCGCGCCGCCGTGCACCGATGGACTTACGAATGCCGATCTCGCGGGTGCGTTCAGTGACGGAAACAAGCATGATGTTCATCACCCCGATCCCGGCGGCCAGCAACGCGATCATGCCAATAATCAAGCCCGCAATGGTGAGCGTGCCCGTAAACGCATCGAAGATGCTGCGCATCGAGTCGTTGGTCGAGATCTCGAAGTTGTTGTCCTGGCCCGGCGCCACCTTGCGAATCGTGCGCATCCGCCCGGTAACTTCCTCCATCGCAGCTTGCATCTGAGGCGGATTGTGGACCCGCACGCTGATGTTAGCGATGTTACGTTCTGGCTGCCCATACAGCGTAAACGTGCGCGTAATGGGGACGAACAACCGGTTGTCCTGGTTGAATCCCAGAAAACTCCCCTGCTCTTTGGTAACGCCCACAACCTGATAGCGGTGGCCGTCGAAGCGGATCTGTTTGCCCAGCGGCGTCTCGTTGGGAAAAAGCTCGTCCGCAATCGTAGGTGTGATCACCGCCACGGGCCGGGCATACAGGACATCCTGCTCGGTAAAGAAGCGTCCCTGTTCGATTTCGTAGCTGTAGTTGCCCAGCATGTTTTCATCGACGCCCAGGATGACCATCCCGCCTTCTGTCTCGCGACTTTTATAGCGGACGGCACCGAGCGAAAAATCTTCCATCACGCTGACGGTGGCAGGCACCCCGATCATGTCGCCCAAGCGCTCGACCTGCTCGTAGGTGATCGGCGGGCGGTTGCGCATGCTCGCATCGCCCCCGTTGATCTGGATGGGCGGCTGCCGCGTCACGCTAAACGTGGAAGACCCCAGAAACTGCAAGGAGTCCTTAAAATACACGTCGATGACTTTCACCGCCGTCACCGAAACGATGATGGCAAACACCCCGATGATCATCCCCAGCAACGTCAGCGCGGTGCGCAGCTTGTTCGCCCGCATCGAGCCGAGCGCCATCCGTAAGGCTTCTAAAAAGGCCATATCTTAAAGGTTTATCAGGTCTTTCACGTCTACCAGGTGTGTAGGTCATTCATGTCTTACAGGTCAAGAGACCTGTGACCTGCCGACCTGATCGACCTGCGACTTATTCATACCGGAGTGCTTGAATGGGTTCGGCTTTGGCGGCGGTCCAGGCTGGCATCAGGCCAAAAAACACACCCACAGCGATACAAATAAAGAAGGCGATCAACACCGTCCCCATGTCGATAAACGCGGGCAGAATCATGCGAATGGCGCCCGCGATGGGCAAGGCAAACAGCATCCCGACCAACCCGCCAAGGCAACAGATAATGATGGCTTCGATCAGGAATTGGATCAGGATGGTGCGGCGTTTGGCCCCCACGGCCTTGCGAATGCCGATTTCGCGGGTACGCTCTTTCACCGACACAAACATGATGTTCATCACCCCGATGCCGCCCACCACCAGCGCCAGCGCCGTCAGGAAGATACCGATCGCATAGATGGCCCCTTTCACCGGAGCAAGTTGCTCGCGCAGGGACTGCTGCTCGTTGATCTCAAAGTCGTTGTCTTCAAAGGCATCCAGCCCCCGCGCTACGCGAAGGATGCCCGTAATTTCGTCGGACGCGGCTGTGATGAGTTCGGGGTTGCCTACTTTCACTTGCACCGATACGCCGCGCCGTTCCATCCCAAAGACGCGCTTAAAGGCTTCAATAGGAATAAACAGTTGCTGGTCCGCCGAGTCGGGGCTGTCGGCACTGCTGCCTTTGCGCTCCAGCACCCCGATGACCTGAAAACGCTGCCCCGACACGCGGATTTGTTTGCCCAGCGGCTCCTGAATAGGGAACAGTTCGTCGGCCAGGCCCGCCCCAATAATTGCCACACTACGCCCCGACCGGTTGTCGATATCGGTGAAAAAATAGCCCCGGTCCAGGTTCACGACATGCACGCGGGGATACTCGGCGCTGACGCCGTTCACGGTGATGGAAGACAAGGTGGAGCCTTCAAAACGAACCGTCCGCCGCGTGTTCACCACGGGCACCGCCGCCTGGGCAAAGCGCGACCGCTCATCGATCACCTCGGCGAGGTCGGCCGTGATCTCGGGGCGGTTGATGTATTCCCACCATTTCATGCCGGGTCCGCCCACCCACGGCCACTTTTCGATGTAGATCACATCGGTCCCCAACTCCTCCATGTCCTCATCAAAATCCTTTTCGATGCCGTTGATCACCGTCGCCATGGCGGTAACCGACACGATGCCGATAATAATACCCAGGGTGGTCAGCATCGCCCGCATCTTGTTTACGCGGATGGCACGAAGAGCGATGATCAGCCCTTCCCAAATTTCGAGGAGCAACGTACGCACGGTGGTTGGGGTGTGGAAGTGATACGGTCGGGCAAGGAGGCTTGGGGTTGGTATTGTGGAACAGGAAAAAAACTGTTTCTCACCTGTTCTCTGTCTGGCAGGTGGCTTCTGATACCCGTGAGTGAGCAAATACGACGGGCCGCGGCTGGTGTTGCATCGTATGTTTTCCGTTGTTTCTTTGCGCGGCTCCTGCTTCCTTCGTACTTTCGGGTCCCTTGTTCTTCTTCACCCCTCGGTACGCCGAGGTCATTGATTTGCTGTTTGTCTTATGGGAAAAGCGCGTATTCTGGCTGAATTCTGGGCCTTTTTGCGGGTGCGCAAAAAGTTCTGGTTGGCCCCCATCGTGATTGTCCTGGTGCTTCTGAGCCTGCTTATTGTCCTTACGCAAGGCTCGGCGCTGGCACCCTTTATTTACGCCCTCTTCTAGGTCCCACCAATCAAATAGCACGGCCCTTTCATAACCGGAGGGACAACCACGTCTCCATGGCGCGTTGCTCCTAGTTTATCGCACCTTATGGCTTCAGAGAGTACGGTAGCGGGGCAACACGCTTGGCTCGAATTTCGCCCCCACTACCGGCCTGACATTGAAGGACTCCGCGCCCTTGCCGTCCTTATTGTTGTTGGCTTCCATGCTAAAATCCCCGGTTTTACGGGCGGCTTTGTTGGGGTTGATGTCTTTTTTGTCCTTTCCGGCTACCTCATCACCTGGATTCTGGTGAACGAGGCCGAACTAAAAGGATCGGTTGACCTCAAGCGTTTTTATGCCCGGCGGGCCCGGCGGCTGCTTCCGGCGATGGCGGTTTTACTCGCGGTCACCCTTGTCGTCACCCTCTTTCTTTACGCTCCCTTCGAGCAAAAAGAACTGGCCCGCACCTGGGCATCGACCGCGCTTTACGTTAGCAATCTTGACTTTGCTAGCAGCGCCCTTGATTATCATGGCGCTGCTGCTGAAACCAACCCGTTGCTTCATACCTGGTCGCTCAGTGTAGAGGAGCAATTTTATCTGGTCTGGCCCTGGCTCCTCCTGCTCGGGCTGCGCATGCTGCGTTGGCAAAAACACCGTCCGTTGCCGCGTATGCAAACGCTCCTGTGGGTACTGGGCGCCACAACCCTCCTTTCATTTTTTCTCTCCCTCTACCTCACCCACACCGAGGGCGGCTGGGCCTTCTACCTGTCTCCGACCCGTGCCTGGGAATTTGCCCTCGGTGGGATTGCCGTGTTGATCCCCGTGAACCGGCGAAGCCCGCAGCAGTCGCCCGCAACCCGTTCTGGCCTCCGAACCACCCTGCTTAGTTGGATGGCCCTGGGTGGACTGGTTGCCGCAACGCTTCTCTATGATGAGGAAACGCCCTTCCCCGGTGTTGCAGCCGTCCTTCCGGTGCTGGCAACCGTTGTTCTGTTACGCACAGGTACCCGGAGCGACGAAGCGCCCACCTGGTCCCTGCGTCGGCTCCTGGCCCTGCGTCCGCTCCAATTCATCGGAAAACTGTCCTACTCCTGGTACCTGTGGCACTGGCCCGCCCTGGTATTTTTAGATGCCGTAATGGAAATACCTTCGATGGGTGCTCGCCTCATCGCTGCGATCGTCTCTCTTGGCCTTGCCTACCTTTCCTACACCTATGTAGAGAACCCTCTGCGGCATAGCCCTTTTCTCGCCAAACGCCCGGCGCGCAGCTTCGCCATGGCGTTCGGGATTTCGGGGGTAGCCGTGCTCCTTGTCCTGCTGTGGTTCAAATCCAGTACGCATTGGAATACCACCGGCTACCAGGGCTTTATTGCACAAACCGTCGACGAGCGACCGCTTATTTTCAAGGACGGCTGTGCTCGTTTGGGTCGTGGCGAGGTGATCGAGTGCGTATATGGCGATTCTCTGGCTACACAAACGGCGGTCCTTGTTGGCGATAGCCACGCCGCCCAGTTTTTTCCAGCGCTTCACCAGGCGGTTGATGACGCGGGGTGGCGACTGGTTGTACTCGTCCTCCCCGGGTGCCCCATGGTGGAACTCCCCTCCCTGTATAGCACCTACCTAAGAAGGATGTATCCGGAGTGTGTGCAATGGCGTCAGGACGCACAAGAAGATATTGGCCAGCATCAGCCGGACTTGACCTTTGTGGCATCAGGAAGTGGATATTCTGCAACAGGTGTAACACCGGAGACATGGGAAACAGGCACCCGTGCCATCCTCACCAACCTGCTGCCCAAAAGCGACCGCGTCGTGCTTATCCTGGACCCCCTGCTGCCCAACCACGATGCCGCCGCCTGCTTGGCCCGGGCCGACTGGCGAATCGGGGAGTTTTTTGACCCAGATTGCCACATACAAGCCCGTCCTGGTTCTGTCGCCCTGGTCGACGCCCAGGTGCGTGCGGCGCAGGCTGTTCCGGCGACCGAAATGCTCGACATGAGGAACGCCGTTTGCCCGCAAGACGGGTGTCCACCGACCATAGACGGTTTTATCCGCTACCGCGACCGCGGTCATGTATCCGTGGCCTTTGCCCGGACCTTCAGCGATACCTTTCGGGCGTACCTTTCTCCAGTTGAATCCGATCCCTATCACTAGCAAACCGAAACAAGTACCTCCTCCGTTCATCTACACCCGGCCCGACCTCGTGTCGTGTAACCACCCCCTCGCACCAACACGTGGTCATTCCAGCCTGACGCTCTTACCCTTTCTGCTATGAACCGCACGTCCCTGCTGCAACGCCTTTCCCACACGGATACGTGGGACTTTATCATTATTGGTGGCGGGGCCACTGGGCTTGGCTGCGCCGTGGAGGCCGCCGCACGGGGATACCGCACGCTGCTGCTGGAACAGCACGACTTTGCCAAAGGCACCTCCAGCCGATCTACCAAGTTGGTCCACGGCGGGGTGCGCTATCTGCAACAGGGCAACGTAGCCCTGGTCCTCGAAGCCCTCAAGGAGCGCGGGTTACTTTTGCGCAACGCGCCCCATTTGGTACATAATCTCCCGTTTGTGGTGCCGGTTTATAGCTGGTGGGAAGGGCCGTTTTATGGCATCGGCCTGAAGATGTACGACCTGCTGGCCGGACGCGCAGGCTTTGGCCGCTCGAAACAGCTTTCGAAGGAGGAAACCCTTCAGCACCTGCCCACCATCGAGCCAGAGGGGCTGGACGGCGGCATTATCTACCACGACGGACAGTTCGACGACGCCCGGCTGGCGATCAACCTGGCACAGACGGCGGTGGACCTGGGCGCTACGGTGCTGAACTATTTTCCGGTGACGGGACTGGTGAAGGAAGGCGCCGTGATCTGCGGCGTGCAGACGCAAGACGCCGAAACGGGCACGACGTACACCCTGTATGCAAAAGCAGTAATTAATGCCACCGGGGTGTTCACGGACAATATCCGCCGGATGGACGACGACGACGCCAAACCCATGATCCAGCCGAGCCAGGGCGTCCATATTGTGTTGGACCGCCGCTTCCTGCCCGGTGATACCGCCATCATGGTTCCGAAAACCGATGATGGGCGGGTGCTGTTTGCCATTCCGTGGCACAACCGCGTGGTGGTAGGCACCACCGACACTCCTGTTGCGGAAGCCACCCTCGAACCCATCCCGCAAGAAGAAGAGCTTGCTTTTTTGCTCGAACACGCGGCCCGCTACCTCACCCAGGACCCCACCCCTGCCGATGTATTAAGTACATTCGCCGGGCTGCGCCCGCTGGTGGGCAACCCAGACGGCGAGGGCAACACAGCGGCGCTGTCACGCGATCATACCCTGCACATCGCCCCGTCGGGCCTCGTCACGATCACAGGTGGCAAGTGGACCACCTATCGCAAGATGGCGGAAGACACCATCGACCAGGCGGCCACGCTGGCGGGCCTCGACGACCGCGCCTCCATGACGGCCGCGCTGCACCTGCACGGTTTTCACCGCGATGCCGCCTCATTTGGAGACCTGGCCGCCTACGGCAGCGATGCACCCGCCCTTAGAGACATGCTCCGCGACCAGCCCCGCTACGCCGAACGCCTCCACCCGTCCTTGCCTATTGTTGCCGGACAGGTCGTCTGGGCCGCACAGTTCGAAATGGCACGTACGGTAGAGGATGTACTCTCACGCCGCACCCGCGCCCTACTGCTTGATGCACGGGCCAGCCAAGCCATGGCCCCGGCTGTGGCGCAACTGCTCGCCGAAACCTTGGGCCAGGATACAAGCTGGCAACACACTCAGGTTGAGGAATTCCAGCATCTTGCGTCCCAGTACCTGATTCCAGCATAGCTTATCTCTCCCTGCACCTCAACGACGGTCTTCGGATGAATCTCGACCGCTGAGCACCGCTTCGACCTGTTCCCAGTAGCGGCGGCTCAGCTTCAGCTTGGTGCCGTCGTGGAGAATCACCACGTAGTCGCCATGGAAAAACGGCTCCAGCCGCGCAATGGCGTCGATGCGGACGATGCTGGAGCGGTGGATCCGGACGAAGCGGCGCGGGTCGAGTTGTTCGAGGATGCCACGCATCGTCTCCCGGAGCAGGTGTTTGGTGCCGCCCGCATGGAGCACGATGTAGTCGCCTGCGGCCTCGATCCAGGTGAGGACATCGGTATCGACAAAGACGACCGCATCGTTTGTCTTGACCATGATGCGCTCCAGGTAGGTGGGCCGCTTGAGGTGTTGCATCAGCCCGGCGAGTTGGGTGTTGAACGCGCCAACGGCCTGCTGCCGGACGCGCTGCACGGCCCGGTCGAGGGCTTGCATGAACCGCTCGTCGTCGAAGGGCTTGAGCAGGTAGTCGAGGGCCTGGGCCTCGAAGGCGCGCAGGGCATACTGGTCGTAGGCCGTCACGAAAATAACCACCGGCATGCGGGCCGGTCCGATGGCCTGGATGACACCAAAGCCGTCGAGGGCGGGCATCTGGACATCGAGGAAGACGAGGTCGGGGGCCTTCTCCTGGATGGCGGCCACCGCCTCTTCGCCGTTGGCACAGACTCCCACCACCTCCACCTCGGGGCGGTCGTCGAGCAGCATATGGATCGTCTCGCGGGCCAGCGGCTCGTCGTCGACGATGAGGGCACGCACCGGCTCCATCACGCTTCGTCCTCCGGCAAGGGGGTGGTTACGGGCACCGCACGCAGGGGCAACATGATCTGTACTTCCAAGCCGCCCCCTTCGGCGGTCCGGAGTTCGAGCGATTGGTCGTTGCCGTAGAGTTGTTCGAGGCGTTGGGCCGTGTTTGATAGGCCAACGCCCCAACGTGGTGCAGAGGCAGCGGGCAGGCCAGCGCCATCGTCCCGCACCAGCAGCACGAGCCGGTCGCCCGCTGACCAGGCACGGATCTCCAGGCGTCCTGCTTCTGGCTTCGGGGCAATGCCGTGGTGAATGGCGTTCTCGACGAGTGGCTGCAGCAATAGGTTTGGCACGTAGCAGTCACGCACTCCCCCGTCAATCTCTGTCACCACGGTAAGCCGGTCCTGAAACCGAACCTTCTCGATTTCCAGATAGCGTGTCAGGAAGTCGACCTCCTGCGCCAGCGGGATCTCCTGGGCTCCCTGGTTCTCTATGGCCAGGCGCAAGAACTCGCCCAAGCGCCCCAGCATCTTGATCGCCGTTGCGTTTTCTTCCTTGCGTATCAACGCGGCCACGGAGTGCAGTGTATTGAACAGGAAGTGGGGGTTGAGTTGCATCTTGAGCGCCCGGAGCCGAGCCTGCGCCAGTTGCAACTCCAGGTGCGCGGCCTGACGCTCGCGGTGCTGGTACAGGCGGGCATAGTCGTAGGCGTGGTAGACCGCCAGCACCGTGAAATAGGCCAGGGCGTTGACGTGCATCCGCGATGTAAAATGGACTTCCAACAGGGCGGCGGTCATTGTGTCGTGGATGCCCGTGGTGCGGAAGAGCAACAGGCTTACCGCGGCATGCACCCCCAACAGCACAAGCATCGCAGGCAGGTGAACGCCCAGCAGCGTCCACCACCAGGTCGTGCGCGTGATCGGAAAGCGGCGTGCGAGGGCAATGATGCCGGGGGTCAACAAGGCCCAGGTGTACCACCACGGCAGGGTGCTCACGAGGGCGTAGGTCCACGCCGCTGGCTGGGCGGTGACGACCAGGTTGAGGTAATAGTAGCTCAGGGCGGCCAGGCCAGGGAGTGTCCAGAGCGCCGCCAGAAGTGCCCAGCGGGCCCAGCGCGGCCAGGTCGGCAGCAAGGGAAGGCGGGCGAGCGGCTCAGATGGGCCTCGGTGAGAAAGGGATGGAGCAAGCATGAGCAGCAAGGTGGAGAACAGAAAAAGCGGCGTGCCTCCAACGGGCGACGGGGCGCTAAGATGCAGGCGGGCGGGCGCTACCCAAGGTAGCACCCGCCGGGCCTTCACGCGTGGCGCATCCCGCGCCTAGTGGCGGCTGGACATCTGCATGGTCGCCTCTCGCAAGGCCGACGCAGCGTCGTCGAGGCCATAGCGGAGGGCCCAGGCCTGTTCGGCGGCGCTGTGGAGCGACTCCATCTCGCCGAGGGCCCGACGCAGCGGACGCTGGGCCGAAGCCGGAACATCATCCATGGCAAGCAAGGCGGTGGCGGCGAGTTCATAGATGGCGGCGCAGGCAGCGTGCTGCCCGTGGTTGTAGAGCGGAACGCCGCGGTTGATGGCCATCTGGATGATCTGTGCGGGCGAGGCATCACTCATCGGCGCATCGGGCAACAGGACCGAGTCAATGACGTGGATGACACCGTTGGCGGCCTCTACATTGGCCGCTACAACCTGGGCCTTGTTGACGAGCACACGGTTGCCCGCGCGACGCACCCGCACACGGTCGCCCGCAAGCGTTTCGAGCGGGCTCTCGGCCAGGGCGATATCCGCGTAGACGCGGCCGGGAACGACGTGGAACTTCAGAATCGTGGCAAGCTGCTCCCGGTTTTCGGGCTTGAGGAGGGTTTCAACGGTGCCACCGGGCAGCTTCGCAAAAGCGGCATCGGTGGGGGCAAAGACAGTGAACGGGCCGTCCCCCATCAACGCCTCGGCCAGACCCGCCGCGTTGACGGCGGCGAGCAGCGTGGAGAACTGACCGGCCTCGCTGGCAACCGCCGGGATGTTGGCGGTTTCAGGCATCAGCACCTCGTCGATGACATGAATGATGCCGTTGCTGGCACGGACGTCGGCGGAGATAACTTCGGCTTCGTCGATGAAGATACCGTCATGGTTCGTTGTGACGGCTACGCGCTGGCCGTTGACCGTTGTGGCGTCGTCGAGCCTCGCTACCTGCCGTGCCGTCACGCGCCCTGGGACGACGTGGTACGTCAGAACGGCAACAAGTTGATCGCGGTTTTCGGGCTTAAGGAGCGCCTCGACGGTACCGCTGGGCAGTTTCGCAAAAGCGGCATCGGTGGGGGCAAAGACGGTGAACGGGCCGTCCCCTTTGAGCGTCTCGACGAGGCCGGCCGCGTTAAGGGCGGCGGCGAGCGTCTCGAACTGCCCCGCGGCCACGGCGGTATCGACGATGTCGGCCGGATGGCTGTTTTGAGCGTGAACAGGCAGCGCCGTCAGCACGGCGCTTAGCAAAAGCGCGAAGGTAACGTGGAGTATCGTTTTCATGGCTGGGTCCTCCAGGATACAGGTGAGCAATTTGCGGCAGGCACCCGTCCGTATGAACGGCACCTGATTTTCGTCTCCAGCATACCGGAGGAGCGCACCAGCTGTTAGGCCAAATCGGTAAGCGGCAGTGGGCTGCGGTAAACGGCGAGCTACCCCAGACAAGCGGCAGCCCCCAAGCGGCAAGACACAACAACGCCCCCGCTTCCTATAGAAACGAAGGCGGTTGTTCGCGTTGAAGCTGGTGCTTCATGTGGGCACGTTTAATCCTGCGTGGACTCACTTGACAAGCGTGACCTGCCGCATTTCGACAAACTGCTCGCCCACCACACGGATGAAGTACAACCCGCTCGGCTGATCGCCTGCCTCCCACACAAACACACGACTCATCCCCGCATGAAGCGTGCCCTGCCACACCATCGCCACCATACGCCCCAGCACATCATACACTTCCACCCGCACTGCCTGCTGATGACCGACCGCCAAGGAAAACGTCGTCTGCGGATTGAACGGATTCGGGTATGCCGCCGACAACTGATGCGTCCCCACTACACCAACCACAACTTCCACCTGTGGGCTGTATTCAACACTGCCGTCGAAGTCGATCTGCTTGAGGCGAAAGACGTGCGTACCCACCTCCAGCCCCGTCACAGCGAATGTATAAGCTTGCGGCTCAGCGGTTGTGCCCACCCCCTCCACAAAACCAAGCACCGACCACAAAGCCGTACGTCTCCCTTCCCCCAAACCGCCTCCCACTTCCCTCACCTGCACTTCAAATCCCGCGTTGTTTGTTTCCGAGGCTGTCTTCCACCGGAGTTCCACGTCCGATCCGTTGCCCACGGCCTCGAACGAGACCAACTCGACGGGTAGCAGCGTCGGGGTCGCATTAAACTCGCTCGTGTTGCCGTCGGCGTCGGTGGCAGTGGCGACGATGGTGTCGGTGCTGCTGAGCGCAGGCGTGACGGAGGCGGGGATGAAGGTCGTAGTTTTGAATGTCCCGGCCTGGGTTTTGGAAGCAGCAGAGGTGCCGTTGTAGTCGTCCTCGGTGTAGGAGTCGGAGCCGAGCCAGTGCTGGCCTTGTCCGTTGACATCGGCGCGGTAGAAGTCGATGCGTAGGGGATAGGCGGCATGGTCCGGGTGAGAATCGACCAGATAGGTGACCATCACACTGCCTGCTGCGAGCGTGGCGCTGTCGATGTCGGGGTAGTTTTGGAGGTTGTTGGGGCCCGTGTCCTCATCATCGGGATCGGTGTCATTGGGCGTTGACCCGTCAGTGCCAAGGTCAATGCCTGCCAGGGTGTTCGAGAAGATCAAGTTTCCGAACACCTGATTACCGGTCGCAACATTACCTGCGATGCGGATACCTCGCTGGGTGTTGTAAGCGATCACGTTGGCTTCCCCTTCGTCGTTTATTCCGTCGTTGTCCGTGCCAATACGGTTGTTCTGCCCATTGTTGATGCGCACCCCGTCGCGCCCATTTGGCAGGGATCCTGCGCCCGTAGCATCCACACCGATGTAGTTGCCCGCCACCACATTGCTGGTACCTCCGATGCGGACACCGCTGTGGATGTTGCCGCTGAGGAGGTTGCGCTCTTCGGCATCGCTCACCCCATCCCCGTTCGTGCCGACGCGGCCGAGGGAACCGCCGAATAAGACACCGTCCTGCCCGTTCGGCAATGCCGCCACGCCTGTCTTGTCGGTGCCGATGTAGTTGCCCGCCACAATGGTGCCTGTGACGTCGGCGAGGACACGCACGCCCCGGATGGCGTTGCCACTAAGCAGGTTGCCCTCCCCGTTATCATTTGTGCCATCGCCCTCGGTGCCGATGAGGATGCCCGAGGAGGTACCGCTGATGCTGACGCCGCTCTGGTTGGGCCGGGGCAGGAGGCCGTCGGCATCGGTGCCGAGGAAGTTACACTGGATGCGGTGGTTGCTACTGCCGACGATTTCGATGGCCCAGTCGGTGTAGTTTTGAACATTGAGGCCACGCATCACCGTGCCATCGCTACCCGCGACCAGGATGAAGGCGCTGATGTCCGTACCCGCGCCCGATCCGTCGATGGCAAGGCCGTACGTGGGCCGGTCGGGAATGGCGGTCGTACATACGCCTTCGTTGCCGGGCTGGGTGGAGCCGTCGATGACAACCGCCTCCGTGATCTCGTCAAAGACCGAGACCGGGGCGATGGTGCAGGTTCCGGCGGTGCAGCCGGGGTCGCTGGCGGGGATGTTAAAATGGATCGTGTTGGCACCAGCGCGGGCGTTGGCTTCCTCGATGGCGGCCCGCAGCGAACAACTTCCCGAACCCGTGAGGCAAAGACCATCGCCCGGCGTCGTGTCGGGGTCATCGTTGGTTGCGGTGACCACGAAGGATCCATCAAACACGACGGTTACTGCCGGGGAGAACTCGCTGGTGTTCCCGCCTTGGTTGGTGGTGGTAGCGACAATCTGGTCATCTGGCGCAAAACCCGAGAGCACAATCGTTTTGGAGCAGGGTGCCGTGCCGCAGCCTTGGTAGTCGTCTTGCGTGTACGTATCCTCACCCATCCAGGTCTGTCCTTCTTCGCCATCACTATCCGCCCGGAAAAATTCGATGCGGAAGGGATAATTTGAATTACCGGGTGTCGTATCGACTGCATAGGTAAGGGTGACCGAACCTGCCGAAAACGCATCAAATACGAGGTCCGGGTAATTATGGACACGGTTGGGGCCGTCATCCTCGTCGTTCGGGTCGTTCGGAGTGAATCCTGGCCCCGCCAGATCAATGCCGAGTGATCCGTTGGAGAAAATGCTGTTTCGCTGAATGTTATTCTGCTTTGCAGTCCTGTGGCTCACCCGAATACCAGCCTCCCCATTGTAGGCAATGGTATTTGCTTGCGCAGGAAGCGGGCCCCCAACCGTGGTCAGCCTGGATATATGAATGTTGACGCCAGTTGAGGAATTGCCGAGGGGGGTGATGCCGTCGGGAGCCACACCGATCAGGTTGCCGGCCACCTGGGTGTTTCTACTTCCAAAAACCACCGTGCCGGGAATGGATATGCCCACGTCATTGTTGGCGATCACATTGCCTTCCAACGCGTCGTCTAGCCCATCCCCATTCGTGCCAATCACGTTTCCATCGGAAATGTCGATAAGTACACCATGTCCTCCGTTCCCGAGCGAGGGTGATCCCGCCGGATCGGTGCCGAGGATGTTGCAGGCAATATGGTTGTTGTTATTGGTGTCAATTTGGATGGCATGGCTGGAAAAATTATAGATGGAGAGCCCCCGGATGGTGGTGTTGCCCCCTTGCACCACGAGTCCCCGATCCGGCGCATTGATGCCCGATCCGTCCAGGTTGATTTTTAAATCCCATCCTGTGCAGGTCGCACCGGGCTGGGTGGTCGCATCCAGGAAAACCGGACGCGAAAGAAGAAGCACGTCACCACGAGGCTGAATGGTGCAGGAGCCCGCCGTGCATCCGCCATCGCTGGCAGGAATGTCGAAATGGATCGAGTCGGTGGGCACGGTCGCGTTGGCTTGTTCTATCGCGGCCCGAAGGGTGCATTCTGTGTTGCCCTCGCTGTTGGTTTGGCCCGTACTACAGATGCCATCGTTAACGTTGTTGTCCCCATTGTTCCGGGTGCTATTAACCAGGAAGGGAGCAGGCGTTGTCGCAAGGGCCGTGCTGAACTCGCTCGTGTTGCCATCGGCATCGGTGGCGGTTGCCACAATGGCATCGCCTGCGGTCACGGAAGCGACGGCAGTAAAGGTGCTCGTGACGGAGGTCTGGGCATCCGCCAATGCGTAGGGCAAAAAGCCGAGATAGATCTCTCCTTCTTGATCGTTGCTGTCCGCAAGGAAAAATTCCACGCGCAGCGGATAAGCAGCGTTGGCTGGGGCCGTATCGACAAGGTACGTCACCGTCAGGTCGCTGCCAGCAGCGACCACCGAGGTCATCTCTGGCTTGTTCTGCCCCCGGTTGACGCCTTCGTCGCCGTCGCCGCCGTCGTTGGCGCCCACGCCGGCAAGGTCGATGCCCTGCTGTCCGTTCTCAAAGATGCGGTTGCCCAAGACCGCGTTGCGCAGCGTGCCCGTTCCACCCATAAAGATGCCGTCCTGGGTGCTGTAGGCAATGAGGTTGGCTTCCTCCGCATCGCTCATCCCGTCCTGATTGCTGCCAATGCGATTGTCGGTATTGTTGTCGGCGTTGAGATCGATGCCGATGACCATGCTGCCGAGCGCCGCCGTACCCGAGGCGTTGGTGCCAATGCGGTTACCTGCCATCACGGTGTTCGCACTCTCGGTAAGGACGATGCCTGCGGAGGCCGGACCCACGAACAGGTTGCCTTCATCCGCGTCGTTGATGCCATCGCCGTCGGTGCCAATGACCGTGCCCGATGCCGTGTTCAGGGCCAGCCCGAAGAACGCAAACCCTTCAGCCGTGGTGCCCATGGCGTCAGAGCCCATGTTGTTGCACTGGAACACATTGCCATCGCTGAGCGCCGCGATGCCCGTATTAAAACCATGCACCGTAAGGCCACGGACCAACGAACCGTCACTGCCATCTTGGAAGACAAAACCGTTGCCGCCCGCCGTACCGCCATCGATGACGACAGGAAGGGAGCGGCTGCCCCAGGCACAGCTAGCGCCCGCTTGAGTGGTGGCATCTATCACCACCGCCTCGGTAATGGCGGGCAGCGCACCGGCGGGATCGATGGTACAAATCCCACCAGTGCAGCCCGCATCGCTGGCGGGGACAGCAAAATGAATGGAGTCTGCTCCAACGTAGGCGTTGGCCTCCTCTAGGGCAGCCCGTAGGGTGCATTCCACTTCACCCTCGCTGTTGGTCTGGCCCGTGTTGCACTCGCCATTGCCTGGAAAGGAATCCCCCTCGTCGTCCGTCGCGTTGACGACAAGCGGGGCAGGCTGCGTGACGGCAATGGCCGCGCTGAACTCACTCGTGTTGCCGTCTGCGTCGGTGGCGGTCGCCACGATGAAGTCGCCCGCGGCAACCGGCACGGCGGGGGTAAAGGTGGGAGAAGCGGCGAGGTTGGGGGCGTTGTAAACGATGGTTTGGAGGAGCGTTTGTCCTTCTTCGTTGTCGGCGTCGGCGCGGTAGAATTCGACCCGAGCCGGATAGCGAGGAGCGCCTGGTGCAGGGTTGACCAGATCACCCGTCACCACAAAGGTCACGGTCAGGTTGCCGTTCACAAGCAGTGCTTCGCTGATGAGGGGAAAGTTTTGGAGTTTGTTCGGCCCATTGTCACCGTCGTTTCCGTCGTTGGGCGTCACGCCATCATCAGCCAAGTCGATTCCCAGCCCTGTATTTCCAAAAATCGCGTTGCCGGCCACCCTGTTTTGAATCGAACCGCCATCGGTTATCGCAAGACCATCTTCTCCGTTAAAGGCGATGATATTGGCTTGGGTGTCGTCGTTCGGGGTGCCCACCCGGTTATTGGCCGCCGCATCTGAGATCCGAATGCCCGCCCCACCGTTGGGGCGACTCTGCGAACCTGTGGGGTCCGAACCAAGGGCATTACACGCAATGATGTTCGCATTGCTGCCCGTTATCCAGATGCCATTCCCGCTGAAGGAATGAATGTTCAGTCCTTGTAAGGTAGAGCTACCGGAGCCTGCCCCCAGCGTGAGACCATTAAACGGACCCGCCCCGCTGATCTCGGAGCCGTCGATGGCGATGCCGTACGTAGGACGGCTGGTAACAGCCATCGTGCAGACCCCTTCGCTGCCGGGTTGGGTGGAGCCGTCAATGACCACCGCGTCGGTGATGGTAGGAAGGACACTACCAGGCTCAATGGTGCACGTGCCACCCGTGCATCCCGCGTCGACTGACGGGATCGCAAAATGAACAGAGTCGGTCCCAACGAGGGCATTGGCTTCCTCCAGGGCCGCCCGTAGCGTGCATTCGGTGTTGCCTTCGCTGTTGGTTTGGCCGGTGTCGCAGACGCCGTCGCCGGGCGAGGCATCGGTGTCATCATCGGTGGCATTAACAACGAGTATGGACGGTAACACCGAAGATGCGGCACTCAATTCGCTCGTGTTGCCATCGGCGTCGGTGGCAGTTGCCACGATGAAGTCACCCTCGGTTACCGCTGTCACGGGATTCAAGGTGACGGTAACCATCGCCTGGGCCACGGCGCTATCATACGAGAAGCTGCCGAGCCACGTTTGTCCCTCCTCCTCATCACTGTCGGCAAGGTATACGTCGATGTGCAAGGGGTAGGTAGACGCGGTCATGTCCGCATCGACCTCGTAGGTGAGCACGAGGTCGCCTTGTGTGTCTAGCACAATGCTGGCGATCTCAGGGGTGTTTTGACGTCGGTTGGCACCCGGGTCGAAGTCACCCACGTCATTGGCAGTTACGCCGTTCGCATCCTCTGGCCCACCGACCAGGTCTATGCCGAGTCCCGTATTCGAGAAGGTCTGGTTGCCACGGATTCGATTTTGTCTTGCCCCTCCTCCAAAAACCTGAACGCCGTGCCCTCCGTTGCTGCGAATGCGGTTGGCCTGCGATCCGCTTGATCCTGGCCCGGTTCCGGCGAAGCCCACGCGGTTGCCGCTGACCCCATTCAGGTACACACCGTTCGCCCCATTTCCAAGCGCCCCACCACTGATAGCCGCGCCGATGGAATTGCCCGCCACGGCGTTGCCCGTAGTGCCACTGCCCTGAATAAGCACACCGTTGTCCCCGTTGCCGCTGAGGAGGTTGCGTTCTTCGGCATCGCTGGTTCCATTTCCATTTGTCCCAATGCGGCTGAACGTGACTCCGTTGTCAATCACAATACCATGGTTGGTATTGCCGAGCGCCTGCGTGCCCGCCCGGTTCGTTCCGATGAAGTTGCCCGCCACGATGTTGCTGTTGCCGCCTGCCAGCCGCACACCGCTGCCGCCATTGCCACTAACGAGGTTACCCTCAAAGGCGTCATCTTCGCCGTCGCCGTCGGTACCGATGGTGTTGTTGGGAGACCCATTGTTGAGGCGAAGGCCATGACTGAGGTTGGGCAGCGCCGCCGAACCATCCGCATTGGTGCCGATGAAGTTACAGGCGATGTGGTTATTCGTGCTCCCGATCAAGTCGATCCCCCGTTGCTGGAACGAATGAATAGTGAGTCCTCGCACGACGGAGCCACTACCACTGCTTGAGAGGTTCAGGCCGCTTACGGATCCTGCCCCTGAGCCGTCGATGGCAATGCCATAGGTGGGGCGGTCGGGGATGGGGTTTGTGCAAACGCCTTCGCTGCCGGGCTGCGTGGAGCCGTCGAGGATGACGGGATCGGTGATAGCCAAACCACCTCGCGTATCGGCGTCGATCACCGCAATCGTGCAGGTGCCGCCGGAGCAGCCAGGGTCGCTGGCCGGAATGTTAAAGTAAATAGCTTCCTTCCCCGCGTCGGAATTGGCCTGCTGAAGGGCAGCACGTAGCGTGCATTCGGGGTCTCCGTTGCTATTGTTTTGGCCGGTGTCACAGATGTTATCTCCCAAGTCAATGTCATCATTGTCTGAGGTAGAGTTTACAACCACAGTAGGACGCTCTTGCATGAAGTAGTAGAAGTCGCCGGGAAAGCCCCCTGCCAGCACATCGGGATAGATATCTCCATCGAGGTCGGCCACGGAGGGGCTATTGCCCTCGGGATGGGCAAGGCCAAAGGGGTCTTGCACGGGTGCAGCGAAGGAAGGCATGTTTCCTGCACCAGCGATGTTTCTGAAAAAATAAAAATCAGCGTTTATCTCCCCCGCAAGCACATCGAGGTCGCCATCACGGTCTATGTCTGCCACCGAGGGGCGACTATTTCTTCCGATATTACGTAGACCGAAAGGATTCGTCACGGGTGCTGCAAAGGAGGGGGTGTTTCCTGCACCCGCCATATTTTCAAAATAATAGAATGAGCCGTCCCGGTTACCTGAAAGGACATCCTGATCTCCATCAGCATCAAAATCTGCTACAGTCGGGGCACTAACGGCTCCAATGCCGGAGAGTCCAAACGGGTTTTCGATGCGTGCTGCGAAGGAGGGGGTGTTTCCTGCACCCGCCGTGTTTTCATAATAACGAAACACGCCAATTCCAACACCTACTAGAATGTCCTGGTCACCATCGCCATCGAGGTCGGCTACGGTCGGAGCAGGATAGGATTGACTGCCGCCTGCCTTTGTGAGGCCGAACGGGTTCTCTTGGCGTGCAGCGAAGGTCGGTGCAACGATTGGCCCAGCGGTGTTTTCATAATAAAAAAGAGAACCATTTCTTTCGCCTGTCAGCACGTCTTGGTCCCCATCACCATCAAGATCAGCAACGGACGGTCTGGTATCATTCCCTCCCACTCCTGTCAGTCCATAAGGGTTGTTCACGCTTGGGAGAAAGACGGGGTTGCTTTGCGCATGGGCTACCATTGGTGTGAGGATCAGCAATGCAAACACCAGCAGGCATCCCGCTGAGAGGAAAGTAGACGTACGGCGCATGGTTTTAGCGTTTTTGCGAATTGGGGGAGTCGGGAGAAGGTGCCGAAAGGATGGCACGGAGGGCGTCCAGTTCGAGCCGGGCGTTTTCGTAGGGCACAGGTTCACGGGACACGGATGAGGGCGCGTCGCTTGGTGCCTCCGGCAGAGGCGATGTCCGAAACGTGGACGGTTTGGGAGAAGAGGGGTGCGGTTTATCCATGAGCCCATCGTGATGATCAAGACCCGCAAGCAGGCTGCTCGCGGTGTGGACTAAGGATAGATCAGGCCCTCATGACGCCGTGCGACGACCTGGTTGCAGCACGGGACGAGACGTGATGGCGTGGGACAAATGCGTGACGTTTGGAGACATGGCCCTAGGAAAGGGGCCGTTACTCACGCTTGTTGTCCATATTCCGAAGGGGGCGCCCCATAGGTACTGCTGAAGGAACGCGAGAAGGAAGCGTAGTTTTTGAACCCCACGGCGTCGGCGACTTCCTTCACCGATCGTCCTTGTTTCAACAGCCCGGCTGCGTGTTCCAGCCGCCGTCGGCGCAACAGTTCGGAGGGCGATTCCGTGGTGAGCGCTTGCAGCTTGCGCAGCAGTTGCCGACGGCTCAGGTGTACCGCCTCGGCGAGTTGATCGACGCCGAAGTCGGCATCGCTAAGGTGGGTGTCAATGAGGGCGTCCACCGATTCCAGAAAAGCGGCTTCACGCGGGGGAAGATCGGGCGTCATGGGTTCAGCGTCGGGCGCACCCGTCGTGCCAAAAAGCCGCCGCAACCGCCGTCGTTCGTCGACCAGCGTTCGTACCCGCACGCGCAATTCGTCGGCGTCGAACGGCTTGGGTAAATACGCGTCGGCCCCCGACTCAAAGCCCACGATGCGGTGTTCCACCTCGGCTTTGGCCGTTAGCAACACGACGGGGATGTGGCTGGTGCGCACGTCGGCCTTGAGGGCGGCGCAGAGTTCAAGGCCGTCCATCTTGGGCATCATCACATCGCTTAGCACCAGATCGGGCACCCAGGTCTGCGCCAGCGCAACGCCTTCCTCGCCGTTGGCTGCTTCCAGCACCTGATACTCGGCTTCCAGGTAGGCCCGGATGTAGGCCCGCATATCGGCGTTGTCTTCTACCACCAGCACCGTTGTTTCGTCCGTTGTTTCGTCCGTTGCTTCATCGGTGTCAGAAGTGGGTGCTTCGGCTGGAAGAGCAGCGACCTCATAGGCCATGCCCGGCACTCCGACAGACGACGCGTTTTCGATTCCATCGCCCGAGGCAGCTACCGGCACCTGTTTTGCATATGCTTCCAGCATCGGCAAAAACACGATAAAGCGTGTCCCAAATCCCACGGTACTCTCCACCCGGATGTGGCCGCCATGGAGCTCCACCAACTCTTTTGCCAACGCCAGCCCGATCCCCGACCCTTCGTAGGTACGGGTTGAGGCGGTTTCAATCTGATAGAAACGGTCGAAGACATGGGGCACATGCTCTGCGGCAATGCCCGGTCCGGTATCGGCCACTTCAATGGAGGCGCCGCCGCCGTCTTCAATGTTCAGCCTCAGCGACACCTTGCCCTCAGCAGGCGTAAACTTGAAGGCGTTGGAGAGCAGGTTTACAACCACCTTCTCTAGTTTGTCCGCGTCGTAGACATGCCAGCAGGGGCCCGACGGTAGATCCGTCGTGAAATGCAGGTTCCGCTGTTGGGCAAGGCTTTCGAACAGCGCCACGATCTCGCGCAGGAATTGGGTCAGATCATGAGGCTGTGCCTGTAGCATCAGCGAGCCCGCGTCCAGCCGCGACAACTCCAGCAGTTGGTTGATGAGGCGCAAGAGCCGATGGCCGTTGCGCTGGGCCCGTTCAAAATGAGGGAGGGCCGACGGATCAACGGCAATACGCCCGTCGAGCACGTCATTTATGGGACCAAAGGTGAGCGTGAGCGGCGTGCGAAACTCGTGGGAGATGTTGGCGAGGAAGCGCGACTTGTTCTCGTTGGTTTTTTTGAGGGCGGCCGCCTGCAACGCTTCGGCCCGCCGGGCCTTCTCGGTGGCTTCGAGGGTGGCCCGTCGGAGGCGCATCCGGTTATAGAGCAGGGCGATGATGATCACCAACAACCCCAACCCCGCCAATAACGCAATCACCCATTGTTGCTGGATCTGTTGTTCGCGTTCCAGCACCTGTTGTTCGCGTTCCAGCAGGTCGATTTGTCGCTGTTGCTCGCGGGTTTGATACTGCGCCTGAAGCTCCGCAATGATGCCCCGGCTTTCGGTGTTATACAACGAATCGTGGGCGGCGTGATAGGCCCGGTGCGCCGCCAGCGCTTCCTCGAACCGGCCCTGTTTTTCGAGTATCTCTGTTCGTTGCAGGTGAATGGTGTGCACCAGCGGCAAGGCCCCGATATCCATCGCTATCGCCAACGCCGAGTCGGTGGCAACCAGGGCGCGGGGCAGGCTGTCCCATCTGGCGTACAGCGCCCCCAGCCCTTTGAAAAGAAACGCCGACAATTCCTTTTCGTCCGCTTCTTCCAACAGGACAAACCCAAGCTGGTAGTGTTGGTACGCTTTGCTGAAGTCGCCTTGGATTTGGTAGGCTTCACCGACGTTGATGTGGACAAGGGCCTGGCCGCGTGCGTTTCCCTGTTCTTGACGGATCGCCAGGGCTTCATTAAAAAGGGGCAGGGCGGTGTCTGTATCGCGCAGGGCTAAGTAAATACTTCCCAGATTGTTGCGGACAGCCGCTCTGCCATTTTGACTCTCAAGTTGCTCGAATACAGCCAAGGCCCGTTGGTAAAAATCGATGGCTTGTAAATAGTCGCCTTGGTCGTCATGCAAGTCGCCCAGGTAATTGAGCACGGTTGCAATGCCTTGGGGATTCTCCAACGTCTCATAAAGCGTGAGCACCCGACTAAAAAGGGCAAAGGCTTCATCATAATGGCCGAGGTCTTCATGAAGGACGGCCATGTTGCGCAATGCCTCCGCCGCGAGGTGTTCATTGCCCGACGCCAAGTTTAACTCAGCCGCTTGTTCGTAGTAGCTGAGGGCCGCGGTGTTGTCGTTGTTTTGTTTATAGGTATCCGCAAGCTGTGCATAGGTTAGCGCAATGCTCCGTGGTGCGTCTTGCTGCTGATGCAGGGCCAGTGCCTGACGGTGCAGCGCAATGGCCGTTTCATACTGTCCCTGACTGCGGTGGATGTTGGCGATGTTGCTGAGTGTGTTGGCAATGCCAGTGGAGTCTCGCAGGGCTTGCCGCAAGTTCAACACCCGGTTTTGCACGGCGATGGCGTCGTCCAACGCGTTAAGTTGCCGGAGGACCATGCCCAAGCTTGACAGCGATGGAATAAAAAAGGACGTATCCGCAAGCTGTTCATATTGACGAATGGCATCCTCGAAGGCTGTTTTTGCCTCTTGATATGCTTCCTTCCGATAATGCCGCCGCCCCTGAATAAAGGCTGCGTGTGCATGTGCGTGTGCCGTACCCACCTGCGTTAATGCCTCGATAGCAATATCCAGCGAATCATACTCGCCGGCGAACTCATGGGCCTGGGCCTTACGGACCAGTACATGCGCCCGGATAGAATGGGAAAGATTGGGGTGACGTAAGGCGGCACGCGTCAGCGTAAGGGCCTCCTGTGGATGTTGCCGATACAAGCTGTCGATTTGCGTGACCCAGGTTTCAAGCGCTGGCCCGTCAGTTTGTGTTCCTTCCCCAGCAGGTTGGGCTTGTGCCACCGGGCTGAACATAAACCCAAGCATCCCGACGACAAAAACACACGTCCTCGCCAAGCCGGTTTGCCCCTGCTGGATCATGACGCGTATAAGATTTCTTGCACTCATTGCCCCTGCTGGTAAATGGTTGCAGGCCCTCCTGGGGCACCGGGGTACCAGAAACATTGGAAACCATCTGGGCAATATAAAAGATTTGTGCCTCCGCATCTCAGGGAGCCCCTCCCTCTGAATCTCCTCCGCAAGAAACGAAGCAGCCTAGCCGTTTACCAATACACCGTTGTAGGGTAATATGATGATCATCCTGCTATTGTCCTCCGAGGTCGCCGTCACCTCCAATGCAGAGACCGGGGTACCGTTAGGTTGATGTCCTCAGCGCCGAGGCCTACCGTAGCAAATATGGCATTCATCAACCCAGCTCAAGAAACGGGTTTTTCATTTCCTTCTGCGTCCCTGTCAGCGAAAAGATCGTCACCCGTTTCTCCCCACCCGGCCGCAGGTGCCAGGCGGGGAGGGACCGCCTGCGAATTATTTCGTTCTGCCCAGTATGCGTCCCGGGACTTGGACAGGAGGCACAGGTGTAGAAGAGGCGGCTGTTTTGGAGACCGTCGCCGAGCCACTGGATGCAGGCACTTGGCTCCCGCGGCCTACATTCTTGGTGAAGTACGCGTTCTTGTCTGACGCCTGCACTTCGCCGTTCAGATCGAAGTCGGCCTCCCGGTAGCCGCTCTGCCCCACCTGCGC